>SVSQ01000094.1 GCA_015064245.1 Oscillospiraceae bacterium | reverse complement strand
GATCGGTTCGAATGTTCGAAATAGAGGGCTTTTCGAACATTCGAACCGATCTTGATCTTACGTCGACGGCGATCTATATGTGCGACATTGCCGGCGAGGTCTGTATCGAAAACGGCGACGAGTCCGAGATGCTCCAGCTCATACTTAACACGCTTTACGCGCTTGACCGCGGTTTAAAGCCCCGAAAGCTTATCAAAGCGGCGTTCGAGCTTCGTACTGCGGCGGTCATAGGATTTGCCCCCGATCTCGTAAAGTGCTCCGAGTGCGGATGCGAGGCGGGAGATATTATGTATCTGGACGTTATGGACGGCGTTATTCACTGCGCCGACTGCCGACGGGACAAAAACTCTGCGTCATCCGAATACAGAGAGGGGCATACCGAGCTTTTGTTCTCGCTTGAGAGACCGCTTCTTGACGCTATGCGTTACGTCAGCTATTGTCCCGCAAAGCGTTATCTGGCTTTCGATCTGCCTGAATTCTATCACTCTATTTTTGAGGAATACTGCGAAAGCTATCTTCTCAATCACCTTGAAAAAGGCTTCCGCTCCCTCGATTTCTTGCATTCGCTTGATAAGCTACCTACTTAGGTTAGAAAAGCTACATTCTCTTTGAAAAAGGGGATACGCGCTTTTCGAGAAAAGCTGCGCAAAAGCTTCTCTGACATCGACACCGCGAGGGCATCGATGTCAGAGAATATCTTGGTAATTTTTCCTTCGGAAAAGTGCATTCCCTTTTCAATGAGAGCGTACATTTTCTACCCCAAAACATCCGTAACAGAAGCCTCTCACTCTGGGAGAGGTGGCACCGTAGGTGACGGAGAGGGAATTTTTTACACAAAGTATCCTTTACCACTGTAGGGCAGGGGCTTGCTCCCGCCGTAATCCATACATAAAATACGATCAACACCGTAGGTGCGAACTGTGTTCGCACGCAGATACAAATTGCAAAAAATAAAAAAATTACATACATACCCCAAAACGAAAGGATAAAAAAATGAACTACATCAGCACAAGAGGAAACGGCGGTGTCACCACCGCGGCAGGAGCAATCAAGAAAGGACTTGCTTCCGACGGAGGACTTTATATGCCCGAAAAGCTCCCCGAGCTTAAAAAAGGCGAGATAGCTGAGCTTGCAAAGATGAGCTATCCCGAAAGAGCGGCAGCTATACTGTCAAAATTCCTCACGGACTATACTTACGAAGAACTGCTTGACGATTGCACCGAAGCGTACAGCGAGCAGAGATTTCCCGGCGGAGCGGCTCCGGTAGCTGCTCTCGGAGAGAAGATGAGAATACTTGAGCTTTGGCACGGTCCCACGGCGGCGTTCAAGGATATGGCGCTCCAGATCATGCCCCGTCTGTTCGTTCGCGCACTCAAGAAGACAGGAGAAGACAAAACAGCGCTTATTCTCGTTGCGACCTCAGGAGATACGGGTAAAGCGGCGCTCGAGGGCTACAAGGACGTTGACGGCGTTAAGATAGCGGTATTCTACCCCGTTGACGGAGTAAGCCGCGTTCAGATGCTTCAGATGGCAACTCAGGAGGGCGGTAACGTAGACGTTTTCGCGGTCAAGGGTAACTTTGACGACGCTCAGAACGGTGTCAAGAAGATATTCTCCGATCCCGAAATGATAAAGACGTTGAATGATAACGGATATTTCTTCTCATCCGCAAACTCTATCAACTGGGGACGCCTTGCTCCTCAGATAGTTTACTATATTTCCGCGTACTGCGATCTGGTGGCTGAAGAGGATATAGCGGAGGGTGACGTTGTTGACGTTTGCGTACCTACGGGTAACTTCGGAAACATTTTCGCGGCGTACATCGCAAAGCAGATGGGACTGCCTATCGGCAAGCTTGTCTGCGCATCAAATAAGAACAATATCCTTACGGATTTCCTCAGAACGGGCGTTTACGATAGAAACCGCGTGTTCCATACGACTATGTCCCCGTCTATGGATATTCTTATCTCATCAAATCTTGAAAGACTTCTTTATCTTGTGGCAGGCTCCGAAGAGACGGCTAAGTATATGAACGAGCTTCAGACAAAGGGCGTTTACAAGGTAAGCGACGAGGTGATGGCGAAGATTCAAAAGGATTTCTGCGGATACTATTGCGACGAGGAAAACACCTCAGAGACTATCAAAAATATCTACACGTCATATAATTATCTTGCGGATACTCATTCGTCCGTCGCTATCAGCTCCGCAAAGCAGTACCTGGCTGACGAAAAGAACGCGGCAAAGCGTATAATCATCGCGTCCACGGCAAGCCCGTATAAGTTCGCGTCCTCAGTCTACGAGGCGTTGAAGGCTGAGAAGGCTCCCGAGGGAACGGCGGCGCTCGACGCGCTCAGCGAGCTCACGGGCGTAGAGGTAACTGCTCCTCTTGCAGGACTTGATAAGAAGACGGTACGCTTCTCAAGAGTTATCGAAAAGGACGATATGCCCGCGGTAGCGATAGAGATAGTTAAGGGAAAGTAAGAATTTTCAGACAAAAACCAATCGCCGCGAGCGGTGCGGCAGGCGAGCGCCTGCAGGCAAACAAGGGAATATTCTGCGTAAGCAGGATATTCGGGGTGACACACACCTATGTTCGCACAAACAAAGCGATGGGGATTGGTTTCCAAAGGAAAGGGGTGGAACCGCAACCTCCCCTTTCCTTTGGTCGCCCCTTTGGTTACTTTCCTGCGAAGAGGAAAGTAACATAAAAAAGAAAATTTTAATAATCACACGAAATATCCGTCTTAATCAAAATTAAATTACAGAAAGGAAAAAACACCTATGTCGCTTTTTGTTCTCGCCGACACACATTTGTCCGAAAGCACAGAAAAGCCGATGGATATATTCGGCTCACGCTGGTCTGGCTGGACGGAAAAGCTGCGCGAAAACTGGAAAAGTACGGTTTCAGACGGCGACACGGTGGTAATTCCGGGGGACATATCCTGGGCGATGAGCCTGGAGGAGGCGTCAAACGATCTGAAGCTTCTCGACAGTCTTCCGGGAAAGAAGATAATCGGAAAAGGAAATCACGATTTCTGGTGGGCAACGGTCAAAAAAACGGAGGAGTTCTTTGCGAAGGAAAAGATAAAGAGCCTTTCGCTTTTGTATAACAACTCCTTTTTGGCGGACGGAAAGGCGATCTGCGGCTGCAGAGGCTGGTTCATAGACGAAAAGGTCTCCCCGAAGGATACGGATTACGATAAAATAGTCGCAAGAGAGGCGGGAAGACTGGAGCTGAGCCTGAAAAGCGCGGAGGCGTTCGGGGAGTGCGAGAAAATCGCGTTCCTGCATTTTCCGCCGGTTTTCGGCGACTTCGTGTGCGCAGAGCTTATCGACGTAATGAAAAAATACGGAGTCAAGCGTTGTTTTTACGGACACATACACGGGAAGTACGATATGGAGCAGACGGTAGAATACGAGGGGATGACCTTCACTATCGTCTCTGCCGATTATCTCAGATTTAACCCTCTGAGAATTGTTTAATATTATAATAATATTGAACGAATTTTTAATTTTACACAAAAGTGGTTGACTTTTTTTGTTAAATGTGTAAAATATAATATTGATAGTAAAATCAGGAAATGTATAAATGAAAGGAGCGACGCCGAAAAAGTGGCGAAAAGCCCTCGGCGGAGTAAAACAACATGAGTCTTATCAAAACAGAAAATCTTGAAAAAAGCCGCGCTTCAATTGAGTTCAGCATCGAGAAAGCAGCTCTTGAAGCAGAAATAGTTAAAGTATATAAGCAGCAGATCGGCAAGATGAACATTCCCGGCTTCCGTAAAGGAAAGGCGCCCCTTGCTATGGTCAGAAAGCTTTACGGTCAGGGCGTTTTCACGGACGAAGCTCTCAATAACCTTCTTCCCGACGCTTACGAAGAGGCGATCAAGGAGTCCGGTCTTGCAGTTATCTCCCGTCCCGAATTCGATATCGTTTCCATGGACGAAGGCGACGTAGTTGTTCTCAAGGCAGTATTCGACGTTAAGCCCGAGGCTGTAGTTAAGGAGTACAAAGGACTTAAGGCAGAGAAGGAAGTTACGGAAGTAACGGACGAGATGGTAGAGAACGATATCAAGGCAGCTCAGAAGAGAGCGGCAAGAGAGATCGAGGTGACCGACCGCGCAGCTGAAATGGACGACACAGCGGACATTGATTTCGAAGGCTTCGTTGACGGCGTTGCATTCGAGGGCGGCAAGGGCGAGCATCATAAGCTGAAGCTCGGCTCCGGTCAGTTCATTCCCGGATTCGAGGAGCAGATCGTCGGTAAGAATATCGGCGAGGAGTTCGACGTAAACGTAACCTTCCCCGAGGAATACGGCGCAAAGGAGCTTGCAGGCAAGCCCGCAGTATTCAAGTGTAAGCTTCACGCTCTTACAAAGGAAGAGCTTCCCGAGCTGGACGACGAGTTCGCAAAGGACCAGTCCTTCGATAACATGGAGGCATACAGAGCAGACGTCCGCGCAAAGCTCGTTGAGAGATACGAGAAGGCAGCAGATCAGGTAGTTGAGAACCGTATTCTCGACGCTCTCGTAGCAAACATGGAGGTCGAGATCCCCGAGTCTATGTTCGTGAACGAGGTTGAAAACGAGCTTCGTGAGTACGATATGCAGCTCCGCTCCAACGGTCTCGATCTTAACACATACTTCAAATACACAGGTCAGAACCTCGACCAGCTCCGCGAGAACTTCCGTCCCCGCGCAGAGAGAAGCGTAAAGGTACGCCTTGCTCTCGAGGCAGTCGTAAAGGCTGAGGGCATCGCAGCTACAGAAGAGGAGATCGAGGCTGAATACAAGCGTATGGCTGAGATGTACTCCATGGAGATCGATAAGGTCAAGGCTGCTATCGCAAGCGAGGACCTCGCTGCAGACCTTAACGTTCAGGCAGCTCTCAAGCTCGTTAAGGAAAACGCAGAGATCACAGTAAAAAAAGCAGAGGATGCTGAATAATCCCTCGCTTTAAAAGGCAATAATCAAATTCGGTAAAACCAAGGCATCAATTCAAAGAAAGGAACGGTGGCTGAAAATGGCTCTTGTACCAACAGTAATACAGCAAACAAATCACGGCGAGCGCGCATATGATATCTATTCTCGCCTTCTGAACGATAGAATTATCTTCCTCGCAGACGAAGTGAACGACACAACGGCGTCTCTTATCGTAGCTCAGCTTTTGTATCTGGAGTCTCAGGACGCAGATAAAGACATCTCCTTCTACATCAACAGCCCCGGCGGATCAGTCTCTGCAGGCTTTGCTATCTACGACACGATGAATTACATCAAGTGTGACGTATCCACCATCTGCGTAGGTATGGCGGCAAGCATGGGAGCGTTCCTTCTTTCCGCAGGCGCGAAGGGAAAGCGTCTTGCTCTTCCCAACAGCGAGATAATGATCCATCAGCCTCTCGGCGGATATCAGGGACAGGCGTCCGATATCAAGATCCATTCGGAGCATATTCTGAGAACAAAGGATAAGCTCAACCGTATTCTTGCAGCTAACACGGGAAAGCCCCTGGAGCTGATCGAAAAGGATACGGACAGAGATAATTTCCTCACCGCTCAGCAGGCGCTTGAATACGGACTTATCGACAAGGTTATCGAAAAGAGAATATAAGCTCTCTGAATATATACCGACAATAAAGACCGCCCCGAACTTACTGCGGGCGGTCTTTTAAAAACTGAAAAACGCTATTTGTTGTAGGAAAGGAATGGTCATAAGAATGGCACAAAACAACAATTCGGGAAATTCATCGCTCCGTCACTGTATGTTCTGCGGAAGAAGCGAAAGACAGGTAGAATTTCTCATACCTTCTCCCACGGGACTTTATATATGCGACGGCTGTGTTGAGATCTGCAACGAGATAATAAACGACGCGCAGATCGGCGATAATATCTCGGGACTTACCTATGATACTCTTCCCAAGCCTCAGAAGATAAAGAGCATACTGGACGAATACGTTATCGGTCAGGACGATGCGAAAAAGGCTCTTTCCGTGGCGGTATATAACCACTATAAGAGAATACTTCAGAATAATGACAAACGCGGCGGACGCAAAAAGGGCGGCAAGAAGAACGGCGACGAGGTTGAGATACAGAAGAGCAACGTACTGCTCCTCGGCCCTACGGGCGTTGGAAAGACGTATCTTGCCCAGACACTTGCGAAGACCTTGAAGGTGCCATTCGCTATCGCGGATGCGACTACGCTTACAGAGGCGGGCTACGTGGGCGAGGACGTTGAGAATATCCTCCTGCGTCTCATTCAGGCAGCGGACTACGACGTTGAGCTTGCCGAGATGGGCATTATCTATATAGACGAGATTGATAAGATATCAAGACGCTCGGAGAACCGTTCTATAACCAGAGACGTTTCGGGAGAGGGCGTTCAGCAGGCGCTTCTCAAGATACTGGAGGGTACGGTAGCGAATGTTCCCCCTCAGGGCGGAAGAAAGCACCCCAACCAGGAGTTTATCAAGATAAACACGGAGAATATCCTCTTTATCTGCGGCGGCGCGTTCGATACCATCCAGGAGATAATCGAGAGCCGCAAGGGAAGCTCGTCCATCGGATTTGGCGGTACGATCATGACCAAGGCGGAGAAGATCTCAAACTCTCCTTATAAGGACGTAACTCCCCACGACGTTATCAAGTTCGGTCTTATTCCCGAGCTCGTAGGACGTCTGCCTATAATCGTCAGCCTTGACAACCTTGACAGAAGCGCGCTGGTCCGTATATTGAGCGAGCCCAAGAACTCTCTTGTCAAGCAGTACAAGAAGCTATTTGAGCTTGATAAGACTGAGCTTGAGTTCACGAGCGAGGCGCTTGACGAGATAGCAAATAAGGCTATCGACAGAAATACGGGAGCAAGAGGTCTCCGCGCGATAATCGAGGAGACGATGCTGGATATCATGTACGATATCCCGTCGAGAAACGACGTTGAAAAGGTCATAGTCACGAAGGAAACGGTGAATGACAAAAAAGGTCCCGAGCTCGTTTTGAAAAACGAGGATCAAAACGAAGAAGAATAAAAAAAGGCTATGTCACATTAAATAACTGATAAATTGGAGTTTATGCGTGAGTTTCATCTTATAAATGTAGGGACCGGCGTCCTCGACGGTCCGCATAAACAAAGC
>SVSQ01000004.1 GCA_015064245.1 Oscillospiraceae bacterium | reverse complement strand
TGATACAGCTCAATCATCCCCTCGCTGCTCTCGATTCCGTGAGCGACCGTGTGTCCGAAGTTGAGTATTTTGCGAAGCCCGGACTCCTTTTCGTCCTGCTCGACCACGTTCTTTTTGATATTCAGAGAACGGACGATGATCTCGTCTATGCTGCTACCGATATCTTTATTTTCAAATATATCAAACAGCTCCTTATCGGATGTCAGCGCCATTTTTACCGCTTCCGCAAGTCCGCTCGATATCTGCCTTTTCGGAAGCGTTTTCAGAAGCTCGGGGTCGATCAGTACCTTTTTGGGCTGATAGAACGCTCCGACGATGTTTTTTACACCGCCGAAATTTATCGCCGTTTTACCCCCGATCGAGGAATCGATCTGTGAAAGCAAGGTGGTCGGGATATTGTAGAAATCTATCCCTCTCATGTACGCCGACGCCGCAAAGCCCGAAAGGTCTCCGACCACGCCGCCGCCGACCGCTACCACGCAGTCCTTGCGCGAAAATTCGCCGTCAAGCATCGCGCTAAGGAGCTTTCCGAACATATCGAGGCTTTTGGACGCCTCGCCCTGCTCCACGGTAAGGATCATCGCTTCCTTGCACTGTTCCGCGACCGTTCTTGCATACTGAGCGGGAACTCCCGAATCAGTTACGACCAGGACACGTCTGTTCAGATCCAAATGTTTATCTGCTTCGCCGAGAACGCCTCTCTGTACGATAATATCATAGCTGTCCTCGCCTAAATTCATATGAATAGTCATTTTATTATAGCCCCTTATATCTCTGTATGCGGAGCGAACGTGCCTGCAACCTTGAGGCAGTCGCATACCTTATTCAGCTCCTCAAGCATTTTTACGCCGTTTTCTGTATCGGTGGTGCCGTCTATCTCTACGTAGAAGTAATACTGCCAGGAATGCTTTTTCATCGGTCTTGAGCGGAGCGCCGTCATATTGTAGCCGTACTTTCCGATAATGCCGATGGCGTTTGCCAGCGATCCCGCCTCGTGCTTGACGGTGAACATCATTACCGTGCTCGAAAGCGAAGGGGACGACGCCTTCACCTTTGAGAGGACCGCGAAGCGTGTGGTATTCTCTCCGCTCTTATTGATGTTTGCTTCGATGACCTTGAGTCCGTATATCTCAGCCGTCTCAACGCTTGCGATGGCTCCGAGAGATCTGTCCTTCATCTCGGCTACCGTCTTTGCGGCAAGGGCAGTGTTCGTCGATTCCTCGGCTTCAAAGCCGCGCAATTTTATATAATCGTGGCATTGGCTGAGAGCCTGCGGATGGCTGGTAACCTTCTTTATATCATCGACTGTAGCGTCCGGTAAGCCAAGGAGATTCTGATGTATCTCCAGCTCATAGATACCGTTGATGAACAGCCCCCCTGAGAAAAGGAGATCGATAGTCTGCCCGACCTCGCCTGCGTAGCTGTTTTCGATAGGAAGCACCGCTACGTCGCTCTCACCTTTTACCACCGAATCGTAAGCCGCCTTGAAATCGCTGTACGAGACTCGGTTGCCCTCGGGAAATATCCTGCCCGCGGCGATATGCGCGAACGCGCCCTCAACTCCGCTGTACGCCACCTTCAATCCGCTTTGCAGGCGGTACTGATAGGCGCGGGATACCGACATAAGATGCTTCAGATAGTCGATATAGTACTCTTTCAGGACGTTGTCCTCTACCAGCGCCGAATTTCTTTCGATGACCGCATCCTCTCTCTTCTGATCGAGGATCGGCAATCCGTACTCCATCTTGTGCTCGCAGACCATCTCTGCGGCTCTCATACGTTTTACGAACAGCTCCGCCATCTGCGCGTCCACTTCGTTTATTATCATTCTTGCTTCTTCAAGTTTATTTGACATTTCTATGACCATTCCTTTTTACGCCAAATAGCGTTTTGTGTCGTTTTGCCTTATGCGGATCAGAGCCATGCTCTACTGCTCAAAAGGAACACAAGGCGTTCCTTAAATCAAAGTTTATCCGCTATATCCAAAATCAATCTTTCCGTCTTTTCCCAACCGAGGCAAGGATCTGTGATGGATTTTCCGAAAATGTGCTCCTCAGCCTTGCAAGCTCCGTCCTCGATGTAGCTCTCGATCATCAAGCCCTTTACAAGACGCTTGATGTCGGGGTTCTGGTTGCGGCTGTGAACGATGTCTTTTGCAATACGCACCTGCTCAAGGTATTTCTTTCCTGAGTTATTATGGTTGGTATCCACGATGACAGAGGGATTCACGAGATTGGATTTTTCGTAAAGATCCTTTACATACAGCAGATCCTCGTAATGGTAATTTGAAATACTTCTGCCCGAGTAATCGAGGTAGCCTCTGAGGATCGCGTGAGCGTAGGGGTTGCCTTCGCTGGTCACCTCCCAGCCGCGGTAGATGAAGGTATGGCTGGACTGAGCCGCCACGATAGAGTTCATCATAACGCTCATATCTCCGCCCGTGGGGTTCTTCATACCAACGGGAGCTTCCACGCCGCTTGCGACCAGTCTGTGCTGCTGGTTCTCTACCGAACGGGCGCCTACTGCAACGTAGGAAAGCAGGTCGGAGAGATAACGGTAGTTTTCGGGATAGAGCATCTCATCAGCGCAGGAAAATCCGTAATCGCGCAACGCCGACAGGTGAAGCTCTCTGATAGCGACGATTCCCTTATACATATCCGGCTTTGCCTCGGGATCCGGCTGATGGAGCATACCCTTGTAGCCCTGCCCCGTAGTTCTCGGTTTATTTGTATAGATACGGGGAATGATTATGATCTTGTCCGAAACCTGCTCCTCAACTCTTTTAAGTCTGGAAATGTATTCTAAAACAGGCTCGCGGTGGTCTGCGGAACACGGTCCGATAACGAGTATAAATTTATCAAGACTTCCCTCAAATACTGATCTGATCGCTTTATCCCTTTCATTCTTTATCTGCTCCATGCTCTCGGTTACGGGATATTCCATCTTTACGTCCATAGGGATAGGAAGCTTTCTGTTAAAATTCATTTGCATTGTTCTGTACCTCGATTCTCTTTGTGAAAAATAAAAAGCCCGCTGTTCGATATGCTGTAAAGCACGCCGATGCGGACTGTCCGTTTTTTGTTTCCGAAAAACTTATCGCTTTTCGTTCTTCACAAAAGTCGGGCAGTCCATGTTAAAAAAATAAAAGTAATAAAACTTGTTTACAAACATGACTACGCCTCCTTAGTGAATTTTCTGTTATATAGTATACTCCCGATTTTCGGTTTTGTCAATAGGTTTTATGAAATTTTTTTCGTGGGATTACGAAAAAAAATGCAGGATGGGGGAAAGATATGCTTATCGTACGGTTATCGGCAACGAAACTTGCCGCGCCTTTCCCACAATAATGTTGACTTTTTCTGCAAGTTATGTTATACTTGTCCAGAGCAAAAAAATAACCGCAAATTCAGCGAGGAGCACAAATGAAACACATTCTTCTCATCACGACCGGCGGAACTATCGCTTCCGCGCAGAGCGAAAACGGCTTGAGCCCCGCCATCGCGTCCGACCGTTTGCTTTCCCACGTCCCCGAGATCGCGCAGATCTGCCGCGTATCAGCCGTTCAACTATACAGTCTCGACAGCACAAATATGAAGCCCGAATACTGGCTGAATATCGCCCGTTACATCCGAAAGGTCTACGGAGAGTACGACGGCTTCGTCATCACCCACGGCACTGATACCATGGCTTATGCCTCCTCTATGCTTCACTATCTGATACAAAACAGCTCAAAGCCCGTGGTTCTTACCGGCGCGCAGCTGCCTATCGAAAGCCGTGACACCGACGCCCGCGAAAACCTTGCCGACGCTTTTCTGTACGCCGCCCATGACGACGCCTGCGGTATCCATATCGTCTTCGACGGCAAGATAATCGCCGCCACCCGCGCGCAAAAGACGCGCACCAAGAGCTTTAACGCCTTTTCCAGCATCGACTATCCAGAGATCGGCTTCATCAGACGCGGCGCGGTAAAATTATATATCCGTCAGCGGATAGACGGTCCCGTTCGCTTTTGCGATGAGATCGATCCCTCGGTCATCGTTATCAAGCTTATTCCCGGCATGAGCGCGGAGATATTTGATTTCGTCGCCGAACGCTACCACGCGGTCATCATTGAAAGCTTCGGCGTCGGCGGGCTCCCCTACTACGATAACGACGAATTCGCCGAAAAGATCGAGCATCTTATCAGCCGCGGAGTACGTATCGTAATCACTACCCAGGTCCCCCACGAGGGAAGCGATATGTCGGTTTACCAAGTGGGCTTACGCATCAAGCAGAAATATGAGATCCCTGAGGCTTACGATATGACCACCGAAGCCGTCGTTGCCAAAGTAATGTGGACTCTTCCGCAGTGCAAGACCGCCTCCGAATTCAAAAATATCTTCCTCACTCCGGTAGATAGCGACCGTATCTGATAGGATACGCTTCGCCCTGTCAGATGCTTACTGTAAAACGCTAAAAAGAGAACCTGCCGAAAATAACGGCAGGTTCTCTCTTTGTTTGTTGAATTACTCCTCTTCGGGAGCGTTTTCGTTCAGCTCGTCGTAGTCGAGAATGTCAACTCTGACGTGAAGGTTAGCCGCCGTAGCAGCCGCCTTCATAACTGTTCTTATCGCCTTTGCGATCTTTCCGTGACGTCCGATGACCTTACCCATATCCTCAGGAGCAACGTTGAGCTTCAGAAGAACGTCTCTTCCTGAAACCTCTTCGATAATGATGACCTTTTCGGGCTGGGAAACTATCGGAGAAACGATCTCTTTCAGTACTTCCTTGAGTTCTATCACGCGCGGACCTCTGCTAAATTAGCCGATGCTGCACTTTTTGAGAAGTGACTTAACTGTTTCTGTGGGCTGAGCGCCGTTAGCGATCCACTTTGTTGCCTTTTCAGCGTCGATCTTGATAGCAGCGGGCTCAACTGTGGGATCGTAAGTACCGATCTCCTCGATGAATCTACCGTCACGGGGGTAACGGGAGTCTGCTACTACTACGCGGTAAAAGGGAGCCTTCTTTGCGCCCATTCTCTTAAGTCTGATCTTAACCATTTTGATTTCCTCCAAAATTTTTATTTATATTTTTATTTTTGTTTTTATAAAAAGGCATTCGCCGTTTTTAACTTTTTATCAGAAAGGCATCTTGCCTTTTTTGCCGAACATACCGCCAAGCATACCGTTCATCTTTCCGCTTGCCATCTGCTTCATAAGCTTGTTGACCTGGTTGAACTGGTTGAGCAGCTTGTTGACCTCTTCCACGGACGTACCGCTTCCCGCGGCTATACGCTTTTTTCTTGAACCGTTCAGGATTGCCGGATTAACTCTTTCCTTTTTGGTCATCGAGAGGATTATCGCTTCCATTCTGTCGATCTGCTTAGGATCGATCTTTGCGTCCTTGAGCTGCGACGGCTTCACTCCCGGTAGCATACCCATGAGCTGATCCATAGAGCCCATCTCCTTTACCTGCTTGAACTGCTCGAGGTAATCTTCAAGGGTGAACGAGGATTCGCGGAGCTTCTTCTCCATCTCCTCCGCTTTTTTCTGGTCGAACGCCTGCTCCGCCTTTTCGATAAGCGAGAGAATGTCGCCCATTCCGAGTATTCTTGACGCCATTCTGTCGGGATGGAAGGGCTCGATAGCGTCCATCTTCTCACCCGTACCGACGAATTTGATGGGCTTACCTGTTACGCAACGTATTGAAAGCGCCGCGCCGCCTCGGGTATCGCCGTCCAGCATCGTCAGGATCACGCCTGTGATGTCGAGAAGATTATTGAAGGTCTCGGAGACATTTACGGACTCCTGACCGATCATCGAGTTGACTACCAGCAGGATCTCCGTAGGCTCGACCGCCTCCTTGATGTTCTTCAGCTCATCCATCAGGACCTCGTCGATCTGAAGACGTCCCGCTGTATCGAGGAACACCATATCGTTTCCGTTCTTCCTTGCGTGCTCGATAGCCGCCTTTGCGATCTCTACGGGGGATATCTTATCGCCCATAGCGAATACGGGAACATCTATCTGCTCGCCCAGGGTCTTAAGCTGTGTGATAGCAGCTGGACGGTAAACGTCGCAGGCTACCATAAGAGGATGCTTTCCCTGTTTTTTATACATAAGAGCCAGCTTACCCGTATGTGTCGTTTTACCCGAACCCTGCAGACCGCACATCATAACGACTGTTGGCGGCTTTGGGGCGATAGTAAGCTTGGAATTCGATCCGCCCATGAGAGCGGTCAGCTCTTCGTTTACGATCTTTACTATCTGCTGCGCCGGCATAAGGCTCTCAAGGACCTCGCTGCCTACTGCGCGCTCAGTAACCGTTTTGATAAAATCACGGACGACCTTGAAGTTGACGTCCGCTTCAAGCAACGCAAGCTTGATCTCACGCATACCGGCTTTGACGTCGGCTTCGGTAAGCTTGCCTTTGTTTCGGAATTTTTTAAAAGCTTCCGAAAGCTTGTCGGTTAAACTCTGGAACAAAGAATGTACCGTCCTTTCTGTAAATTAAAGGTCTTTCAGGGCGGATATTTTATCAAGGAGCGACTTATCCGCGCCTTTGGCTTCCGCTTCTGCTTTCAGAGCGTTTATCATACTGTCAAATTTAAGCGCCTTCTCTCTGAGCCTGAGAGCAGCCTCGAACTCACAAAGCAAAGCCTCTGATTTTACTATACAGTCCCTAACTCCCTGACGGGTTATTCCGACGTTTTCGGAGATCTCCGAAAGCGATTCATCCTCATTATAATAAAGTGAAAGGATCTCGCGCTGGCGTTCGTTGAGCAAGGGCGCGTATATATCATAAAGACGAACCATATCGATATTCATACGTTTGCCCCCTCGGAATACAGTGTAAAGTAAATCACTTTACAGAGTATACCACAAATTATCGTATTTGTCAATAGGTAAAGTGAATTTTTATATAAAATTCATAAAAAAATTTTGGCAAAGTTTTTTTATTTCCGAAAAAATTGTAAATCGTCCTATTTTTATTGTAATTTGTACCTTGAAAATACAATAAATGTGTGTTATAATAAATAAAAAATTGATGGATAGATTGGTGTTTTACGGTGCGGTACACGCGGGGCTTTTAATTGCAAATTTTATTAAGACGGATATTTTGTGAATAATTTAGACTTTCTTTTTTATTCGTTACTTTCTTTCTCTTTTTCTTTCCGAAGAAAAAGGAAATGAAATTATGCATTCTTCGAATGCCCAAAGAAAGCAAAAATGAAACTATGCATTCTTCGAATGCTGTGCGATCATATTCAGAAAATTCGCTCAAAAGCACGAGCGAATTTTGGGTTGTGAAAAAGGATGCTCATGCGGTCATTTCGACAAAAATGCTCGTAAAACACTCGCATTTTCGGGATGTTTATTCTGGTTTTCGCTTGATTTGATGCTTTAGGTAGTTGCGGTAGCAACTCGGCAGTATTTTATGTGCGAAAAACCGCGAGCCTGCTTATGCGAGCGTGTTTTCAATGTGCCGTAAAAAATCTACCACGGGCTTTCTTTCTTCTTTTTGGTTCATTTTTCTTCTTTCTTTCTCGAAAGAAGGAAGAAAAACGAACGTAGAAAAAGAAATTATAAAGTTTAATCAAAATATACGTCTTATACAAACAAAAATCAAATTCTAACGCACCTATAAATAAAAAATTTAAAAAATCCCCCCTATGAGGTATTATAAAATGCAATATTCTGAAACTATAAAAACCGCGGAAAACGATTTCATTCATCTTACCGTAAACGATAACGGAACTCTCGTTATCTCCGACAAGCAGAACGGAAACGTATATTTTGAAATGCTGACTTACTTCGGCAGAGCAGCGCTTGAGGATGGCGGAATCCATTCAAGCTATTCCGGTTATACGTCCGTAAGAAAGTTTTCTTTTCCGGAGCAGACTTACTTTGACATTCATAAAACTGCGCCCTGCAAGGTTTCTCGGGATCTGTACGCGCATTTCGATATGGTGAACAGTGTTGCAAGCAGAGTTACGTTAATGCCAAACGAAAGAGCTCTGCGCGTCACGGCTCTGCTGAGCGAGAGTCACGGTGAAAGCGAAGTGGAGAACATTTTACGCTTCCCCACCGGAGCGGATTATCCAACCGTTACGGCAAACGGCGAGGCTTACGAGATCAACACCCCTTTTACCTTGAGTAAGGGGGGCTCGGTTACCGTAATGAGCGAAAACGGAAGCGCCTTCCGTATCTCCGAGGTCAGCGAGGACGTTACCGTAACCGTTTCCGAGGACGGAAATATAGATATCGTGTATCCTCTTGTGACGGTAAATGATAGATTTTACGGAGAATACTCAAAAAGCGAATATAAATTTTCTTACGTTCTGGAACCTATTGATGCAAATTAAATCTATTAAAAATTCAATATTGAAAATCAAAAGGGAGACATACTATGCCAATTACCGAAAAAGATAAAGAGCTTCGCGGAATTATCGAAAATAATCTTGTTGGGATGTATAGCCACAGAGCGTACGACGCGATGAAGATGCTTTCAGTTTGCGAGGAAAACTATCAGTACATCAAAAATATTTATAACAATGCCCGCTATAAAATTTCCGTGGCGCACATACTTTGCAAATACTACCTTCCCGAAAAGGCGCAAGAGCTTTTCGCGCTTTTTTCCGTCAGCGGAGAAGCTAATATAAGAAAGCTTGCGGCGGACATTGGAAAGGACTGCAATATCGATCTTACCGATCTGTTTGCCGAAATAGACCGAAAGTCAAAGATAATGCTTAAAGATCCCGAAGGAAAGCTTTCCTTCCTCGCCAAGTACACCGAAAAATACCGCGTTGACGTCTCGGACTACGGAGAATCCGCGGTCATATACAATCCTATGCACATGGATACGATCTCGGTCGATTACGAAATTGATGAATACACCGCCAGCTTTTCCTTGCAGCACGTTCACGTTCAGAATCCCGAGGATGCGGAGAAATGGATAGACGATGTAATGTCGGAAACGCTCCTGCCTATCGGATTTTACAAGAACGGACGAATAGTTATGGGCAGTCATATTAAATCAAGCGCGGTCGGAAAGCTTTCGTATGAGGATCTGAGAAAGACATTCAGACCTTATGACGGCGGAGAGCTCTGTGAATTTTCGGACAGCTTCAAGATCAGAAGCTGGAGCGGAGAAAAGAATTTCGAAGCGCAGTTCGTTAATACAGACGGAAAAGTAACGATAAGAGTTATAGGTTAAAGCCAAAAAAACCGTTCTGCGGGTGAGATGAATACGGTTTTTGTTACCTACAAAAAAGAAAAGGGCTGACTCAAATGCGAATTTTTAAAAGCGTTTGAGTCAGCCCTTTTTATCAGTTTTACAGCACCGTGTAGCCCTGATCCTCAACGGTCTTTTTCAGAACGTCGTCGGAAACGTCGCTTGCAAGAACCACTACCGCAGTTCCTTCCTTGTGGCTTACCTTAGCCTCGGTAACCTCTGGAAGCGCCTCAAGACACTTCTTGACTCTTGCCTCGCAGTGAGGACACATCATTCCTTCGATCTTCATTACCTTTTCCATTTGTTTGTTCTCCTTTACTTCATTTATTATAATTTCATTGTCAACGACGGGTTTATCAGCTACCTTGGCGAAATTGAGTCTGAGCGCGTTCATAACCACGCAAAAGCTGGAAAGGCTCATCGCCGCAGCGCCCAGCATAGGCGATAAAAGCACCCCAAAGCCCGCAAACAGCGCTCCCGCCGCCACGGGTATTCCCACGGTATTGTAGAAAAACGCCCAGAAAAGATTCTCTTTAATGTTTTTCAGCGTCGCGCGGCTGAGGCGTATCGCCGTAACGACGTCGGCGACTTTGCTGTTCATCAGCACCACCTCGGCTGAATCGATCGCGATATCCGTTCCCGCGCCGATGGCGATTCCTATGTCAGCGTTAGCCAATGCGGGAGCGTCGTTTATGCCGTCGCCCACCATAGCGGTTTTACCGATTATTTTAAGATCGTTTACTATATTCGCTTTATCCTTTGGAAGCACACCCGCCGCAATATTCTCGATTCCGATCTGCTTTGCAATAGCCCACGCAGTTCTTTCGTTATCGCCCGTAAGCATAATGACGTTTATTCCCATATCTTTAAGCTTTTCAACGGCTCCCGTGCTGTCGGGCTTTATAACGTCAGCCACGGCTATGATGCCGATGAACTCACCCGCAAATGCGAAAAACAGAGGCGTCTTTCCTTCCGACGCTAATTTGTCCGCCTTTTTCTCGGCATCATTGTCTACGTCAGCGACATTTTTTATATATTCGAGATTTCCGCCGTAGATTCTGGCGCCGTCTATCACGGCGGTAAGTCCTCTGCCCGAAATTATCTCAAATTCGGAGATCGGATAAATTTCTCCGCCAGCGTCTGAATTCTCCTTTATTACAGCCTTTGCGAGAGGATGCTCGCTTCCCGCTTCGAGGGAGGCGGCAAGTGAAAGCAGACGCCGTTTTAACATCCACTTGGCAGGATAGATATCGGTAACTTTCGGCTCGCCCTTTGTCAGCGTGCCGGTCTTATCGAAGATCACGGTCTTCACCTTGCCCGTCTCTTCAAGAGAAGTTGCGGTTTTGAACAAAACACCATGGCGCGCGCCGACTCCGTTTCCGACCATGATCGCTACGGGAGTTGCAAGTCCCAGCGCACACGGACAGCTTATGACCAGAACAGAAATTCCTCTTGCAACCGCAAAGCCCACCGTCTGCCCCGCGATCAGCCATATTACAAATGTGACCGCGGCTATCAGAATGACCGCAGGCACGAACACGCCCGATACTCTGTCCGCTATCTTCGCGATGGGCGCTTTGGTCGCCGATGCGTCCGTCACCGTTTTTATTATCTGCGCAAGGGTGGTATCCTCGCCTACTCTTGAGGCGCGGCACTTGATAAAGCCGGTTTTATTTACTGTTCCGGCTGAAACGCTGTCCCCCTCGGCTTTATCGGACGGTATGCTCTCTCCCGTCAGCGCGGACTCGTCAACGGCGCATTTACCTTCGATTATAACTCCATCGACCGCTATATTTTCTCCGGGGCGGCAGACGAACAGATCGCCCACCTGCAGCTCCTCTATCGGCACTTTTTTTTCTGTTCCGTTCTCGAGCTTCGTCACCGTTTTCGGCGCAAGCTCCATCAGCGCGCGGATCGCGTCCGTGGTCTTTCCCTTCGCTCTTGCTTCGAGGAATTTTCCCACCGTTATCAAAACCAATATCATAGCCGCGGACTCAAAATACAGATCGTGCAGGCAATGCTTTGCCGCTTCCATCTCACCCGCGATCAAAGATCCTGACATTAAATACATAACGTAGCAGCTATACGCAAATGACGCGCCCGAGCCGAGCGAGACCAGCGTATCCATATTAGGCGCTCGGTTGATAACGCCCTTGAAGCCGCTTATAAAGAACTTTTGGTTGATAACAAGTATGAGCGCCGAGAGCCACAGCTGGATAAGCGCCACCGCCATCGGATTCTCCGAGAGCGCCTTCGGCATCGGGAAGCCGAACATGACGTAGCCCATCGAGACGTACATCAGTCCGAGCAGTATCACCGCAGACGCGATCAGGCGTTTTATTATCGCTGTTTTTTCCGCATTTTCGGACGTATCCGCGTTTGCAGACGCGTCCGTTTTAGTTTTTTCGTTACTGCGGTATGCTCCGTAGCCAGCCTTTTCCACCGCTTCGATTATCTGCGCGTCAGTGGCGCTGCCCTCTACTGACATCGAATTTGTCAGCAGGTTGACCGAGCAGTTTTCCACGCCCTCGAGCTTTGACACCGCTTTTTCCACTCTTGCGCTGCAAGCGGCGCAGCTCATTCCTGTTATATTGAATTGTTGCACAAAGCACCTTCTTTCTGAAAGGGGTGACGGTCGCTTTTTGAAAAAAGCTCCGCAAAAACTTCTTTTACGACGATGGAAGGAACCATCGTCGTAAAAGAATACTTGAGAGGTTTCCTTCGGAAATCGTCCGCTCGCCCTCTTTCAAAAAGAGCGACACAAAATGCGCCCATTAACTATCGGATGTCACAACAGGTGACTGAGAGCGCAAACGGGTACAGATCAAATATTAAAATCCAATCTTATTATACCCCTTATTTTCCATTTCGTCAAGGATATATTTGTAAAAATCGCCGAGAAAAATCATCTAATATTTACTAATTGACATAAAAACAGCTCAAAGCTTTTGAAGCTCTGAGCCGCGTGTATTATGCACGGAATTTTAGTATTTTGAAACAGTATGTCTAAGCGACCACGGCTCAGGGCAAGAAAGCCCCAAGCAAGGACGGATAATCCAATGTTCTAATTGATTTCCACAAATTTGACATACATCACCATATAAATAGTAATGCTGATTTCCCGAATGATAATTTGAGCCTAAATACTCCAAGTTATCGTAATTATGATAACGAAATACAGCGGCTATAGCTACACCGCTAACAAGGTACGGAGATTGTTAAATGAATGCTCATAAACGCCTAACGGCCCCCATTTTGACCGAATCATCAAGTTTCCAGATGAACTTACACTATGCACAATGCCTGAATGATAATAATCTCCATCAGAATCATAATAAACCACAATGTCGCCAGATTGAACTGCGCCCATATTGTATATCTGAGTGCACATACCTAAATATGGCTCTATATCGAAAAGCCAATAGGGATTTGAATAGGAGTTATCATACCAGGCGAAAGAGTGACAATTATAATTAGCGGTTGGCTCTGCTAACTTGGTATTACCTCCATCATCCAACATCAATTCGTATAGCTCAATTTCGTCATCAGTCAGTTCACGCTCTGGCGTAGATAGTATCACTTCAGTTTCTATTACTGTCTCAATGATTTCAGCGCAAAAATAAGCTATACTATTAGCATGATTGACATAATCTCCAATTGCTATATCCGTATCTTCGGAATACAAATTTGCTATTACGGGATAATTTAGCGAACTATCAGCAGTTTCCCAAAATACAGCTTTAACACTATCTTGTTCTAGAATTTTTTCTAATTTTCGTTCTGCAAACAATTCAGATCTCGTACCGTTTATCGCGTCTTTGGCATATTGTTCAAGCATTTGCAAGAAGTCTTTTCTTGAAACTAATTCTTTAAATGCAATATTAGGGGTGAAATCAAGTTTGTAAGGTTTATTGGTAGATGACAAAGGTAATAATTGCTGCTTTAAAATATGTGAGTCTAAAAAATACTCTAACAAATCCGATGTTGTACCGTTTAGCACTTCGTTCGGTGCGGAATATAACTTTTCGTACAACTCTGGATCCATAGACATAGAAAAAATGCCAGTTTCTTCATCAACAACTAATTCAGGCTCTTTTTTTTCAGTTTCAACTTTAGTATCAGCTACAACAAGGTCGGCGTCATCCGTTTTTTCGTTGGGAACAGCAAAAATCGGAGACATTGGCGTCAGCAACATTGAAATAATAAGCAAGAGTATTACCGACAGGCGAACGGTTCTTCTGAGTTTTGTCATACGGGTGACCTCCTTAAAATTTTTATGGGATATTTTCCCTATATTAATTATATCGTAATTACACGGTTTTGTCAACACATATCATCTATGTTTCTTATATTTGTAAAAATCGCCGAGAAAATTCATTTAATCTATACAAAGTAAACTAAAATCAAGAAACTACCTTGACTTTAGTTTTTTATGATGTTATACTTTAGGCAAGGCGTAAAGCCTTATTTAAATCTTTTATATTAAGAAAGTGACAGAGCTTATGGGAAGATTATTTAAAGAATTTACAGAAGAAAAATGGGAGCAGGTACGCACCCATCCTTATTACGCAAACGTAAGAGAACATGTACTCAAGTGCGCAGATTCTTACATAAACAGCGATCCGCCGCGCGTAAGATTCCGCGACATACATCTTTTCGTCACCACGGGTAACAGAACCGTTTTCCAGGCGGTTTACGGCAATTATGAGGCGAGAATGAGATGCTTTTTCCTCGCCTATCTGCTGACAAAGGACGAAAAGTACATTGAAGAGCTTGCGGACGCCATCTGGAACGTCTGCGACTTTGAGACCTGGACCATCCCCGCTCACGTTCGCGAGGACATTCCCGAGGAAAGGCGCAAGACCTTCCTGGACCTTACTTCCACCATTATGGGCTACAGAGTTGCCGAGATCCTTTATTTCGTCGGCGACAAGCTTCCCGACCTTGTGCGCAACAGAGCGAAACACGAGGTAAGAAAGAGAGTCATCGACTCCTACAAGGTCAACGATTTCGGCTGGAAGCGCGTAACGAACAACTGGTCCGCCGTTTGCATCGGCGCCACCCTTTCCGCTTATCTCTACAGCTGTGAAAAAGAGGAGATCGACGAGCAGCTTCCCGCTATGCTTGAGACTATCGAATGTTATCTGCGCGGCTTTGACGACGACGGATGCTGTAAGGAAGGCTACGGCTACTGGAATTACGGATTTTCCTATTTCTGTCTCTTTGCAAGTATGCTCCGCGACTACACGGACGGCGAGATAGACCTCTTCAAGAGAGAAAAGGTTCACGAGATAGCCCGTTTCCAGCAGAACATATCCATGAACGAAAGAGAGTGCATCAGCTTTTCGGACGGCGGACGCGGCTTTTCTCCTTCCACCTGGCTCTCCCACTTCCTCAAAAAAGAATACCCCGATATCGAGATCCCTTCGCTTAAAATGAACGGAAATTACGGAAACGCGCCTCTTCGCTACATTCTCTGGACTGATCCCGAGCTTGAGGACTCAAAAATGTTCCCCAAGAACCATATCTACCACGACAATCAGTGGTTCATCAACAGACAGAAGGATTACACGTTCGCTTGTAAGGCAGGCTGTAACGCCGAGAGCCATAACCACAACGACGTCGGCTCATTCCTTATCTCTAAGAACGGCAAGGTTACGCTTGTTGATATTGGAGGCGGAGAATACACCCGCCAGTACTTCGGACCGGAGCGTTACACCATTCTCTGTAACTCTTCCAGAGGTCACAGCGTTCCGATAATCAACGGAAACCTGCAGGTAACGGGCAGAGAAAAATCCGTCATCTACGCAGAAAAAGAGGACGAATACTCCTTCTCCATGCAGAACGCTTACAGCATCGAGACGCTGAAAGCGCTCACCCGTACCTTCAAATGCGAGGCTGACGGCGTTTCCATGACCGATCAGTACGACTTCACCGAGAAGCCTACGGAGATCGTTGAAAGATTCGTTTCTATGTTACCCGCAGAAGAGATTCCCGAGGGAGTCAAGGTCGGAGACACGGTCATCGTTTACGACAAGAGCAAGTTCGATCTTACCTTCAGCACCGAAGGCCACACCCGTTCAACAAACAATGTGGAAACTGTGTATATAATCGATCTCAAGGTAAAGGATCCTGCTATCGATACAAAAACAGAATTTAAGTTTATCTGATAAAAAGTGAACAAAAAGCGCTGACGAAGCCCAAAGGCAACGTCAGCGCTTTTATTCTTTAATTATCGTTTTGCTGATCCTGGATCGCGTCTATCACGAGAGCGACGGAGATAGCAGTTATATCGTCCTCACCCGCCGCCACGTCTATAACGTAGGCGTCTCCCCAGGTAAACCACTCCTTTGATATGCTCGCCACGGTATGATCGGCGGCGTAAATGAAGTATTCGTGCTCAAAGAAATCACCCGTAACGCTCCATTCGGGTCCGATCACGCTGAATTCCTGCTTAAAAAACGTAAAATGCTTGACCACCTCGGCGGCGACAGATCCGCTTTTGGAGATGTAATATTTGGGCAAAAACGAGAACAGCTTCTGGCTTATAAAGGCATGCTCTGTGCCTTCGTTATCGTAAAGATGGAGCTTCTTACC
The DNA here is from genome assembly GCA_015064245.1 of Oscillospiraceae bacterium. GTDB lineage: Bacteria > Bacillota > Clostridia > Oscillospirales > CAG-272 > SIG673. Next base: position 34,884 of record SVSQ01000004.1, on the reverse strand, counting down.
GAAGCTGAAAACCTCGCCCTGAACGTAAAAGATCTCGTTTCCGCTCTCGTCGTATATGTAAAACTTATCGCCAAAGCTGAACACCTTTTGCTTTATGTAATATTTCATAATAACCGTGACCGTTCCTTTCCGACAGCGTTTGCTTTCTGCTAAGATTTTACTATAAAACCGCCGCTTTGTCAATACGCTTACAAAAAATTATGCTTTAAAAAATCATTTTCATATTTCATGTAACGATTTTCCAGTTTTCGGGATTAACATATCAGTAAACCAAAATACCGAAAGGATACTATATGAATTACAAGATCATCTCGGACTCATCGTCCGATCTTTTAGAGTTTTCCGACACAAGCTACAGCACCGTTCCCCTCAAGATCATAACTGCTGAAAAGGAGTTTACGGACGACACGGCGCTTGATACCAAGGAAATGTTAGATTATCTTGCAAAATACTCAGGACGCTCAGGCTCCGCCTGCCCGAACATTGACGACTGGAAAAACGCCTTCGGAGATGCAGAAAACATCTTCTGCGTAACGATCACAAGCGGTCTTTCGGGAAGCTACAGCTCAGCATCCGCCGCTCTTTCCGAATACCTTGAGGCTCACCCCGAACGCAAGGGCCACGTCATCGACTCCCTTCCCGTTGGTCCCGAAAGCGCTCTGATCATTGAAAAGCTCAGCGCGATCATCGCGGGAGGCGCCGATTTTGATGAAACGGTACGTCAGATAAACGAGTACAAAAAGAGCACGCATCTTATTTTCGGTCTGAGATCTCTGCACAATCTTGCCGTTAACGGACGGGTAAGCCCCGTAGTCGCAAAGTTAGCGGGAATACTCGGCATCAGAATAATCGGAAAAGCGAGCAATAAAGGTATCCTTGATATCACGAATAAATCCCGCGGCGCGGAAAAGGCTCTTTCCGACATAATTAAAAATATGCTTTCAAACGGATATAATGGCGGAAAGGTACGCATCCATCACTGCGAAAACGAATCCGCCGCCAAGATCCTCAAAGAGCGTCTGCTCGCTCTTCACCCCGAAGCAAGCGTTACCATCAAGCCTGCAAACGGACTTTGCTGCTTTTACGCAGAGCGCGGCGGAGTTCTGATCGGCTACGAGGGCTCTGAAAAATAATATAAAAACCTTTCCTCGATGTGACTTTATCACAGACTTTTACCGTTATTTGAGCTATAATATAGTTACAGATCAAAAATTCTAACCGATTGTTTTAATTATGTTAATCAAATCGGGAAAGATCTGTGTTAAAATTATCAGAGTAAGCATCAGATCACGGGTAAAACGCGTTTGATCTGAAAGAAACGGCTGAAGCATAGATGAACACATACAGCTCCCTTCATCGGCGCGCTGAACGTACGGATAACGCGACTCTCAAACCGTATTTTGTGTTTTACTTTTGATAATGCCGTTTATCACAAGAAAGGAAAAATCTTATGAAGCAAAAGATCACTGTCATAGCACTGCTTTGCGCGCTGGTATTCAGCATAGTAGGCGCTTATTTTCTATACGAGCATCTGACACCGGATACTCCCGGCGGTCAGCTGGCTGTCGTAGGCGGCGGAAACAGCTCCGATACGAGTAAGCCCTCTGAAGATGAGGGCAAACAGCCGTCCGCCGATCAGTCCGACACAAGCGGTAACGAAGGCTCGTCCGACAACACCACTGACAACGGAAGCTCCGGCGAAGGCTCGGAAAATACACCTGATCAGTCCGATCCTCAGCCCGACCACGATCACGGCGACGAGAGCGAAGACCACGGCGATCTGATAAAGGCGTACGATTTTAAGATGTACGACGTAAACGGATCGGAGGTCAAGCTTTCGGATTTCTTCGGAAAGCCTATCGTTCTCAATTTCTGGGCGAGCTGGTGCGGTCCCTGCCAGAGCGAGATGCCCGCTTTCAACGAGGTCTACAACGAATATAAGGACAAAATACATTTCGTCATGGTAAGCATTGACGACACCATGAAGGACGCAAAAAAATTCATCACAGACAACGGCTACTCACTGCCGGTCTATCATGATACAGATTACGAAGGCTCCGCCGCATACGGCGTAAGCGCCATTCCGCTGACTTACTTCATCGACAAGAACGGATATCTGACGGCGTACGGCAATTTTCCCTTCGACAAGCCCACCCTTATGCAGGGGATAAACAGGATATACACCCCTTAAAGAAAGGTTTCAAATCAAAAATGAGCATCAAAGTAGTAATGTTTGATCTGGACGGCACTCTGCTTCCAATGGATATGGAGCGCTTCACAAAGGCTTATTTCGGTCTCCTCGCAAGGAAGCTGGAACCCCTCGGTTACGATTCCGAAAAGCTGATACAGTCCATCTGGACGGGAACTGCCGCAATGGTCAAAAACGACGGTTCAAGGTTAAACGAACAGGCGTTTTGGGATAAGTTCTGCGAGATATACGGCGCAGACGCGATCAACGATCTCCCGCATTTCGATGCATATTACCGTGAAGATTTCGACAAAGTGCAGCTCTCCTGCGGTTTCTCGCCTATGGCGGCGCAGGCGGTAAACAGACTGAAGGAAAAGGGCTACCGCGTAGCGCTGGCAACTAATCCCATATTCCCCTCAATAGCTACGGAAAAGCGTATCGCATGGGCAGGGCTCTCGCCCTCCGACTTCGAGCTGTTCACTACGTACGAAAACTCCCGCTTTTGCAAACCGAATCTTAATTACTACAAGGATATCCTGTCGAAGCTGGACGTTTCCGCGGAGGAATGTCTGATGATCGGAAACGACGTTTCCGAGGATATGGTAGCCGCTGAGCTTGGAATGAAGGTGTTCCTGCTTACGGACTGTCTTCTGAATAAACACGGTGAAGACATTACAAAATACGACCGCGGAGGATTTCCCGAGCTGCTTCGGTACATAGAAGAGCTTTAAGGCGAGACCTATGTTTAACACATCAACGATCATAATCAAAAAACGCTTTCCGTCGGAAAGCGTTTTTTTGCATTGACAAAAACATAATGATATGATATAATAGGTTTAATTATAATAAAATGAAACACGGGAAATATATGGAGCGTAAAAATTTCAAATTCACAAAGAAAACGCTGATCATCACCTTGTACGCCGCCGTTTTCGTTATACTGGCGGCGAGCTACGGTATATCGGCGATGCTGCTGGGACCGCCACCCGAAGAAATACCGCCCGACATCAAAAACGGCATAATCCGTGACGAGGACGGCGAGCTTCGCGTTTACGAAGACGGCAAACCGATCCGAGCAGGCTTGATAATGGACGAAAACGGAGATTATTATTACATAAACTCAACCTTGAAGGCTGTCCGAAACACAAGCTATTACGTTACTAATAATAACGGTCTGCTTCCTCAGGACACATATTATTTCGGAGCTGACGGAAGGCTGACTCCGGAAGAAGAACGGGACGGCTTCTGCATCGACGGCTCCAAGATCTATTATTACGTCAACGGAGTTCTGCAAAAGGGCGCATTTGAATACGAGGGAGACATTTATTTCGCGTCAAGATCCAGCGGCGCGCTGAAGACGGGCGGTTATTACGTTTACGCCTCTAATTCAAACGGTCTGATAAATACCGACGGTTATTACAATTTCGGCTCAGACGGAAAGCTTCTCAACCCACCGACCGAGGACGATATGAAAAAGACGGGGCTTATCCGCGATTTCGACGGCGAGGTGCGTCTTTATAAGAACGGAAGAGCCACCTACGGCGGTCTCATCCAAGACAGCGCCGGAAACTACTATTATATAAACTCGTCTCTTATTGCCGTTCGGAATTGCAGCTATACTATCTCAAAGACAAACGGACTTCTTCCCGAGGGAACTTATAATTTTGACAGGGACGGTAAGATGATCGGAAGTCCCTCTCCGCAGCCTGAACAATAAAAAATCAGAATAGGAACAACAGCATAATGGAAATCACAGAAACAACTCAGAAAAACAAATTATTCACCCATCCTCTTTTCATAACGCTCATCGCGTTGCTCTGCTGCGCTTTGTGGGGAAGCGCGACGCCCTTCATCAAGGTAGGTTACGAGGTGCTCCTTCCCGAAAAGAACGTCCCATCCACCATTCTTTTCGCCGGAATACGCTTCACTCTCGCGGGAATTCTTACCATAATAATCTTCAGTATAGCAAGAAAGCGTTTACTATATCCAAAAAAGGAAAACCTGCACCGCGTTGCGATAGTCGGATGCGTTCAGACCATCATTCAGTACATATTCTTCTACGTCGGTCTTGCCAACACCACGGGCGTAAAGGGCACGATACTCAGCGGCTCGTCTACCTTTTTCGCTATCATAGTTTCCAGCCTTATCTTCCGTCTCGAAAAGCTGACGCTCAAAAAGATGATCGCTTGTATATTCGGATTTGCGGGTATAATCATCGTAAACCTTAACGGGCTCACCTTTGATATGAACTTCACGGGCGACTGCTTCGTGCTCTTCTCCGCTATGTCGCTTGCGGTATCCTCCGTTCTCATCAAGCGTTATTCCAAATACGAGGATCCCGTGGTCATCAGCGGATACCAGTTCATCCTCGGCGGCGCGGTGATGATCGCGGTAGGACTTGCCTTCGGCGGACAGATAAATCTCGCAACTCTGAAAGGCATCGGGATCCTTGTCTATCTTGCGTTCCTTTCCGCTATCGCCTATTCTCTCTGGGGCATACTTCTCAAGCACAATCCTGTTTCAAAGGTCACTATCTTCAGCTTTACCACGCCTATATTCGGAGTCCTGCTCTCCGCCGTCATGCTCAGCGAAAGCGGTAACGTGCCGATAATCAATCTGCTGGCTACTCTCGTTCTCATCAGTACGGGTATCCTCATTCTTAACTATCAGAAAACACAAAAGAATTAAAACTATCAACAAGGAGAAAGTTATGAAAAAAGTCAGAATCCTGCTAATTGCGCTTTGCTTTGCGATGATCTTCCCATTGCTCGTCGCTTGCAAAAAAGACGACGAAAAGCCCGTCTCAGATGACAAATACGTCTATGATGACAGCTGCCGCGAAAAAGCAGCCGACAGTATACCCGAGGGTTATGACCTCGAAAATCAGACGATCGGAATCTTCTACGCTCAGCATACAGAAAAATTTTTGATCGGTGACGAAGAATCCACTGATATCGTTTTTTCCAAGATCTACGAGAGAAATCTTTCAGTAGAAGAACGATTGAACGTTGATCTTGATCTGATATCATCAGACACAACAAGATGGCAGGAAGTCGTTGAGGTTATGAAGCGTGATATTCAGACAATGGCAAACGCTTACGAAATAATATTCACCACAAATAATACAGTAACCCAAGAGCTGCTCTTCAACTATTTCTACGATCTTAACGACTCCGAATACATAGACATCGAAGAAAGATGGTGGTATCCGGATGCTATCATGGAGACGTCCATCGATAATTACAATTACCGTCTCCTTTACGGAGATATCTCTATCGGAACGCTGGGTATCGCAGGCGCCATATTCTACAACAAAGCCCTGTATGAGCAGTATATCTCTCCGAATAAAGACGGAGACGAGCTCTATCAAAAGGTCTTCGACGGAACCTGGACTCTTGAGGAATTCACCCGCATCACCAAGAAAGCACACATCGAAAAGGGCGGCGACGGTTCAAACGACATTTACGGCTTCTCTCTTTTCAATACCGGAGAGCCCACCCACTATTTCAGAGAGGCGGCAGATCTTCCGCTCTACACCAGAGACGAATACGGTATGATCGAGATAGAACCGATAAGTGACAGATTGATAACGTTCGTTGATATGCTCTACGAATGTTATTGGGAAAACGAGGGCGCATGGCTATTCTTAGGTCAGAGTATGCCCAAGGAACGCGAAAATGATTTTCCGAATGAAAAGGTAATGTTCCTGCTCGGAAATCTCAACACCGCGCTTCAAGATAATATGCGTGAAATGAAGCAGGACTTCGGTATCGTCCCATTCCCAAAGCTTGACGAGGAGCAGGAGCTCTACAAAAACTTCCTGCAAAACGGAACCGTAATGGTAGGCTGTCCCGTTTCCGCAGATATCGAAAGAGTAAACGAAGAGGTCAGCGCGGTCATCGAAGCCCTTGCTTCCGAGAGCTACCGCTCTGTTGCCGTTCCCTATTATGAAATGGCGCTCAAGACCGCTTATACCCGTGACGATATGGACGCGCACATGATCGATATCATCACCGGACGCCATGACACCGTTAAATCCACGCTCACAAAGAACTTTGCTTACGAATATCTGCACTACTCAGTCGGTCAGATAATAAGAAACACTGTACATAATAAAAATACAAACGTCGTTTCTCAGTACGACAGTATGATCGGCTCTGCAGGCGTGACCCTGAAGCAGATACTTGACGATTACAAATCGGGTAAGATCTAATCATGACACAAAAAACAGACTCTAACGAGTCTGTTTTTTTGATCTGTTAACCGTAAATGCGTTTTGCTTCCTTGAGGCTTTCAACGGGATCGAGAAGCGGTCTGTATTCCAGGCCGCAAGCGCCGGTGTAGCCTGCTTCGTCAACCGCCTTGAAGATCACATTGTAGTCATTCTCGCCGTACTGGAGCTCGTGTCTTCCCGGATGTCCCGCGCTGTGCAGGTGAGCGATGCAGTCCAGATTATTGGTAACGTTGGGAATGATATTTCCTTCCATTACCTGCTGATGATAGATATCGTAAACCACCTTTACCAGCGGGTGATCCACCTCTCTGATAATATCAAAGCCCTCAACGGAAGACCAGAGATAGTATCCGGGATGGTTTACATAAGTGTTCAGCGGCTCGATCATAATAATTATACCGCTGTCCTCAAGGATCGGCTTAGCCTCCTTCAGCGCCGCGACGATAGACGCGTGCTGTTCTTCTCTCGGAGCGCCCGTGTCCTGTCCCACCTGAGTGATAAGGCGGCTTGCGCCCACCTTCTTTGCCGCCGCGCAGCTCTCCTTGAGTCCTTCAAGCCAGAGCTTACGGTTCTCGGGAGACGTCATTCTGAACTCGGTGGTACACATACTGAGCAGCTCAACGCCGTTTTCCTCGCAAGTCCCTCTTACCTTATCCAGATCCAGTCCCTGCCATTTATACGTTTCGGCGCAATCGTAGCCAAGCTCTCTTACCATTTTTATAGCGTCGCAAAAATCATATTTACCGAAAAAACACGGTATCGGTACGCAAAGTCTCATAATACTACCTTACCTTTCTTAATTATTTAAAGTAAACTACCTGTCCCGTAGCGATGGACTGCTCCGCAGCAAAGCACATCTTCAGAGACTTCAGCGCGTCGTCGTAATCGGAACGGATCTTACTTGCGTCGCCCGTTCTTACCGCTTCAACGAAGACCTGGTCAAGGATCAGAGTCTGGTCGACTCCTCTCGGAATATCCTTGACTCCGTCGGGAGTAGAGATGATCAGATTGTTTCTGAGACGGTAGTCGAGCACCATATCGTCAAGGGTTATGTAAAGACCGCAACGGGGACGTATGCCTCTTGAATAGCAGCCGCTGACCAGGGTTGCGGTCACGTTGTTTTCAAATCTGAATACAGCCGTGGAGTGGTCGTCCGTATCGTATTCGGGGGACGCGTCAACGCCCGCCTTTACCATACCCTTTGAGCTGGTAGCATAAACGGAGATAGGCTCGCCGTAGAGCCATCTCAGACCGTCTGCAAGGTGGATATTCTGCTCTACAAGCTGACCGCCGCAGGTGGATTTCTTCTGCCACCACCATACTCCGGGAATACCGCCTACCCACGCGCCGTAGACAAGTCCGCCCGTCTTGTGCTTCGGAAGCTCTTCCTTGACGATCTCCATAAGGTCGAGATATCTGTCCTGGAATCCTACGCTGGTGATTATTCCCTTTTCCTTGATCATAGCGTTCAGTTTGTCAGCCTGATCAAGATCAAGAGTCATAGGCTTTTCAATAATGAAATGGAAGCCCTTTTCTATCGCGCCTTCCTCAACTCCAATGTGAGCTGTGGGCTCGATAGCGATAACGAGAGCGTCTACGGTGTCCTTGCTCTCATTTGCGTAAAACTCGTTGTGATCCTTATAAAGTCTTGTGCATCCGAATTTCTTCGCAGTCTCAACTCTGCGCTCCTCAATGGGATCTGCAACCGCGACGATCTCGACATCGTCCAGCATCTGCAAAAACGAATTCTGGTGGCTTCTCGATCTGCCGCCGCAGCCTATAAGTCCTATTCTGATCTTGCTCATTGTCTTTTCTCCTTTTTTATTTGATTTATAACTTTTCTGCGAAACATCTCGGTTTCGCTTGATTTTTTGTGCACATTACAATATAATTATATTGCAAACCTCGCGGTTTGTCAATAGAATTATCCAACTATTTGGAGATTTTTGTGAACAATTTATTTTACTGATTCGCCAAATGTTATCTTCCTTTACAAAGCAAATTGTGATATACTTAAAGTACCATAAAAAACAGGAGGTCAATGTTATGAGCATTGGAAAAAACATCGCAAAATACAGAAAAGCCTTAGGAATCACGCAGGAGGAGCTTGGCGTTAAGCTCGGCGTTACAAACCAAGCTGTTTCAAAATGGGAGTCCGAGGTATCTATGCCTGATATAATGCTTCTGCCAGAAATCGCAAAAGCTTTAGGTATCACGCTTGACGATATTTACGGGATCGTAAAAGAGGAAACCGCTACACCTGTCTCTGCTGATGAATTTCCCGATTTCTGCTACAAAAAGTTGGTTGAATTATTCTATCAAAACACAAAGATGCGCTTTACCCACATAGGAAACACTGAAGAAGAACAACTCGCTTATGAATTTCAAAAACTATCGGAAGGCTGTCGGCTCGGATGTATTTCGAACACAAAGGGAGCTATTGTAACAACCGGAGATTTCTGCTTTATTGATAATAATTACAAAGCTGCCGATAGCGAAAACATTATAAAAAGCACCGCCGGCAGTATTTTAAGTTGCCTTTCCGTTGAAAGTTTCCAAAAGGTCTTTTCTTATCAATACAAGATTGCTTTCGAAAATTCAAAGGCGAGCAATCGAGAATTCACTTTCGATGAGATTATGAACGGATGCAATCTTACCGAAGAAGATGCATTCGTGGCTTTGGGACTTTTGCAAAACATTGGTATAAATGAATCATATATCGATAGATCGACGAAAACCAAGAAATACGTTTTTTTGATTTCAAAGGCATTATATGCACACGCAATTTATACGCTGGCGGAATTACTCTCCGAAGACGAGGTATGGACAATAGTACGTGATACATCAATGATCTCCGATTACGCTTTCAATTCGGATGAAGAAATAGGTAAAATGAATTAATTCCAAATTTTGATTTATAGGTGCGCTGTGAGTTTAGTGCGAACATCGCCTAGCGCACCCCCTCGAAGCTTTCTCGCTGACACCGTCAGCGCTTTTTCCTCCGCTTTGCTCCGAAAAAAGACCGAAATCTTCGCAGAGATTTGGTGGAGGATTATGTTCCAGATGCGCACGAATGGAGGAGATTAAAGTTCCAAACTCGCAAAATAATTTGTTTGCCTGCAGGCGCTCGCCTGCCCGATAAACACCAATTTATAGAGCAACAAAAAACTCCTATGGCAGAAAAAATTCCACCATAGGAGTTAATTTTATTTCATCATCTCATCGAATTTTTTTATCCACTGTTCCGAAATAAGAGCGTGTCCCGCTTCCGTGGGATGAACGCCGTCGGCAAGCCAATACTCAGGCGAGGTCTTTGCTGCGGCATCGTCCAGCAGCTTCTGGAGCGGCAGGAACTCAAGTCCGTACTTCTCCGCAACTCTGCGGGAAGCCGCTGCTCTCTTTTCAGTCTCGGCTCTGAATGCGGTGTATTTATCGCTTCCGTCCTCAAGAACGGCGTCCGTTGCGCTGGCTTTGAGCGCGAAAGGCTCCATAATAAGTATCTTGATATCGGGAAGAGCTTCTTTTATCTCCTCGATCATCATTGAATATATCTTTTCGAATTTATCCGCGTCAACGCCGTTCTTGCGGCTGAACTCGTGCCAAACGTCATTTACGCCTATAAGTATGCTCATGAAATCGGGAGCAAGGTTTATAATGTCAAGCTTTATTCTGGCGTAAACGTCAACCACTCTGTTTCCGCTGATACCTTTATTTATGAAATCGTATTCCATAGGCTCGCGGAAATTCAGCGCCGCCTTCACGAGATGCGGATAGCCTCTTCCGACGTTTGCGTCCTGCTCGCGGGAACGTCCCGCGTCGGTTATGGAATCGCCCTGAAATAATACTCTTTTCATTTTAATGACCGGTCCTTTCTTGTAACTGATTTAATGATCTGTGTTCTCAGAACGTCTCGATGGGATCCGAGCTCTCGTCCTCATCGTCGTCATCGGGAACTCCTTGTGTCTCAGATTCCTTAGGCTCTTCTTCAGGCTCTTCCGCGGGAGCTTCCTCTGCAGGCTTCTTCTCTTCCTCGGCAACAGCCTCAGGCTCTTGGGCAGTCTCCTCTTCGGGCTCTGAAGCCTTTTCTTCCGCAGGCGCTTCTGCAGGAGTTTCTGCAAGAGTTTCTGCAGGCTCTTCAGCAGTCTCTGCTACCGGTTCTTCCGCTGCAGTTTCCTCAACTACAGGCTCTTCAGCCTGCTGAACGGGCTCTTCTTCGTAGCTCTCCTGCGCCGCCTGAGCGTACGCGTCGTGATCCGCTTCGTTTGCCGCAGCCTCTTCCTCAGCCTCGTTTTGAGCAGCCTGCGCGGCGCGGATCTCGCCGATTATCTTGTTCTGAATGCTGGCTCTCAGCTCCGTAAATACGAAATTATGTTCTACCATTTTTACGGGCGTATGATATACGGTCTCTCCCACGGGATGCATTTCGTTAAGAGACTCGATATTGTAAACGATGAAATCGGAAACGTAGAGGGTTACCGGACTTTCGTCCTTGTAGAATCCGGGATTGCTCTGATATATAGCCGTCATAAGCTTCTTTAGCTCGGGATTCCACTCCGCAAGGAGCGATATGGGGTACTGGACCTGCGCGATATCGAAATGGTTTGCATAGTTATATATTTTGAACTCTTCAAGAGCAAATTCCGTAAAGAACAGCGGAGCGTACGTATTGAGCAGCATACAACCGTTGAATATTCTTTCGAGCGCTTCTCTCTGAGGAGAGGAGAATCTGTATGTAAGGTACATGGCTCTTGCGCCGTTTTCCTGAACCAGCTCCGACATCTCGAAGGCGATCCTTTCTCCTATCTGCTCCTTGAGAAGCATGGATATGCTGTCTACCAGAGTTGCCGCGGTAGCCGACGTAACACCTGACGCTGTAACGATCTTCAGGATGATAAAGTCCATCCAGACGTCTGAGCCGAGGATCTCCTCGTAGTTCGCCTTGCAGAGACGCACTCTTTCAAACACCTCGTCAACGTCGCTGACCTCGAAGGGCTTCTTCTGGGGCTTTGCCTCGAGAGCCTTGAAATAGTACGCGCCGCTCTCCTTATTGAGCGTATAGTTCTTTCCGTTTGCCTTAAACGCCGTTTTACCCAGCGCCTCTTCGACTGAAACGACGTTTGCGATATACGCGTTCTTATTTTCCGTAGGCTTTGAGGTGACGTATGGGGCGATCTTCCACGCAAGCTCCGATTCGGTATTGTACTCGCTCTTTTTGATCTTTCTTCCGCAGAAGTCGATGGCGTTCTCCGCTTCTCCGAAGAACTGCTCCCATCTTTCCATAGCGGACTGTATCTTTGCCTGCTGTTCTGCGATGGACTCGCTGTCCGTCGCCTCTTCTATTGAGATCACTCCGTCCTCGTTTTTGACGTTGTATTTCTTTTCATTTGCAAAAAACGCGGGATAATCGTCGCCCTTTTCCTCTGCCGTTTTAACGTGAACGCAGATCATATTTTCAGGTTTTATCGAGCCGCCCTCGGTTTTGGGCACGATGAAGGTAAGCGTCCAACCGTAGTCACTGGTCTTCTGATCGAATGCGCCCTTTTGTATTTTCCGTCCCGCAAAATCCGTAGTCTGAACCGTTTTTCCAAACTGATCTTCCCATGCTTTCATTGCGTTTTTACGATTAAGTTCCATAATTTTCGTATCCTTTCAGCCCTTTTTGCAAGGTGATATATGCTAAATCGATTTATTATTTTGGTAAAATGACTATATTTTCATCTGATTTGTATATATTTATAAATCATTATAACATATTATATTTTTTCTGTCAAGTAATTTTTACTGATTTATGCGTGACACTGCTAAATTTGTGCGAACATAGATGTGTGTCAATAAACGCTAATATAAGGTTGCTTTTGCAAAAAAGCCCATAAACCAAAGCCTTTTTTACAAAAGCGCTATTTCATCCAGCGTTTTCCTCGAAGCTTTCTTTCCGACACCATCGGAACTTTTTTCTACGAAAAAAGACCGAAATCTTCGCAGAGATTTGGTGTAGAATTATGTTCCTAATGTGCACAAATAATTTATTCGCCTGCAGGCGCGTGCCTGCTTCGCCGCGGGGCGTTCCCCGCTAAACTCCAATATATATCACATCACACATAAAATCAAATATTTGTAAATAAAAAACAAAATACAAAAAAGCTCTTGACAAAAGCGGGGTGAAATAGTATAATAATTATAATATTTAAAAGCGATGATAGGGCAAAGGCGTAGGCATAACGGTCTTCCAGAGAGCTGTCGGACGGTGCAAGACAGAGACTCGGCTTACTCCGAACTCCCCCTTGAGCAGTTGACCGAAAGGAGCGCGTATCCGAGTAGGAAGAACGGGCGCTCCCGTTACAGAGCATCGCGTATCTCAGGTGCGCGGCAAAGTGGATCATATATCAAGTCAGAGTGGTACCGCGGAAACATTTATTTGCTTTCGTCTCTTATACGTTAAGGAGATGAAGGCTTTTTTTATTCAAAAAATAATTTTATCAAATACACTTAATCTTCAGAAAGGAATCTTTCATTATGAAATACGATTTTTCCGCCATTGAAGCAAAATGGCAAAAAACATGGGATGAAAACGGCGTTTTCAAAGCAAGCGACGACTATTCCAAGCCCAAATTCTACGGACTTATAGAGTTCCCCTATCCATCGGGATCCGGTATGCACGTCGGTCATATCAAGGCTTATTCGGGACTTGAGGTCATCAGCCGCAAGAGAAGAATGCAGGGCTATAACGTCCTCTTCCCCATAGGATTTGACGCCTTCGGTCTGCCTACCGAGAACTCCGCTATCAAATTCAACACTCACCCAAGGATCCTTACGGATAAAAACATCGAGAAATTCTCCTCTCAGCTCAAAAGAGTAGGTTTTTCCTTCGACTGGTCAAGAGTTGTGGATACCACGGACGAGAACTATTACAAGTGGACTCAGTGGATCTTCCTCAAGATGTTCGAAAACGGTCTGGTCTTCCGCGACACGGCTCTGGTCAACTACTGCCCCAGCTGTAAGGTAGTCCTTTCTAACGAGGACTCTCAGGGCGGTAAATGCGATATCTGCCACAGCGATATCGTTCAGAAGTCCAAGGACGTATGGTATCTCCGCATAACAAAGTACGCAGATAAGCTCCTTCAGGGACTGAGCGACGTTGACTACCTTCCCAACATCAAAATGCAGCAGGTGAACTGGATCGGTAAGTCCACGGGCGCCTTCGTAAACTTCTCTCTTAAGGGCGCGGACGAGCAGCTCAAGATATACACCACCCGCCCCGATACACTGTTCGGAGTTACGTTTATGGTAATGGCTCCCGAGCATCCTCTGCTTGAGAAGTACGCTTCTTCCATAAAGAACTACGCAGAGCTCGAGGCGTACAAAGAAGAGTGCGCTAAGAAGACGGAGTTTGAAAGAACTCAGCTCGTAAAGGACAAGACCGGCGTTAAGATCGACGGCATCTCTGCGATCAATCCCGTAAACGGAAAAGAGATCCCGATCTACATCTCCGACTACGTTATGATGGGCTACGGAACAGGCGCGATCATGGCGGTTCCCGCTCACGACGACAGAGACTACGACTTCGCAAAGAAGTTCGGAATCGATATAATTGAAGTAATCAAGGGCGGAAACATCGACGAAGCCGCTTACGCAGGCGACGGCGAGATGGTCAACTCCGATTTCCTCAACGGTTTCAAGGACAAGGCTTCCTCTATCGAGAGAATGGTTCAGTATCTCGAAGAAAAGGGTATAGGCGAAGCGGGCGTTCAGTTCAAGATGAAGGACTGGGCGTTCAACCGTCAGAGATACTGGGGCGAGCCCATTCCGATCGTACACTGTGAAAAGTGCGGAATGGTGGCAGTGCCCTACGAGGAGCTTCCTCTCCGTCTCCCCGAAGTACAGAACTTCGAGCCCGGCGAAGGCGGCGAAAGCCCTCTGGCAAAGATAGAGTCCTTTGTAAACTGCAAGTGCCCTAAGTGTAAGGGCGACGCAAAGCGCGAAACGGACACCATGCCTCAGTGGGCAGGCTCTTCCTGGTACTTCCTCCGTTACATCGATCCCCACAACAGCGAAAAGTTCGCGGATCTCGAAAAGCTGAAGTACTGGATGCCCGTTGACTGGTACAACGGCGGTATGGAGCACGTTACCCGCCACATGATCTATTCGAGATTCTGGCATAAATTCCTCTACGATCTGGGACTCGTTCCCACGGCGGAGCCTTACGCAAAGCGTACCGCCCAGGGACTTATCCTCGGTCCGGACGGAGACAAGATGAGTAAATCCAAGGGCAACGTGGTTGACCCTAACGACACGGTCGACCAGTACGGCGCAGACGTTCTTAGAGTTTACATTCTCTTTATGGGCGACTACGCATCCGCCGCTCCCTGGTCCGAAAGCAGTGTCAAGGGCTGTAAGAGATTCCTCGAAAGAGTCGCAGACCTGCCCGAAAAGGTAAAGGGTACAGGATTTACTGACGGCATGGAATCCGCATTCCACAAGACCGTCAAAAAGGTCACTCTCGACATTGAAGATCTGAAATTCAATACCGCTATCGCTCAACTCATGACTCTTCTCAACGAGATCGAGGCTAAGGGCAGCCTTACAAAGGACGAGCTGGAGATATTCATCCGTCTGCTCTCTCCTTTCGCTCCTCACCTTTGCGAGGAGATATGGAGCAACCTCGGAAACAATGGACTCATCGCAGTAGCTCAGTGGCCCGAATACGACGAAGCAAAGACCGTTGACAGCGTTATCGAGATAGCTGTTCAGTTCAACGGAAAGCTGAAAGGCACCGTTACTCTTCCCGCAGACGTTACAAAGGACGGTGCTTTCGAGGCTGTCAAGAGCGACGAAAGATTCACTCCATTCCTCGACGGAAAGACAATAGTTAAAGAGATATTCGTACCCGGAAAGATAGTCAACATCGTTGTAAAATAAATAACAAGGAGAATGATCATGAGCGCAAAAGGAAAACAGTATCTGGTCAACGTTGACCTTGAAGGCATCCACGGAATCGTGGGAGAGCCTTACAAAACTCTCACGGCTTCTTTTGATTATAAAACAGCGGCTGAAAACGCGGTAAAAGAAATCAACACGGTAGTAAAAGCGCTGTATGACAGCGGCGCGGAAAAGGTTGTCGTCTGGGATAACCACGGCGGAAGCAAAAACCTGGATTACTCCACCATCGATCCCCGCGCCGATATTATCAGCGCGAACACCGAGCACAAGTTCGGAAGATTCTGGTTCAGCGATGGCTACGATTTCGACGGACTCATTCTCCTCGGCTACCACGCAAGAGAGGGTACGTTCGGCGGAGTTCTGGCTCACACCTTCAGCAGCGTCGGCATACAGTATTATAAGCTTGACGGAAAGCCCTTCGGTGAGATAGAGTACGATTCCTATATAGCGGGCTCTTACGGCTTCCCCACTCTTCTCGTATGCTCTGATAACGTAGCGCTGGATCAGATCGAGGAATTTCTGCCTGACACCGCAAAGGTGATCTCCAAATACGGAAAGGACAGAAACGAAGCTGAATTCATCGAAGAGGACATCTTCCTTAACACTCTCTATATCGAAACTCTCAAAGCCGTCGATCTCACCCCCGCTCTGAAAAAAATCGAATTCCCCTGCGTTTTCGAGGCGAGATACACCCGCATCGAGGACGGTATAAAGAAATTCAAAAAGCTAAGGAATCTCGGAATGGAAACGGAGTTCGGTGAGGACGCTCACGTTGTCGTGACCAAGCTATATAACATCGAGGATTTCCAGAAAGCTCACTAATAATCCTATTACAACTTCGGCAGAAACTATGTTTTCCTGCCGATTTTGTTTAAGCGCGCAAAGAGAATTTACTATAGCTTTTTTATCATAAGAATATAAAAGGATGGAACAAATGAGAGAAGCTACGTTTTCAAAAGAATCTCTGTTATGCGGCGATTCGCATTTAAAATATTGGTTATACATTCCCGAAAATGCAACGGAGAATATGCCGCTTATAGTTTACCTTCACGGCGGAAGCGGTAAAGGCGACGATCCCGACGCCCTTACGCGTCACGAGGGCTTTCCTCAATTCGTGCAAAACAAGTTACTGAAGGCTCCCGCGTTTATCGTCATACCTCAAGCCCCCGAATACGTTCACGGCTGGGATGAGTTGAACGATGAACTTCTGCTTTTAATCGAGGAGATTTCCGATAAATACCGCATCGCGCGTGATAACGTTTCACTCACCGGACACAGTATGGGCGGAATCGGAGCATGGATGGTCGGATGTCATAATCAAAAAATTTTTGCCAGAATAGCGCCTGTTAGCGGCTCGGTCGGCAGACGCATGAGCCGGTTTGCAGACCGAGCAACTCTGCCCGTATGGTCTTTCGTTGGCTCTGATATTTCGGACGCAAGAGCTTATGACAGCAACACGGAGTTTTTCCCGCGTCTGGTAAAGCACAACCCAAACGCAACCCTTACTGTTCTGAACGGTTACGGACACCGCGACACCGTCCGCGCCTATCTTGAATACGACATCATAGGCTGGCTGATAGGAAAAGACTGCATTTAAAAATAAACGTTCAAATACTATGTTTTAAGGAGGCAAAAATGATCCGAATAGAAGGCTTACGCCAAACGGCGCTCCAACATAACCATATAAACAATGAGTTTCTGTATAGATTTCATAAGAGATACGGCGATAAAGAGCTCGGCATGGACTACAGAAAGTACGCAGACGCCTTTGATTTCGCCTTTTCCGAGCTGACCCCAAATATATCTTCGGGTGAGCTGGTGGTCGGCGAAATAATGAACGGCTTGACTGCTTCCGAAAGAGAAGAGTGGGAAACCGTTTATAAACCGCTCGCGATAGAAAGAACCAAGCTGGCAGGCGGTGGTCAGGACTCGCATATGGCGATAGAATATGAGCTGTTGCTGTCTCAGGGACTGAACGGAATAATCGGACGTATAGAAGAATACTTAAAGGCTTGCGATGCTGAACAAGCGGAGTTTTATTCTGCAGCGAAGAGCTGTCTTTTGGCGGTGATAAAGCACTCCGAAAACTATTCTGCTCTTGCAATTAAGCTTGCGGCAGATGAACCTGATGAAACCCGTAAAAACGAGCTTCTTGAAATTGCCAGGATCTGCAAAAAAGTTCCCGCTCAGCCTGCGGAAAGCTTTTACGAAGCAGTTCAGTCCGCGCATTTTGTGACGTACTGTCTGTCGCTCAATCCGTTGAGAATGGGACATCAGCAGTTTCAGCTCGGTCACCCGGACAGATATCTGCTGCCATATTACGAAAAGGATATCAAAGACGGAACACTGACAAAGGAAAAGGCTCAGCTGCTGCTTGACTGTTTGGGAATACAGATAAATATGCGCGTTCCGCGCGGACTTTCAAGCGGTTATATGGTCGGCGGCAGAGACGAAAACGGTGAGATCGTGGAAAACGAGCTTACCGAAATGCTAATGCAGGTGATCGACGATATAAGGCTCGTATATCCTTCGGTCGGATTATGCTATACCGAAGATATGCCGAAAGCTTATCTTGCAAAAGCCTGCCGCATACTTTCACACGGCAGATCACATCCCGCTATCTTTAACGACGATATCATCTCAAAAGGTCTGCAAAGCTACGGCGTTCCGGAATCGGAATCCCACAGCTATATTCACAGCACCTGCGTGGAGATCACCCCCGTCGCTTCTTCTAACGTTTGGGTCGCAAGCCCGTATACGAACATGGCGCAGCTCCTGCTTGACACTATGACGCGGGAGTATGACAGCTTTGACGAGCACATTTCCGCTTTGCTTGAAAAGCTTGACGCAAGCATTCAGCATAATTTTTCGGTTCAAAACAGCTTGAGAAAGCACCGCGCGGAGAACGCTATGAATCCGCTTCTTTCCTGCTTTGTAAAGGACTGCCTTGCGCGCGGAGCCGATATCGAGAAGGGCGGAGCAAGATATAACTGGATCATGCCCAGCTTTGTGGGAATGGCGAATCTTGTGGATTCGGTCTACGTTCTGAAAAAGATCGTTTACGAAGAAAAGGCGTATACGGTCCGCAGTCTGAAAGAGATACTTGATAATAATTTCGATGGAAACGAACGCCTGCGTCTGCGCTTGCTGAACGGACTGCCCAAATACGGAAACGATATAGATGAAATAGACGGATATTTTGGTATGTTCACAGACCATATCATATCCGAATGTAAAAAGTATAACGGCATCCACACGGCAGGAAATCTGATACCCAGCGTATTCTGTTGGGTACAGCACGAGCGGTTCGGAAGAAATACGGGCGCGACGCCTGACGGAAGACCGGCGGGATTTCCGCTCGGAGACGGCTCCGGTCCCTGCCAAGGACGCGAGCTGAACGGTCCTACGGCATCAATAATCTCATCAACGAAATGGGCGCATCACGAGCTTATCGGCGGTGTTGCAGTCAACATGAAATTTGCAAAAAGCTCCTTTGGAGAGCATTCCGTCGACGTTATGGAAACGCTCATAAAAGCGTATATGTCAAGAGGCGGATTTGAGCTGCAGATAAACGTCACGGATAAGGAGCTGCTTGAAAAGGCAAGAAAGAATCCTGAGGAATACCGCGATCTTGTAGTAAGGATCGGGGGATACAGCGATTACTTTACGAAGCTCTCACCCGAGATGCAGCAAGAGGTTATTTTAAGAACGGAACATAGAATCTGATCCAAAATAACAGAACACCTTGCTTTTTGACGGAAAATATGATACAATGATAACACAATATTATTTTACACGGAGATATTTATGAAAAGACAAAGCGGAGTGCTTATGCACGTTTCATCCCTTTGGGGAGACCACTCAGAAGGCGCTTTCGGAGAGGCGGCTTACGAGTGGATAGATTTTTTATGTGATTGCGGATTTTCGGTCTGGCAGACGCTTCCCTTCTGCCTTCCCGACGAGTATAACTCGCCCTACAAATCCTTCAGCGCCTTCAGCGTAAATCCTTCATTTATCGACCTGCCCACTCTTCACAAGGAAGGTCTTCTCACCGAAAGCGAGCTGAAAAACGCACGTCAGGACGGTCCGTACACCTGCGAATTCGACCGTCTTGCAAGAGAGCGTTTTCCCCTTCTTTCAATTGCCGCAAGCCGTTTTGAAGATAAAAAAGCAATCGAAGAATTCCTTTCATCGCACCCGCAGACCGCCAAATTCTGCGAATTCATGGCTCTGCGCGAGGCGAACGGCGGAACGGAATGGACGGAGTGGACCGTCACCGACTACGATCCGCAGGTCAGATACGTATGGGAATTCACCCAGTATCAGTTTTTCAAGCAGTGGGCGGACGTCAAGGCTTACGCCAACCGCAGAGGCATATCCATCATCGGAGACATTCCGATATACGTCGCTCTTGACAGCTCGGACGTCTGGTCCGATCCTTCACAGTTCCAGCTGGACGAAAAGTACCAACCTACGGGAGTCGCGGGCGTTCCGCCGGACTATTTCTGCGAGGACGGTCAGCTCTGGGGAAATCCGCTCTACGATTGGAAAAAGATGAAGGCGGACGGCTTCTCCTGGTGGAAAGAGCGTATGCTGTTTATGACGGAGCTTTTCGACGGCGTTCGTATCGACCATTTCAGAGGTCTTGAAAGCTATTTCTGCATTCCTGCGGGCGAGATGACAGCGCGCAAGGGTAAGTGGAAAAAAGGACCGGGCATGGCTCTTATCCGCGAGCTGAAAAAGGTCTGCGGAGACAAACTGCTCATCGCGGAAGACCTCGGCGACATCACCCCCGAGGTACACAAGCTGGTAAAGGACAGCGGCTTCCCCGGAATGAGGGTTCTGCAATTCGGCTTCCTCGGAGACGAGAATTCCGCTCATCTTCCCCACAACTACGATAACAACTGCATCGCCTACACAGGCACACACGATAATAACACTCTTCTCGGCTACGTTTGGGAGATCGACGAGGACACCCGCAGACAGCTTTTTGCCTATTGCGGCTACGCGGGCGGCGACTGGGATCACTGTTACGACGCGATAATGCGAACCATGTTTGCAAGCCACGCTGGACTGCTTATCTTCCCCGTTCAAGATCTGCTGTTCTACGGAAGCGACACCCGCTTCAACACCCCCGGTAAGAGCGATGGAAACTGGGCTTACCGTCTCACCCGCGATCAGCTGAAGAACATCGACAGAGCCAAATTCCGCGAATGGAACAGGCTTTACGGCAGATATTGATATGAAGATATATGACACGATGATAATCGGAAGCGGCTACGCTTCCGCAGGTTACGCCGCGGCTGGCGGAAACACCGTTATATGCGAGGAGCATCAGATATGCGATAACGGTTTTTATCTTCCGATGCGTTCCTTCCGATATTCGCCTTATTCCCCGAAAACCGAAGCAGGGGTTAGATTAAAGGCGATATTTGACGACCTCTCCCTTTTTGAAAACGGTATGCAGAACACGAATGGATTTGAAAGCGCCTTTTGCAAATATCTTACCAAAGCCGCCACGGATGTTCTGCTAAAATGCCGCGTTATCGGCTACAAAACCCGTCAGGACGATATCATAGACGTTACCGTTCTCACGAACGAAGGGCTCAGCCACGTCTTCACAAAAAAGATACTGAATTCGACTGCCTCTGCCCCTCAAGACCGTATCACGGTTCTGTTTACAACAGACGATATAGAGTCTGACAAGCCCTTGCTTTTCTCTTCCTTTGAAGACGCTTCCGTCGAGCCCGCGTTTTACGCAGGCAGATACGCGCTTCATACGAAGTACGGCGGGATCGACGAAAACACGGTAAAGCTTCTTATCTGCCGCCGCTGGGCGGAGATAGGCGTAAAAGCAAAGATATTATATATCTCCCCCGTTTTCTACGGAGATATAGAGCCCTCAAATCCGCTTTGCGACTTAAATTACGAAGATCCGATCCAAGCCTTCGAGGCAGGTTACTTCTGCAAAAAGGAGGGCAAAATATGATACTTTCTACTCTTGAAAACGGAAAAGTCACAAAAACCGAGGTTACGGGCGCGATCTTTGATCATTCATGCCAAGTGCTCGTGATCGGAGCGGGAAGCGCGGGAGTTTACGCCGCGGATTCCGCCGCGCGCACCGGTGCCGACGTCATTCTTTGCGAGATAGGTGAAAATATCGGCGGAATGCACGTTTGCGGAAACGTTACCGGGTATTATTACGGTATGCGTGGCGGAAGCTTTGAGGAAGACGACAAGATAAGCAGAGGCGACACTGTATTCCATTCCAACATGGCGCATTGGGAGCAAAGACAGATAAGACTCACGGAAAGGCTTCAAAAAAGCGGCGTGCGTCTGCTCTGCCGCCACAGCCCCGTCGGGCTGTTGTTCGAGGACGGACGCGTTATCGGCGTATCCCTCTTCGACGGAGATCGCCTGCTGAACGTCCGCGCATCCATCACCGTAGACGCAACGAGCGACGGCCATCTGATCCGAATGACCGACGTAAATAAGGAGTTCGGACGCCCGGGAGAAGGCAGCTTCGCGCCCTTTACGGTACGGGCGCAGTACGTCAAAAACGGCAAGCTCTGCTCCTGCAATACCGACAGCGGCTTTATGGATCACTACTGCGAAGAGGATTTTTCCAGGAACACTATCCTTGCCCACGCGAATATATCCTCTCTCTTCAAGCACGGAGAGTTCGTAAACCTTGCCCTGAACACGGGAGTCCGCGAAGGGCTCACCTTTGAGGGCGAGGAGCGCCTGAGCTATGAGGATATCCTTTTAGGAAAGCGTCCAGAGAAAATACTGTTTTGGGCGTATTCCGACCTTGACCGTCACGGAAGCGAGCACGCCACCGAGCAGGAGCTGTTCCAGAACTGGTACGTAATCAGCAATCTTTCCACGGTGGTGGCAACTATCCCCGTCCCCATGGGCTGTGTCGTTCCCAAGGGTATCAAGGGACTGGTCACCGCGGGAAGATGCCTTTCCTGCGACACCTACACTCAGAGCGCGGTGCGAATGAACCGCGATATGTTCCGTATGGGCGAGTGCGTCGGTATAGCGGCGGCGCTGTCTGCGCTTAAAGGAATTGACTTCTCAGACGTGGATTACGGCGAGTTTTACGCGATCGCGAGCGAGCGCGGATGCATTGAGGGAAAAGCGGAAAAGGGCTTTTATTTTGACAATTCATACAGCGCGTATTTGAAGAAAATGCAGTCGCTCCATCGCACCCCCGATCCGAAATACTCAAATCTTTCGGGTGGCAACTTCATCTGCGAGCCCGCTGTTTTCGATCTCGAAAAAAGTTTTTCTCTCTTAGAGACAGACGCCCCCGGCGTTGCGATCTGGTCTTGCTGCATAGCAACTGACAGAGAAGCTGTAAAGGAACGGCTTTACGAGGCGATGAACGAAGCGAAAACGGATCTTTACCGCTTCAACTGCGCTATCGCTCTCGGACTTTTGAATGACACGCGCGCTCTTCCCCCGCTCCGCGAGATCATCAAAAACCGCGATTGCTTCTTCTTTACTGATAATCGGCGCACAAATCAGTTCCGAAGCGCCGTAGCAGTTTGTC
The DNA here is from genome assembly GCA_015064245.1 of Oscillospiraceae bacterium. Taxonomy (GTDB): domain Bacteria; phylum Bacillota; class Clostridia; order Oscillospirales; family CAG-272; genus SIG673. Next base: position 11,967 of record SVSQ01000004.1, on the reverse strand, counting down.
TTTTAGGCAGGCTCGGTACTGAAGCGGATCTGCCTCTCCTTTACGAAATACTCTCTGACGGGGAATTTGACCGTCCGATGTATCACACCTTGAAAGCCAACTATCTTTACCATAACGATCCCGACAGAAATTTCGTTTATTACGCTATGATAACTCACACCTGCATGGCGCTCTTCAATATCTACAAGCGGCTCGGACTTCCGATGACGGAGCTGAACCAACGGTTCAGAGATCTATTCGAAGACGGCAAAGCGCTTAAAAGGGTGACAAACGCGAAAAAGGGTATGCCCGCTCATGAGGAGACACGGGCTTTTACTGAATACGTTTTAAAAATAACCCAATCCTGACGCAAAAAAACTCCTGAAGCAGAAAATATCTGTATCAGGAGTTTTCTTTTTACAGTTACTTTATACCTTACCCCACTCGGATGGCTTGTCGCCCATCACGAAATGTAGCTCTCCGCCCTCAAGTATCTGCTTATGAGTAAGCTTGCAGACGTTGAGCGGATTTCCCCGCCAGGTCGCAGACTGAACGTAGATATTGCCCTCTCCCACGTTATCCCCCGTGACACGGAAGTCGTTTCCGTTACCGAGTCGGAAAACTATCTCTTCAACTCTCGTTCCGTGGAGATAGTAGTTTTCCGTTGTGGCAAACGGGAAAAATCCGCACATCAGGAAGACGTAATAGGAAGACATTCCGCCGTTATCCTCGTCACCGGGATAATCGTTCTGCCCGGAAAAACGCTTTATCACCCCGTCTATCACTCTTGAAGCGAGATCGGGGCGCTTTATCTCATCGGTACAGAAGAACCAGGGTATCTGGAAGGACGGCTCGTTCGTGAAATTCAGATAACCCTCGCTTCCGTGGTCATCGTTATGATATTTCACGCTATGCTCGCACGCCCAAAGCAGTCGCTTTGAAAACGTTTCGGCGCCGCCCATAGCTTCAACGAGTCTTGAAACGTCATTATAGTTGATATACGACGCGTCCCAGCCCGTCGCCTCGTAAAAATGAGTGTTATATCCGCCGTGAGCGTCAAATCCTTCCTCAAAGCTTCCGTCCTCGTTAGGATTCTGCGGGAAACCGAAAAATCCTTCGCTTTCCGTCTTGGAATTCCAGACGTTGAGCCAGTTTGCGGAACGCTTTTCGTACTTTTCGTATTCCTTAGCGGTACCAAGCTCCTTTGCCACCGCTGCTATCGCTTTATCGTTAAAGGCGAACCCCTGCGTCGCTGCGGCGGGCTTAAAGCGCCATGTGTAGGGCTTTCCGCTCACAGTTTTCGCGTTTTTCGTGGCAAAGCCCTTTTCAACGTATTCCTTCGAGCGCATACGCTCCGCGCTTGCAAGCAGTACGGCGTAAGCGTCCTCCCAATCGTAGCGCTTCAGCTCCACGCCCTTCAGATACGCGTCTGCTATGGCGTTATCTATATCGTTTCCGCCCTGGCCCGCGATAAACTCCTTGCCGCTCACGTATTCGTCCGCCAGAACTATGCCGTTTCCTTCGGCTTCGTTTCGCCTTGCCCTGTCAATAAAAGAATCCACTATCGCCCCCATCTTATTCGGATACAGCAAGGAATACATGGGAAATACCGTTTTCCACGTATCCCATACCGTATGGAAATCATCCCACGCCCCATGCTCGTCCGTTCTGTCGCGTGGCTGGACGTTCATATGGTACATAGCGGTATAGAAACGGCGAAGCAGCTGCTCGTCCTCGGTCTTCAGCTCTATAACTCCAAGGGCTCTTCTCCACTCCTCTTTCGCTTTTTCCCTGACTGCATCGTAATCGAAATCGGGGATCTGAGCTTTGAGGAACGCCTTCGCTTTTTCCGCGCTGACGAAGGAGATTGCTATCTTTACCTTTACCATCCTTCCCGTATCTGCAGTCTTTCCGAATTTAACGTATGCGCCAAGGCGCTGTTTTTCGTCTATAGATACGGTAAAAGGCTCGTTTACCTCAATAGGGGTGACATCGTCGCCTTTAAAAACTCCGATCTCAGAAAACTCCGAGTCGAATTCAAGAGCGAAGAACATCTCCCAGTCGATGTTGCTCCAGTTGCCCGAATATAGTCCGCCGCCGCAGATGATCTTGCCTGACGCGTCGACCGTAAGGCTTCCGTGCTTTATGCAAGCCTCGATATCCAGCTTGCGGGCTACATCAATGAGGAACGAAGCCTCTTTTCCCGCGGGATATTCGAAGACGTAGACCGCTGAATTTCTCGCGGGCGACACCTTTGCTTTTATACCGTTTTCAAGGGCAACGGAGTATTCGTAGCACCGCGCCTTCTCGCTTCCCTCAACTGCAAAGGAGGCTCGGTTCTTGCTGACAAGCTCAACGTCACCGACCATGGGAGCCAACAGATAATTTCCGTAGCATTTGTTTCCGCCTGCTCCGGACGTATAGAGCTGACCGAAGCCTATGATAGGCTGAGAACGAATATACCCGCCGCAGTCCGTCTCCAGAGTTTCCGGGCTCGGATGTATGGAGCCTGCAGGCAACGTCGGTCCTGCTGAGGTCGCGCTTCCAACGCCGAATAAAAGGTCTGCGTAGTCCGTGGGGTCTATCGACAGCGAGAAATCGTCACGCTTTACACATCTCGAGACCTCTGACATACATTTTCTGATCTTCATAAGTCATCCTCCGTTATTCCCTTTTAATAAGTTGTATTTTCAACATTTACTATTTCAAATTCAAATCATTATCGCTGTCCGAATGGACGGTATTCGATTTTCAAATAAGCTTTATCGGCAAGAACGCGCTTGCAACTGCAAAAATTATGGACGGAAGCAGATTTGCCACCTTGATCTTTTTGCCGAACACAAGATTTATACCAACGCAAAATATCAGAATATTTCCCACCACCGAAAGATACAGAAGCGCCGTTTCCGTCATTATGGGTTTAATCAAAACTGATAGCGCGGTCACTCCGCCCTGCAGAATTGCCACAGGGATAGCCGAAAACACCGTTCCTTTCCCGAGAGACGCCGCCATTATCATTATTATGATGAAGTCCAGAATTGCTTTTGTGACCAGTACGGTATGATCGCCGTGCAGACCGTCGTTTATTGAACCGACGATCGCCATAGCGCCGATGCATACCGTAAACGAGGCGCTGACAAAGCCCTCGATGAAATTGCCGTCACCCGTACTGCGGGTTTTCATTTTCAGCCACGCGCCGAATTTTTCAAATCCGCCCTCGATATTTATCAGCTCGCCCGCCAGCGCGCCAAGAGCGAGACATCCGATTATCAGAAAATCTCCGCCGTAAACGATCTTGCCGTCCGCAACCGAAAACATCCCTTTGAACGCACCCGCAGCGCCGATAAATATGACTGAAAGTCCGCAAGCCTTGCATAGTGTATCGCGGTGACGCTCGCCTATAAATCTTCCGCAAAGCATTCCGAGAAGTCCGCCCGCTACAATAGCGGCGACGTTTATGATCGTTCCAAGTCCGTACATTTTTTCATCTATCCTTATTTTTGTTAGCGTTTGTTCGCTTCTATCAAAAATTATACTATTTTTCAGCTTAGTTGTCAATATGATTTCAAAAGAAAAAAGGACACCGTGAGGTGTCCTGAAAAGATATTCGATATAGTCTTAAAAACTCTTTAAAGCAGTTTTTCTATACGTTGCATAAATTCAACAAATCTTTCTTCTTTGCGAATCGGCTTCAGCCAGTTCCATATACCATATTCTGCAGTGGCAAGTAACTCCAACTCCCATTTGGGAGCAAAAACGTCAATCTCTTCAAAATCACCGTTTTCAATGGTATAAAACAATGATTTTCCACGCCCCATCTCCATACAGTTTTCTTCGTATTTCGCTATCACTTTTAACGTATTAAGCGCGGGCGAATCACTGTGTAATTCTGCTCCGTCAGGCATAGCCATTAGTTTTTCCATTAAAGCGACAACGTCGCCTATCACAGCATACGCTTTTTCTTTTTCTCCGATATGAACGTATGTGCTTGCCAGCCGTAATCCTAAGAATATCCTCTGATTTACAAAAACATCCGGTTCATTTCCGCAAGTGATAGGGCAGTCTTTTGTCGGAGCTTCTTGACATAGAGTGTGTATCCATGCAATTCTCGTTTCATATATAAATAAAGCTTGCTCATGGGTTAACAGTTTACTTGTATCTCGCCAAAGCTCCATATCACCATCTATCAAATAAGATATCTGCTTATGCAAATAGCGTTGCCGCGCTATATCAAATCGATCGAATTCATCACGAAACAAATAGCGTTCTTTCAGTAAATAATCTTTCGAGGTTGGTGTATCCGTAGCGTGTCTTGCAAGTAACGCATCAATGTGCAAGTCCTCTTCCAAACATGCATAATACTTAAGCGCTCCGGAACGAATAGAGGCATCCGAGCAAGTTTCAAAGAATATTTCTTTGCTTTTTCGCAGTTCATCAAGTACTGCCGGATTTCTGTGCAGTGGTGAATATCGAAGTGAATAGCAAATACTTTCAAAAAACTTTCCGTCATCCTGTTCACGACGGCATATACGGATCAGATCTATAAGCTCTGCCTCGTCGTTTTCTGTCATATCCCCAATGCTACGGATCTTATTTTTTATCTGCTTTAGCTTTTCGGCATCATCCTGCCCAAGAAGATAGTCTAAGGAAACAGCAAAGTGCTTTGCAATTGCAGGAAGAAACTCAATATCAGGATATGTTATACCGTTTTCCCAACGGCTTACCGATTGATATGAGATTCCCAGACGATCTGCAAGCTGTTCCTGTGTCATTTTGTTCTGTGTTCTTAGTAAACGTATTTTTTCTCCGATTTTACAAGTCATAATCATTTCTCCTATTATCTTTCTTGCCGGCAATAGTATTATACCATACCGTTTGACATTTATCAATAACTCAGATGATGAGAACGATTATCGGTTTAAGTGAGCAAAACCGCGACTAAAAAACAGCAGATACTCTTTTCCGTCGCAAAAGATGTAACACAAATAAGGTATTCTCCGTTATGCTCGATCACGTTTCCGGGACTGCCATTTTTTGTACGGTACTTTTCCGTAATGATAGCAGAGTTAGAAAAGCGAAAAATGCAGAAAAAAGTCAAAAATAATATTTTCAGGTAGACAAAACCATATATTTGTGATATAATGATCTTGAAATAAAACCATAGCAATATCAAGAAGGGAGCAAAATATGAACGTATTTATAAGTTGGGCAGGCGCTGACAGAGATATTAAAAATGTTATAGCATCCAAGCTTCATGACGAAAAGATCGACTACTTTGACTCGGACGAGTTTTGCAAAACGGACTTTTCCAAGGAGTGCATTGAAAATATACGGCGCAGCAGCATTTTTATTGTAATAATCAGCGATGCTTCCATGGACGAAAGATCCTACGTATTCAACGAAGTGTTGGAGGCGCGGCGTCTTGAAGGCGAAGGTCTTCTCAACATACTGGTGTATAAGGTAACTGAAAATCCTTATACCGAAAGATTTGCTTTCAACCTCAACCATATATCGGACGCAAACCACGTTTCGAGGATCCAAAAGAATTCGGGTGTCAGCGGTGTCGATTGTTTGATAAAAAGAACAAAGGCTCTGATTGCCCGCCGACTCGAGGGAAATCCCGAAAAGCCTTATGACGTGAACGTTCCCAAGTTGTCCGGCATCAAGGTCTCTCAAACTAAATTCTTTGTTGAGGGAAGCCGTGATTCAATTCTTGAACAGCTGGAAAACGCCTTTAAAAGCTCAAACGTAGTAATACTTTCCGAGCTTTACGGATTCGGAAAAAAGAGCGTGATCAAAAAATACATACAGCTGCACCCTAAGCTTACGGCAGTTGAGATCCAAGGAATGCATGATTCACTCTCCAGTTTTTTCCTCACAGATTTGCATTTTTCAAATATAAACGATTCGGTTTTTGACAAGACGGAAGACAAAGAAATAATACTCAAAAAATTTGAGTTCCTGAAAAAGCTGACCGAGCACGATATGATAGTCATATCCGACATAAACCTTGACGGCGATGCGGATGAATTCCTCTGCGCCCTCCTTTCGGAGCTTACGTGTAAAATCGTATTTATTACTCAGGATACTGCCGCAGATTATGCTGATGCGTTTCCCGTGATCACAGTTGGAAAAATGAAAAACGAGCATCTGTTCGAGCTGTTTTTCCATTATTACAAGTGCGCCGACGATCAAGAAAAAGAGCTGCTGACACCTTATTTAGAGCGGTTTTTTGACGATATCGGCGGTCATACCAAAGCGGTAGAGCTTACAGCTTCAGTTCTTTACAAAGAGCTCCGAGCTACTCCCGAGGAAGTTATCTCGCACATTTCTTCCGGTTCTGACGACAATAAAGAGCTAAAGGATAAGATCTTCGACGTCTTTTCCGAACTGCTTTCTCTCGGCCGCTTCAATGATCTCGAAAGAAAGACGCTGCTCCTGATATCTTTGATGGCAAATCCCACCATTGACGAAAGAGTCCTGCAAAGCATAGTGTCGGATCTGTCGCCATCGTACCGCTTTGCACTCATGTCGCTGGACGAGCACAGGTGGATAACGTACGACGCTCGGGCAAAAACCATCTACGTAGAGCCTATTATTGCTCAAATAAGCGTAAATAAATTCTTGTCCCGGGACGGAGACGTTTGCGAGCGCTGCTTAGAATATTATAAGAATACGTATATATCTATAATGTTAATCACAGGTGAGCAAAGCGCTTATATTGCCCGTCTGGAAAACTTTTTCAATATGCTCAACCTTGACGCTATAGCCGGAGTTATAAAAGTATTCAGAAACCAGCTTGCATCACAAGCACAGGATTTCGACGCGATACGTTTAGCTAAGGAGGGTTTCCAAAACCGTTATAAGAATATAGACTTTTCTGAAGAAGCCGAGGTAAGCGAGGTCAACGATTTTGAAACCGCAGCGGCGCGTTGGGTCTATTCAATCTTTTATGTAGCCCTGAAGGTTGTAGAATTATCTCCCGCAATATATACGTTTACCAATAATAACGGCGTCTCATTAGATGAACTGCGAGATCTTATTATTGATAAAGAGTTAGAGAAAATAATCGACGAAGATATGGGAGACGGCGCATTTTCCGAACTGATCTCTACTCTTGAGGATTATTGGGATACCGACGATATCATTTCTATCGGCTCTTTGCTTTGCATATCGATTATATATGCGTTTTACAAAAAAGATTTTGTTTCGATGCAGAATAATCTGAATAATCTTTTGAATCTGCTTCAGAATTCTCCGCAAGCGTTTGAAGATCCTACTCTATGCAACAATTTTTCTTTTTTGTTAAAGGCATTGCACCACGCATATATCACTGATAATACAGTCAGCGTAGGTATTGCGCTGTATGAAAAAATGCTTATGATAGATCCTCCCGTTGATATCAAATACCGTATTCTTATGTTATACGCCGACGCTTTAATTAACGGAAATAACGAAGAAGAACTGGCGCTGTCCGTGATCGAGGCGGCAGAGGAAATATTTGATGAGGCTATGAGCGCTCGTAATGCAAGCGGATCGGAGTACGTAAATGCAAAGCAGGAGTTAATGATCTCACATTCGTTCGCTTTGGCGTATACTGGAGAAGTTGATGCCGCGATCGAAAAATATAATGAGATAAAGTCTATTGACTGCTCTTCTTACTCCAACCTATTGGCAAATCTGATAGATCTGATCGCAGAGCATCTTATATCCACCGACAGCTCGAAGGCATTAAAGTTTTTGTCTGAAAACCGAGACTTTATTTCGCAGTACATTGAACAAAAAGGCGATACAGGATCTATAGCGGAAAGCTTTAAAGCGTTACTTCTCTTACAGGAATTATATGAATGCCATAGCGAAACCGGTTTTTCCTCAGGCGGAGCGTATATTGACGAAAGCTACTATCAAAAGTATTCCAAGGAAAAGAAAAACAATCTTTTTGTTATGGTGTCCTACGACCGTATAACAAACAAGATAAATCGTTACGATTTTTCAAAATATACAAACGAGGAGCTTGCCGAGTATTCCCGCAGTCTTTTCCGCCGCGCATCTGAAAACGAAAGCAAAATGAATATAATCCCGGAAGCATTCGCTCTGGTAAGTGAAGCGGGATTCAGAGTTCTCGGATACCGCCACCATAAGGTCCAATATACCGGCGCTATCGCTATGCTTGACGGAAAGCTTGCTGAAATACTTAACGGCGAAGGAAAAACTTATACCATAGCTCTCGTGGCATACGTAAACAGTCTTTACAGTCCTAAAACCGTAGTAGTGGACAACTCTAAGTATCTCACACAGCGTAACTATAAATGGATGTCCGGGATATATGAGCTCCTCGGCGCAGAGGTTGGATATATGTCTTCCAAGGATGATCGTCATTTGCTATCGGAATCGTCAACTGTTAAGATAATCTATACCGATCTGGCTTCTCTTGGCTTTTCTATTCTTCATAACGAACAATCTGCAAGTGAGACTCTCTTTGATTTTTCAAAATGTTGCGCAATAGTTGACGAAGCAGACAGTACTCTGATAGAATCTGCCAATATGCCAATTATCATCACCAGCACGCCAAGCCATAATTCAGATTATGCCGAAATGTGTCTGAAAGCGTACACGCTCGCATGCAGCATCAGGGATAACTCTCAATACTACTCCGTCAATAAGTACGGAAAAGTGCTGTTAAACCGTGATATCCAACCTTTAATAGAAGCTGAATTTAACGTAAGCTATGAGAATCTGGCTCAGGCAAATCAGATCAAGATTTTGGAGAACACCGTAGAACTGGCATTGTACTCGTTCACTATGGTTAAAAACAAGGACTTTTTTGTAAAGAACGGAAAAATATACGAGGAGTGTTTGGCGACGGGAGACTTGCGCGAAGTCGATAATAAACTGGGATATTTCCTTTCTCTTACGCACAAATCGCCTACAGATCAATACAGAAATAGTATCTGCCAAAAACAGTCCATCTACAACACCACTCACGTTTACAGCGTTCTCAAGCGCTTCGGAACTCTTTGCGGAACCTCAGCCACCGTATGCAGCTTCAAAAAAGAATTCAAGGATATCTACAACCTTGATGTTGTCGCTATACCTACTGTGCTTCCCATAAAACGAGTTGACAAAACCGTAGGTGTTTTTGTAACCCGCAGGGACAAAAACGACAGCATTTTGAATCTGATCTCAGAGAAATACCAATATCAGCAGCCGATCGTTTTGATAGTTGAGAGCATAAAAGAATCGCTTGAATTTTCAAATATGCTTAATAGACGCGGAATAAAGCATACTCTGCTGAACGCTCTGAATTCTGAAAAGTCGCCCGAGATCTTCGCAAATGCAGGAACATACGGAAGCGTTGTTATCGCGACACAACTTGCTAACCGCGGTATAGACATCAAGCTGGGCGGAGATGCGGAGAGAATGACGATCTTCAACCTGGTAGAGAGCGGTATCGACATATCGGGGATCGATCAGATCACATACAGACTCCCATCCGACGAGGTCAAGTCAAGCGAGCTTTACCGCAAATATTACGCCTTGCTTGAAAAAAACAAAGCTATCGTTTCTTTCAATAGAAACAAGGTTATCGAAGCAGGCGGACTTTGCGTTATCAGCACCACTATGTACTTTGATATGAGAACGGAGCAGCAGATCAGAGGCAGAGCGGGACGTCAGGGAGAGGTCGGTGAAAGCTACGTCTTTATAAGCATGGAAGATGACTTGATGGTTAAAGCTCTGGGGAATCGTCGAGAAAGCAGACTGCTTCAAAACTTAATAAGAGGCGTTTCGATCATTGACAGCCCTATTATGAAGAGAAGCATTGAATCCTTAAAAACTAAAGTTCATCATAATACCTTTTCAAAAATGCGAAACGCAACGGATCTGTCTATTCGTAAAGACAATAGCAAAAACGAGATTTTCAAGCTGAAATACGGTATTACAGACGGAACGGTTACCTTTGATGATCTCATAAAAATATGGTGTGAAAATGACGTTAATATCAAGTCAGCGCAAGAGATCGCAAACGGAAACATCAGAAACGCAACACATTCGATGATAATCCTTTGGAAACGCTACACGGAGCTTTTTGCTGACTTGAACAGCCAAAATATCAGCGAGAGACTTTTTGAGATCGCCGGCCTTCACGTCTCCGAAAATCCATTGTCGAAATCTTATAAAATACTATTATTCATTTTAGAACTATCCGATGCTCTCTCTCTTCATCTGACAGAAATGGACGATGCGGAAACAATGTACAGAAATATGAGCATTAAAAACTCTAATACGTATTTTGATGATCTGTACTCAAAGAATTTAGCAAATCAGATTTCGGAAGCTATAGACAGATGGCTTATCAAATTAGAAAAACGGCAGTATAACAAATCTGCCGAGTAAAAACGCTCACGGTTAAAACACATAGCCGCAAAAATAGTGTCCAAAAAACCAGCAGCTGCGATGCAGCTGCTGGTTTTTGGTATTCATTCTTTGGCACAATCGGTGCTTATTTGGAACCTTTTTACAATTTCAGAAGTACTACTGCCGCAATTCCCGCTGCAAGCGCAGCATAATGATTTACTTTCAGCTTTTCTTTGAAAAGCAATCTTCCGCAGAGTAAAGATCCAAGGATCGTTCCCGCAGAAATGATCGGAAACAATACCGAAGCGTTTTCCAGTCCCGCAAGCACCAACGTCAAAAAGTTTGCTCCCCCGTTTGCAAGTCCTGACAGTATTCCGTAGCGTTTTCCTTTAATTGTATTCAGCTCTCTAAGCGATACCTTTCTCAGCGCGGAAATTACGAAAATGAGGGAACACAGAAGCATCGCAAATAACATAAATTCTCTGCTGTAAGCTTCGGGATACAGCGTTTGATGCTGCTTTTGCAGGATGGAGCATATGCCGTTACACACAAAGGTGATGCCCACGAACAGAAACCATAAGCCATAGTTCGTTTCCTTTAGCTTTTTTGCTTTTATTTTGTCCGCGTTTGTCAGTATAATGGCAAGAAACAAAAGGGCGAATGCCGGATATTGCATTGTTTTCAGCGTTTCATTTCCTACCGTGATTCCCCAGATCAGAGGTATTATCACTGAAAAGGATACCAACATACTTGTCAGCGCCATAGGACCGAGACAGAGCGCCCGATATCCCGCGTACATGGAAATACATAGAGACGCGCCATAAAAAATACCAAACAGCACGGTCGGCAGGTGAAAGCTGAAACCGAAAACTGCCGCCAGCGCAAACAGAATTAGCGCGGTGCAGGATTTTAGTGCGTTAAAGACGGAAGATTGCGAACAATTTCGATTAAATAATTTCGCTGCTGCGGACTGAGTTGCCGAGGCAAGCACGATCAATATATAAACAGAGATCACCATAAACTGTCAACCTGAATCTTACTCCAGCCTGCTTTTGAATAATCGCCTTCTATCGGCATAACCTTTCGAAGAAGCGCTGCGGCATTCGCGCGCACCTCTCTCATCTGGCAAACGCCCTCACCGTAAAATCCTTCGACCGCGGCAAGAACAACGAACGGCATACCTTTTGTCAGCGTGTGCCACGTAGTATGTAAAAATCCCGAAAGCGACTGCTCGTTTACAGTAGATATAACTGCTCGCGTTTGAGAAAGTCCGCGATCCCAAGGACACAAAAGACATTCAAATCCGGCTTGAGTAAAGGTGGCAGAGGTCTCTATAGGGGACTGCGCTGCATCATACTGCCAATCCGCGATGATCAAGTCTCTGCTCAAGCGCTTCAACATATATTCTTCTGCCTCAGCCGTGGGAGCGTTACAGGTATATTTATTTTTGGGGTTGTAATGCCCGTGACGGTATAAAAACATATCCCCCCACACGATCGCTCTCCGATTTTTCAAGCGCATATCCTCGCTGATCTCATTGAGAAAATCGCAGATATAATCTAAATTTTCTTTTGTAAATTCAAAATTGTACGCTTCATCGCAGCCTATATGGAAATAATTTCCGTTTCCGCA
>SVSQ01000093.1 GCA_015064245.1 Oscillospiraceae bacterium | reverse complement strand
CCTCTACCGCACGGTTAAGCTGAGCGCAAGTAAGCACGGGAACTCCGAACTCCTTCGCCATAAGCTTGATACCTCTTGATATCTCGCCTACCTCGTTAGCTCTGTTATCGGTCTTAGTCTCCGCCTGCATGAGCTGCAGATAGTCGATCACGACGAGTCCGAGATTCTTGATACGTCTGAGTCGGCTCTTCATCTTGGTGACCGACATTCCCGCCGTATCGTCTATAAGTATGTTACACTCCGAAAGGGTATTCGCCGCGACCGCAAGCGCCTGCCAGTTCTCCTGCTGGAGACGTCCCGACCGAAGTATCTTACTGTCTATCTTCGCTTCGCTGGACAGCATACGCATGACCAGCTGCTCCGCCGACATTTCCAGCGAGAAAACGCAGACGGTCTTTCCAAGGGCTCTTGCCGCCTTGGTGGCTATGTTCATTGTAAAAGATGTCTTACCTACGCCGGGACGCGCTCCGACCAGGACCATATCGCCCGTACCCATACCGACCAGCAAATTATCGATGGCTGAAAAGCCCGTGGGCATACCTGCGGACTCCTCGGGGTTATCGGAAAGCTCCTTGAGATGATGGTAATTGTCCTTGATGACGTCGCGGATATGACGGAAATTTCCCGTTATATTCTTATCTGAAAGCCCGTATATCTTCTTTTCCGCCATCTCCAGAAGATGGTCTGCGGTGTCGGTCTCCGACGCGGCGCTCTCCTGTATCTCGCGGCAGATGTTCATCAGATTTCTGCGGACCGCGCGGTCTCTTACGATCCTTGCGTAGTCCGAAGCGTTCGCCGCTGAGGGAACTGCAGTCAATATTCTGGTGATGACCTGCTTTGCTCTGTCGGCGTCCATTACGCCCTTGTTTACCAGCGTTTCCGTTACGGTAACGTGGTCGATATTACGGCTCTGAGCGAAAAGATCGTGCATGGCGAAGAAGACCTCTCTGTGCTCGTCCACGTAGAAGTCGTCGCCCGCAACTAAGTTTATAAGATCCCCAAAGCACTCCGGCTTGAGTATTACGGCGCCGAGAACGCTCTGCTCCGCCTCGTACGATACCGGAATATTAACGTTTTGAATATCCATAACAGTCCTTATTTAGTTACTACGAAATTGATCTTACCCTGAACAGCGTGGTGGAGCTTTACGTTCACCGTGTAGCTTCCATACGCCTTGATCGCCTCGTCGAGCACGATCTTTCTCTTGTCGATCTCAACTCCGAACTGCTCTGCCAGAGCGTCCGCGATGTCCTTGGAGCTTACGGAGCCGTAGAGCTTTTCGTCCGCTCCGCTGGTCCTCTGGATCTTTACCATGCAGCCCTCCAGCTTTGCCGCGATCTCCTTAGCCTGAGCCAGCTCCTTCTCCTCCTGAAGACGCTTCTTGGTCTCGGCATTCTTCAGCTCGGAGAGGTTCTTTGCGTTTGCCTCTATTGCAAGATTCTTGGGGAAAAGGAAGTTTCTTGCGTATCCGTCGGATACGTTGATAAGCTCGCCCTTCTTGCCTTGTCCTTTTACGTCCTGTGTTAAAATTACTTTCATGATCGTTATCCTTTCAAATGTATCGATAAATTTATTGCAAGCGCCGTTCTTTACACAAACAGCACGCCTCTGCCTGTGCCCATCTTTCCGCCGTTCTTCAGATGATCGACGTAAGCTTTACGGAGCGAGCCGTTGGTCGGAAGCTTGTTTACGTCCTTTTCCATGGTATCGAAAAGACGCCAAAGGTTATTTTTATCCTTATCTATGCCGGACGAGAAGACGTCGAAGCTCTTAAAGAACTTATACGTATTGGTATGCTTCGGCAGGAATTCCTCGTGCTTCGGGTTCAGAAGCCACGAGCTGCAGACTATCGGGCAGGGATCGCCCACCTCGTCCTTGTAGAACTCCTTCGCCTGCGCGTAAGCCGCGCGGCAGGCTTCCTCCGTAAGAGGCTCGCCCGAGCGGGGGATATGTACGTTCAGCACCTTGGTCTCGGGGGTGAGGACTATGCCGTTCTTTTCATAATTCGTACCGAAGTCGATGACCTCGAACTGCAGTCTTCCGAAAGCGAAGCGCTTCAGCTTGAAAAATCCGCCGAACCAGCCGGGAACGAAGGATCCGCGAACTCCGTAGACCACCTTACACTCCTCCAGCTTGTATCTCAGGTCCTGCATACTCTTCTCAAATACAGCAAGATCTATACCATTTTCGACGTAACGCTCTCTGAGACGCTTTGAAAGACATTGGAATATCAGCAGATCCGCGGTATGCTCGTTTATACCCGTTATGTACGCCGCTCTGTCCGCCTTGCGGATGATATCGCCGTAATCACAGAACATATCGGCGTCATACATCTCCAGCGCTTCGTTCCAGACTGCGTTTGCGTCTGTGTTTGACGTGATGATATCGTAAGCAGAGAGAAGGAACTCTGCATCCTCGGGCTCGTAGCCCTGTGATTTGTAAAATCCACAAAGATAGCTTTTCATAATTGCATGACCTCTTTTAATCGTTGTTTATTTAAAACTTTCGCCGAGCTTTATCTCCAAAGCCTTGAGTATCATATCGATGCACTGGTCGTATGTATAAACGTCCGTATTCAGACAGAGATCGTAGGCTCCGGGATCTGACCACTGCTGTTCTGTATAGAAACGGCAGTAATCGGCGCGGCGGCGGTGAGTCTCCTCTACCTTCTGCTTCGCCTCGGAGTAAGTTATATGGCTACGCTTACTCTCGTTCTCGATACAGCTCTCCTTGCCCGCCGAAATGAAGACTCTCAGCACGTTGTATCTGTCGCGGAGAACGTATCCAGCGCACCGTCCTATAATGATGCAGGAAGAGGTATCCGCCAGCCCCTTTATGACCTTGGACTGGTAGTTGAACAGATTTCTGTCCGCGGTGTAGTTACCGCTCTCCGAGTTTATGGGCGTACCGTCGAAGGCGCTTCTCGATACTCTGAAAAACAGCGAGTTCTTCAGGTTCTCGTCAGCCATCTCGAATATCTGCTCGTTTATTCCGCTGTCGGACGAAGCGAGCTTGAAAAGATTACTGTCATAAAGCGGGATATCCAGCTTCTCGGACAGCATTTTGCCTACCGCTGAGCCGCCGCTCGCGCAGTATCTTTCGATCGTTATAACAAAGTTCTCCATAAAATGCCTCACTTTCTCGGATCATTTGGTTAAAAATAACGCTATAAATAGATTTTACTATATAATTTTAAAAATATCAATAGAGAAAATGTTAAGATTATTATTTTATACAAAATTACCCATGAAAATATAATCGACGCAAAAAACGCAGGAGCGCATCACGTCATTTTCAGCAAAACCCCTTATTTTGCACAAAGCTCCGGCACAGGTCCGTAACCGAGAAAAATCGTATATAATGATGATAAACCATACTCCGGATACAATATATTGTGACTAAGTCACGAAAATCCCAAAAAGCTATTGACAATTTTCGCGGTGTGTGATATAATGAATACGCAAAGAAAAAACAAACGCATTTGCAATAATAGAACCTCTGACGGAAAGCAAGCCGATGCAGTTTTGCGGCTTGTCGCGGAGATATACCGCGGTGAGGTTCTGGAAAAGTTTGCCGACCGTCTGGGCAATGCTTTCCCACCGGGAGAGTATTGCTTTTTTTATCGGTGTAGCAAGCTTAATTTTTATAATACTTAGAGAAAGGAACAGAAAAGATATGTTGTTCGAACAATGGAATGGCTTTAAAGAAGGCAAATGGCAAGAGGAAATCAACGTCCGCGACTTTATACAGACAAACTACACCCCTTACGAGGGTGATGACAGCTTCCTCTGCGGACCTACCGAAAGAACCGTAAAGCTGAACGAAAAGTTCTCCGCCCTCCTTGCGGAAGAACAGAAGCGCGGCGGAGTTCTTGACGTGGATACTGAAACAGTATCTTCTCTCACTTCGTACGCTCCGGGTTATCTCGATAAAGAGAATGAAATCATCGTGGGAATTCAGACTGACTCTCCCCTCAAGAGAGGCGTAAACCCCTTCGGAGGTATAAACATGACCAGAAAAGCCTGCAAGGCTTACGGTTATACTCTCTCTGAAAAGGTAGAGGACGAATTCAAATACAGGACCACACATAACGACGGCGTTTTCCGCGTCTACAGTGACGCCATCCGCGCCGCAAGACATACGGGAATCATCACAGGTCTTCCCGACGCTTACGGCAGAGGAAGGATCATCGGCGACTACCGCAGAGTAGCGCTGTACGGTATCGACCGTCTCGTCGAAGAAAAGAAAAAGGATAAGAAGCGCATCGCGGATCAGAACCTCGACGCCGAGAGCATCTGCCTGCTCGAGGAGCTTTACAAGCAGATCCTCTTCCTCGAAAAGCTCAAGGAAATGGCTCAGATGTACGGCTGCGACATATCAGGTCCCGCAAAGGACTCCAAGGAAGCCGTTCAGTGGCTTTACTTCGGTTACCTCGGCGCTATCAAAGAGCAGAACGGCGCGGCGATGAGCCTCGGCAGAACCTCTACCTTCCTTGATATCTATTTCGAGCGCGACCTCAAAAACGGCGTTTACACCGAGTCCGAGATCCAGGAGATCATCGACGACTTCGTAATCAAGCTCCGTATGGCGCGCCACCTCCGTACCCCCGAATACAACGAGCTGTTCGCGGGCGATCCCATGTGGATCACCGAGGCTATCGGCGGTATGGGCGAGGACGGCAGAACACTTGTAACCAAGTCTTCCTTCCGTATCCTCAATACGCTTTACAACCTCAATCCTTCCGCAGAGCCCAACCTCACCGTCCTCTGGTCTCAGCAGCTTCCCGCAGGCTTCAAGCGCTTTGCCGCTAAGGTCTCCTGCGATACTGACTCCATTCAGTACGAGAACGACGACGTTATGCGTCCCAAGTTCGGCGACGACTACGCTATCGCTTGCTGCGTTTCCGCTATGAGAGTAGGTAAGGATATGCAGTTCTTCGGCGCGAGAGCAAATCTCGTCAAGCTTCTGCTCATGAGCCTCAACGGCGGCAGAGACGAAAAGAGCGGCGAGCAGGTAGCTCCCGCAGGCAAGAAGTTCGAGGGTGAATACCTTGACTACGATACGGTCATGGAGCTTATGAACGAATACCGTCCCTGGCTCGCT
Source organism: Oscillospiraceae bacterium (assembly GCA_015064245.1). Taxonomy (GTDB): domain Bacteria; phylum Bacillota; class Clostridia; order Oscillospirales; family CAG-272; genus SIG673. The sequence goes on along the minus strand of SVSQ01000093.1, from coordinate 2,056 downwards.
CAGACCTACGTCAAGGCTATGAACATCATTCATTATATGCACGATAAGTACGCTTACGAGAAGCTCCAGATGGCTCTTCACGATACGAACGTCCATCGCTTTATGGCGTTCGGTATCGCAGGTCTTTCCGTTCTCACCGACTCCCTTTCCGCCATCAAGTACGCGAAGGTCAAGGTCATAAGAGACGAGACGGGACTTATCAAGGACTTTGAGACCGAGGGCGATTTCCCCAAGTACGGAAACGACGACGACAGCGTCGATATGATCGCAAAGGAGCAGGTAGAGCTGTTCTTTAGCGAGCTGAAGAAGATCCCGATCTACAGAAATTCCGAGCATACTCTTTCTCTTCTCACCATCACCTCGAACGTTGTTTACGGTAAGAAGACGGGAAGCACTCCCGACGGACGCCGCGCAGGCGAGCCCTTCGCTCCCGGCGCAAACCCCATGCACGGCAGAGACGCCTCCGGCGCCCTCGCATCACTCAACTCCGTCGCTAAGCTTTCCTACGACGTCTGCAAGGACGGTATTTCCAATACTTTCTGTATCGTCCCCTCTGCTCTCGGAGCTGACGAAGAGACCAGATACAGCAATCTTTCTGCGATTATCGATGGATATTTCGCACAAAACGCCCAGCACATCAATGTAAACGTATTCAATAGAGAGATGCTTATTGACGCTTCCGAGCATCCAGAGAAATACCCCAACCTCACCATCAGAGTTTCGGGTTACGCCGTAAACTTCCACAAGCTCTCCAAGGAACAGCAGAAGGAAGTTATAGCAAGAACCTTCCACTCCGCGATGTGATAGAGCAATTTTAAAAACAAATGACAAACAACACGATAGGAAGAATCCATTCTTTTCAAAGTCTCGGAGCGGTCGACGGTCCGGGAGTAAGATACGTGGTATTTATGCAGGGGTGTCCGTACGGATGCCCCTATTGTCACAATCCGGACACCCGTTTTTTCCACGGCGGTCAGGCTTATACCGCTGACGAGATCGTAACGAAGGTCAAGCGCTACAAGACCTATTTTTCAAACGGCGGCGGCGTTACCGTTTCCGGCGGAGAACCTCTTTGCCAAAGCGCTTTCGTAAGCGAGCTGTTCCAAAAGCTTCACGCAGAGGGCATCAACACTGCCCTCGATACCGCAGGTATGAAGCCAACAGATGACGTTCTCGAGGTCCTCGGTTACACCGATACCGTTCTTTGCGATATCAAATTCACAACCGAAGCTCTTTACGAGAAGTACATCGGCGCAAAGCTTCAGACCGTTCTCGATTTCCTTGCTGCCTGCGACCGTCAGGGCTGTGACGTCATTATAAGACACGTAGTCGTTCCGGGAATGACTGACACAAAGGAAGAAGTTTCAGAGGTCAAACGGCTGGCGCAGAGCGTTTGCTCCCCTAAAAAGATCGAGCTGCTCCCATTCCGCAAGCTTTGCGTAGAAAAGTACGAAAAGCTCGGCATCCCTTTCCCTCTCGCCTCCACCCCGGAATGCTCCGAGGAGCTCATTAAGGAGCTGAGGGAGTATGTTCAACTATGAAGAGAATACGGTCGCTTTTTGAAAAAAGCTCCGCAAAAACTACAATAACGCCGACACCATCAAGGTATCGGCGTTATTGTATTATTGGGTGTTTTCTTCGAAAAAAGTACGCGTTTCCTCTTTATATTTGTGCGTACACACTCTGCCCTCAAAACTTTTAAAAACATCCCGAAATATTCGCCGGCCTTAGCGGAGATTTAAGCACCAAACTCCGTAAAAAATTTGTTTTCCTGCTTTAGGCAGTTGCGGGAGCAACTCGGCAGTATTTTATGTACGAAAAACCGCGAGCCCGCTTGGCGTGATACTCTTAGCGGAGTATCACGCCAGTTCTATTCGCCTCTTGGCGAGTTCTATTGCTTCGCAGTGATATTCGGCTTACGCCGAGTGATATTCGCTTCGCGAGTTTTGGAGGCGAATAGAATATCACTGAAGCCGCAAGGCTTCAATATCACTATCGCGATTAGCGATAATATCACTCCGACGAAGTCGGAATATAACTCTTGTTTTCTCTGCCG
>SVSQ01000003.1 GCA_015064245.1 Oscillospiraceae bacterium | reverse complement strand
GGAAAGAATACCGCTTTTCTCCTCGGGGCAACCGCTGACAAGGGCAAGGTAGGTCTTTTCAAAAGCGCCCTCGGCGGAAAGTAACGCCGCGGTTTTGGAGTTCTTGGCGTAGACCATAACTCCGCCGACGGGACGGTCAAGACGGTGAACTGGATATACGGCTTTGCAGCCCGTTTGCGCCGAAAGTATTTCGGGAAGTCCCTCTTCGCCCTTTGCGTCTTTTTGGGATAAAACGCCGCAGGGTTTTATGCAGATAATTATGTTTTTGTTGGAATAGAGAATTTTGATCATATGGATTTATATATAATTTTTACGAGCGGTAACGGGGAACACCCCTATAGATTTTGTAGGAAATTTTCAACCATTTCGTAGGGGGCGGCGCCTCGACGCCCCGTTTTTATTCGCGTAGATTTTGCGGTCGACCAATGGTCGCCCCTACAATATCACAGGGATATTTTGTGTAGATTTTGCGGGACGTCGAGGCGCCGTCCCCTACCAATTTTGTAGGAGTTTTTTTCGTTTGTGGGTTAGATGATGTATGCTCTCTTTGAAATGGGAACCACGGACTCTTTCCGAAGGAAACACCCAATAATTTTTTCTACGCCGATGCCTTGTGTGTCGGCGTAGAAAAAAGTTTTGCGGGTTTGCCGAAGGCATACAAGGCTTTCTTTCTAAAAGCGACCGTATTCCCTTATCTAACCTGACCGTTACCTTCGACGATGTATTTGACGGTAGTGAGATGAGAAAGGCCCATAGGACCGCGGGCGTGAAGCTTCTGAGTGGAGATGCCGATCTCAGCGCCAAAGCCAAACTCTCCGCCGTCGGTGAAACGGGTAGAGGCGTTGACGTAAACAGCGGCGGCGTCGATAAGAGTAGTAAAATATCGGGCAGAGGTATAGTCCTCGGTAACGATCGCCTCGCTGTGACCTGTGGTGTACTTTCTGATGTGGGTAACGGCGTCGTGGACGTCGTCTACCACCTTCACGGAAATAATGTAATCGTTGTACTCGGTATCATAATCCTCCTCGGTAGCGGGCAAGGCTTGGGGGAGAATGGAGCAAGTCCGCTCACAGCCGCGTATCTCAAGAGCGACGTCCCGAGTCTCGTCGTAAAACTTAGGCAGGAACTCTTCCGCCACCGCGCGGTGAACCAAAAGCGTCTCAGCCGCGTTGCAAACGGAAGGACGGGAGACCTTGGCGTTTACGGCGACTCTCAGCGCCTTGAACATATCTGCGCGCTCGTCAATGTAAACGTGGCAGTTTCCCGCGCCCGTCTCGATAACGGGAACCTTGGCGTTCTCCACCACCGCTTTGATAAGTCCCTTTCCGCCGCGGGGGATAAGAACGTCCACCAAGCCGCGCATACTCATAAGCGCGTTCGTACCCTCTCGGGTAACGTCGTCGATAAGCGCAACGGCGTCGCTTGAAATAAAGGACTCCTCAAAGACCTCACGCATCAGCTTAACGAGAATACGGTTCGTGTTTATGGCTTCCTTACCGCCGCGAAGCACAACGGCGTTTCCGCTCTTGATGCAGAGCGCCGCCGCGTCCACGGTGACATTTGGACGCGCCTCGTATATGATGCCCACAACACCGATCGGTACTCTCTGACAGGTTATTTTCAGACCGTTGGGACGAGTGCTGACCGTTCCCTCTCCGATAGGATCGGCAAGCGCCGCCACCTCCATTACCGCGTCCGCCATACCGATTATCCTCTGCTCCGTAAGGCGCAGACGGTCCATCATAGTCTTCGGTACGCCGTTCGCCTCGGCGCAGGAAAGGTCCTTTTCGTTTTCCGCGAGTATCAGAGAAACGTTCTCGCGGAGCTTACTTGCGATCGCCGCAAGAGCTTTGTTCTTCTCAGCCGACGTCTGGACGGCAAGATCACAGCTTGCGGATTTTGCTCTGACGCACAGCTCCTTAACGTATTCGTATATATTGTTATCCATAGTATGACTATCCCTTCTTTTTAAAAAGCTCAAATTTACGGCTTGATCTCAAGCCTGCTGCTTTTTACTCTTCTTTTCCTTGACCGCCTTGCTTTCGGGCTCGGGGGGTGTCTCCTCCGCGCTTTCAGTCACGGCTTCCGCCTCGGTATCGGCAGGATCGTAAAATACCTCCTCCTCCGAGATCACCTGACCTTCGCGGTTGAACAGCTTCTTCACCTTATGAACTATGTATTTGCGGTCCTTCAGCTCTTTCGTTTCGACCTCTGTCAGAAATTCCTTTTCGTAATTCGTTATAGCCTCGTCCTCGCCGCGCTTTTTAAGGCAGAAGCGCATCAGCTTGCCCAGAATATCGTAAATGCAGGCGAAAACGGGAACTCCGATTATCATACCCACAAATCCGAAAAGTCCGCCGAAAAGCAATATGGCGAACAGCACCCAGAAGCTTGAAAGCCCCGTATTCGCTCCGATTATGTGCGGCGCGAGAATGTTTCCGTCTATCTGCTGGAGCACTATCATCATTACGACGAATATCAGCGCCTTGACGGGCGAGACCGTAAATATTATCACCGCCGACGGTATCATACCTATGTACGGACCGAAGAACGGAATTATATTCGTGATACCGACGATCACGGCGACGAGCATACCGTACGGGATACCGCATATCAGCGTTCCCGCGTAGCACACCAGTCCTACGATGGAGCTGTCAATTATGCTTCCCGCAAAGTATTTTGAAAACATCTTGTCCGCAAAGACGACCTCCTCAATTATCTGGTCCGAAAGGCTGCGGTCAAAAACGCTTCTCACAAGCAGCTTTGCCTGCGCTCCAAGCTTTTTTCTGCCTGAGAGCAGATAGACAGAAACTATTATTCCGACGAAAAAATTGAAAACGAAGGTCACCGTTCCGATTATTCCCGTTATCATTCCCGCGGCAAGATTTTTCAGCATATTTATAACGCTTGACGAGATGCTCGCCCACTGCTTATCCAGCTCCTCGAGTATGTACTCCGCGTAACCCGAAAGCATACCGTTCTCGCTGAGCATAGTGTTCACGAAGGCTATCAGCTTGTCGATGATGCCCGGAATGTCGTTGGCGATCTTCAGAAGACTCTGAACGAACTGCGGTACGATTATTGAAACGAAAACGTACAGAACTATTCCCCAGACTACGTAGGTCGACACGATGCTTAAAACGTGAGCGTACCTTCTGCTCTTCTCCTCTTCCCACTTCTTACGCAAAAGGGAAAAATATATCCCGTTGAACCTGTTGCAAAGGGGCTTGAATATGTAGGCTATAACGCAGCCGTAAACTATTGGCTTCAGCGAATCGTACGCGAACGATAACAAAAATATAAACACAGCGCATATTACAAAAAATCCGATGATTATAGCGTTATACAGCCGTTTTTTAGTTTTCCGAGCCATTTTTATGACCATACCTTTCTTACACCGAAGTAGCGTTTTGGAGCGGTATGCCCAAAGGGCATATCTGAGCCACGATTTACGGCGCGTATCTTATAAGCGCGTACTCAGGAACGGGGAACGGTACCTCGATGGCGAACCTCATCATAGGATGGGGAACGGAGTCGATCTCCGAGCCGTTTTCGTCCCAGATCCTGCCGACGGTAAAGGATACAGCCGTTCTTCCCGGTACGAGAAGCTCGAGCTCCTCGCCTACGGAGAATTTGTTCTTCTGGGTAAAGTACGCCCTGCCCGTCTCGGCGTCGTAGCCGTAGGCAACGCCCAGCGCCGCCTGCTCGCGGATGTAACCGGGAGTTTTACAGATATTGGCGTTGTCCATTGGATCGCCGAAGAAAAAGCCCGTACAGTACTCGCGGTGGCTGACGCTCTCAAGCTCCTTCATCCAGACCGGATCGTAAGCATAATCCTCAGGCGACTCAAAATAACGGTCGATCGCCATTTTATAGGTATTGGTAACGGTAGCGGCGTAGCAGGAGCTCTTCATCCTTCCCTCTATCTTGAGGCAGGACAGCCCCGACTCGCAAAGCTCAGGAATATGCTCGATCATACACAGATCCCGCGAGCTGAAGGTGAAGCTCTCTCCGTTCTCCTCGATGATGTTCAGGCGCTCGTCCTTGCGCTTGACCTCCTCGATGTCCGCGGTGAATATCTTGTAGTCCCAGCGGCAGGGCTGAGCGCAAGCGCCGCGGTTTGCGTCCCGTCCCGTAAGATAGTTGGAGAGCAGACAGCGTCCGCTGTACGCGACGCACATCGAGCCGTGAACGAAAGCCTCTATCTCAAGCTCCTCCGGTATCTCCGCTCTGATACGCTTTATCTCCTCAAGTGAAAGCTCGCGGGCGAGGATTATACGGCTTGCCCCAAGCTTATGCCATTCAATACAAGTGCGGGCGCTGACGACGCTCGCCTGAGTGGAAACGTGCAGAGTCATCTTGGGAAGCAGCTCCTTGGCAAGCATGAAAACACCAAGGTCGGAGATTATCAGCGCGTCCACCTTCGCCTCGCCCAGCTTCAGAATGTGGGCGCGGAGACGCTCGTACTCCTCGCTTCGCGGCATCGTATTTACGGTTATGTATATCTTAACGCCTCGGGCGTGGCAGTATTCAACTGCCTCGAATATCTCGTCGTAAGTGAAATTGTCGGCGGCGGAACGCATTCCAAAGCTGTTCCCCGCCATATAGACCGCGTCCGCTCCGAACGCAACGGCGCTTTTCAGTTTTTCCATGTTGCCCGCAGGGGCGAGTATTTCAGGTCTTTTCATTTTTGTTTTTCCTTTATAGTTTTTGTGACGGCAGGCACGCGCCTGCAAGCGGATAATCGGTTTACATTTTGCGGAGCGCCGCCCTACTGTTCCGCTGATGAATTTCTCACCTTTTCGATATTTCTGATATGCCCCGAATAGGTGGATGAATAGAGTATCTTACCGTCGTCTCCCGCCACGAAATAATAGTAGCCCGTCTTGTCGGGATAGATGGCGTAAGACAAGGCGTTGACGTCGGGATTTGCGATAGGTCCCGGCGGAAGACCGCCGTATTTGTACGAGTTATATTTGGACTCCAGAGCCTTATCCTCGGACTTCATCTGTCTGCCGAGAATATAGACCAGAGTGGCGTCGCTGTCCAGACGTCCGCCGAAGCTCTTGCTTTTCAGTCGGTTTGAAAACACCGACGAGACCTTCGGATAGTCGGAGACGTACCTCGCCTCTTTGATTATCATGGATGCAAGAGTGACCGCCTCGTCAATAGTCAAGCCCTGCGCCTTGCAAGCGCGGCGGTACTTTTCGTCGAACTTGTTCCCGAAATTCAGAAGCAGCTTATCGATGACCGCGTACGCGGAGGAATCCGAGTAAAAGCAGTAGGTATCGGGGTAAAGATAACCCTCAAGACGGTATTTCCGCCCGTTTTCTTTTAATTTGTCAAAATCCGCAAGCTCGGATAAGAATTTATATTTTGAAAAATCCCCGTAGTTCACAGTCTCGACCATCTCCTCGCGGGAGGATATGCCGTGCTGAACGCATACGATGTTGATTATATCGTCAACGGTGCTTCCCTCGGGAATAACTACTGTCACAGATGTGCGCTTCTTCTTCTGACCTGAGGTTATGGCGCGGTAGATGCCGTCAAATCCCACAGTCTTGTTTAAAACGTAGTTGCCGCCGACGCACTCTCCCTGCTTTCCGCGCAACGCAAGATACGCCGAAAACCACGCTCGGCTCTTTATCAGTCCGCTCTTTTTAAGCGGCGCGGACGCTTCCCAGATAGAAGCGCCGTCCTCAACGGTCACCGTTGCCTCTTCGTTCTTCGCGGTAATGGCGAAGGCGTCGTTTGCAAGGATCAGTACCAGCGCCGAAAAGACTACGGCGCAGGTCGCAACTGACGCGGCGTATTTTAATATTTTTCTGTATTTTTCCTGTTTGTTAGTTTTCACAGCCCTTTTTTCCTTGTTAAGTTTTCATAGGTTTTACTATGTAAAAAAGGGGCGGGAGGGGGAAACACGTTTCGCGTGGGATAATATGTTTGTGTGAGTTTTTTAATTTTACGCCACCGTGGCGTGTAATTATTTTTACGGTCATACCGCAAGAGGTTTTATTTGAGTAAATTTTGTAATTTATCTTTAAAAGTTCTTTTTATTTAGTAAATGCCCATTTCTTTCCTTTTCTTTCGAGAAAGAAAAAGAAAGAAGTAGGCGAAAGAAAGAAAAAGAAAGACCGTGGTAGTACGGAACGGCTCGCCGAACCCCCTCGCGTAACACACTCCGTGTGCTCGGGGGTTGGGTACAATAGCTCCGCCAAAGCTGGCGAATATTTCGGGCTTTTTTCGTTAGAAAAAAGTTTCGACCGTGTCGAAAAGAAAGCTTCGAGGGGCGACACAAGGCTATGTTCGCACAAACCAATCAGTGTCGCCTATCTAACAAAATGACAGCCTTTTTCGGTGACGATAACGTTGACGGCGAGATCGAACCTGCCGCGAGGGAGCTTGTAGTCGACGAGGAACTTTGAATAGACGACGCCAACCTTAATGACGTCTCTGTCGGCTAAGAACCTGTCGTAAAAGCCCTTGCCGTAGCCGAGACGGTAGCCTTCCTTATCGTACGCCATAGCGGGAATGATGCACAGCGCGCTCTTCCCCTCGGAAGGAGTCCACAGCTTGCAGTCAGTACGGGGCTCCATTATGGAGAACGAGCCCTTTTCCAGCTGTTCCATAGACGTCACCTCGTAAAAATCCATATTGGACGTACCCGGTACGCATCTGGGAAAGGAAAGAAGCTTACCGCTTTTCAAAGCCGCTTCGTTTACCTCGGAAATGTCAACCTCGTTTTTCAGAGGTGAATAGGTCAGAATCTCGTCGGCGTACCTGAAGCCGGCAAGAGCCGTCAGTCTGCGGCAGATGGCGGCGTCCATACGCTGCTTTTCTTCCGAGGTTATCTGTTTGCGCTTTTCGGATATAACGGAGCGAAGCTGTATCTTGTGCTCCTTTACGTTATATCTCGTTCTTTCACGCGATGATTCCATTTTTTAGCTTCTCCGCCGTTTCTTTTCCGCATACTGCGGATACTATCTCAAGTCCGAACTCAACTGCCGCGCCCATTCCGATGCCCGTGATGACGTTACCGTCGCGAACGACCTTCTCTGAAACGGGAGTCGCGCCGAGCAGATACTTTTCAAATCCCGGATAGCAGGTAGCCTTCTTTCCCTGAAGAAGTCCTGCTTTTCCGAGAACGGAAGGCGCCGCGCATATAGCGCAGACAAGCTTTCCGCCGTCATACGCCTTATGTATGGCGTTCTGTACCGCATCGCTTGCCTCAAGTCCGTTCGTTCCGGGAAGTCCGCCCGGAAGCATTACTATATCAGCATTTTCCGGAGTATAATTCGCGTCTGACGCAAGCATATCGGCTTTTACTGTTATTCCGTGTGAGCCGGTAACGCCGGTATTACCTGTCACTGAGACGGTTTTGGCGTCGATCCCTGCGCGGCGGCAAAGATCGAGGGGGGCGATCATTTCGGTTTCTTCGAAACCTTCTGCAAGATATATATACATTAACATAGTGTTGATTTCCTTTTTTATTTTTACGCCACCGTGGTAGCGCGTTATAATCGGTTTGTGTAAGTTCGATCGTTTGTTGTGGGGGGTATTATCATAGCCTTCTCCAGTGGGAGAAGGTGCTGAGCATTTTAATAATGCGAAGCGGATGAGGTGTTTGTAAGAAATCAACTTTTTTTCACCTCATCCGTCACCTACGGTGCCACCTTCTCCCACTGGAGAAGGCTTTCATTGACGGATGTTTTGTGTAGGTTTTGCGGGCGACCAATGGTCGCCCCTACAGTGATGAAGGATGTTTTGGGGTAATAAATGTACGCTCTCGTTGAAAGAGATACACATACTTTTTTCGAAGAAAATTACGTAGTAATTCATTTACACCGATGCCTTTTGGTGTCGGTGTAAATGAAGTTCTTTGCGCAGCTTTCTTTCAAGAAAGCGCGTTCTCCCCTTCTCAGCGAGAATGTTACATCCTACTTCGCATTAGCGGCTTTCCACTGATTGTAGGTGTCCCAGGTGACGAGGACGTCACGGGGCTTACTGCCGTTACGCTTAGAGATAAAGCCGAGCTCTTCCATACGGTCAACGAGGTTTGCGGCGCGGTTGAAGCCGATCTTGAGACGGCGCTGGATAGCGTTAGTCGCTACCTGCTGAAGCTCGATGGAAAGCTCGATAGCCTGGCAGAGATAGTCGAAATCCACGTCGGAGCAGTCGATAACTCCGTCCTCTTCGTCATCGGAGGACTTCTTATTCGACTTATTCATCTTCTCCACCTCGCTGTCAAGCTGATAGATGATCTCCGGATCGAAACGGGCGGAGCCGTTATTATCAACGATATAGTTCATAATACGCTTGATCTCCTTACCGTCGACGTACGCGCCCTGAACACGCTTCTGAGAGCCGCCCGTAGGATGATAGATCATATCGCCCTTACCGAGCAGACGCTCAGCGCCGACGTTTCCGAGAATGATACGGGAGTCGCTGTTCGAGGAGACTTTAAAGGATATTCTCGCGGGAATGTTCGCCTTGATAAGTCCCGTGATGATGTCGACGGAGGGACGCTGAGTACCGATCAGCAGATGGATACCGCAGGCTCTCGCCTTAGCCGCAAGACGGTTGATAAGCTCCTCGACGTGCTCTCTTACCTGAAGCATCAGGTCGGCAAGCTCGTCGATAACTATAACTATCTGAGGCAGATATTCAAAATCGGGATTCTCATCCTTCAGCTCGTAATACTCCTCGCGGTTACGAACGCACATCTTGTCAAGAAGCTTGTAACGGCGCTCCATCTCGCTGACAGCCCAACGAAGGGCAGCCGCCGCTCTCTGAGGATCGTCGATGACGGGCATCACGAGGTGAGGAAGTCTGGAATAGACGTTCAGCTCGACTCTCTTTGGGTCGATAAGAATGAGCTGTACCTCGTCGGGAGAGGCGCGGTACAGAAGGCTGAGGAGCATACAGTTGATAGCCACGGATTTACCCGACTTGGTCTGTCCCGCGATAAGGACGTGGGGCATATCGTCGATATCCATATAGACGGGCTTACCCGTTACCGTAAGACCTACGCAGACCGTGATCTTGCTCTTCGCGCTCATAAACTCCTTGCTCTCGATGAGCGAACGGAGCGAAACGACGGTGACCTTCTTGTTCGGCACCTCAACGCCCACCACCGCTCTGCCGGGAACGCTGGAGATACGCACGCCCTCGGAGCCAAGTCCGAGCGCTATATCCTCTGTAAGAGAGGTGATGTTCTTTACCTTGACCTTATCGCCGGGGGTAAGCTCGTATCTCGTTACGGACGGACCGATGCTGTAACCCGAAAGGGAGACGTCAACGCCGAGTCTCGAAAGCTTATCCATAAGCTTCTGCTGGACCTCTATGATATCCTCTTCCGTTATGGTGTTATTGGGCTTCTGAGGATCGAGAAGGTCGAATTTTGGATAAACGTAATTGGGATAACGCTTCTCCTTATAGGTGTAGAAGGAATACTCTCCGTCCCCGCCCTCTTCTTCTAACGGCTCTTCGCTGTGATAGTTCTCGGAGCCGGGCTTATCTATGCTCTTTCCGAGCACCGAGGTGGCGGGAGATGTCATAGACAAAAAGGGAGATGCGGGAGCGGGCTCGTCTGCGGTATCGTCGTCGTCACCGTCGTCGTAGGTGCATTCCTCGTCGTCCATCTGAGTGTTGCCGACGGATTTCCCAAAGATCACCAGAGGCTCGTCATCGTGAATATCCTCCCTCTCAGCCTCTGTCTTGACGACGGGCTTGATCTCAACTATAGGAGTTATATCCACCACCTTAGGCGCTTCCTCCGCCTTCGCTTCCTCGGCAGCCGCCTTCTTGTCAACGTACTTATCAGTCGCGTTATTGGCGATATACGCCTGAGGGGTAGAGGAATGGCTGGTGTGAGGAGCTCTCATGCTCATCAAAGGATTTGCAAAGGGGGAATACGCTACAGGCTCGGACTCGCTCTCCTTCTTTTCGGGAGCGGAGGGCTTAGTGTTGCCCTTCAGAAAATCTTCTCTGGTCATAAGCGGATTTGCAAAGGGCGAATACGCTCTCGGCTTCTCCTCCTTCTGATTAGGAGATTTATAGCCTGATGACGTCCCCCTGCTATATGATGCGCCGCTTGCCGCGGGCTTATTACTTGTAGATTTTACCGAGCTTGATTCAAGAGGAGAATACCTCGGCGCGCCGGATGCGGAAGCTCCTGTCTGGATCACAGCTCCAACGCCCGACTTATCCTGCGCCGTCATGGGATTATCAGCCTGCTGATACGCGGGAATATCGGAATAAGAAAAACCGGTTTTCTTTTCCTCCTCGCCCGAAAAATCAGAGCCGTAATCCGCCCAGTTCTTCGCCTTTTGAGCTGCTCTTGCCTTTTCCTCCGGCGTTTCCTCGACTACCGCCGTCTTCCTTACCTCGCGGTAGGAATCGGCGTCATAGTATCCGCTCTCGGAATCGAACTCCCTTGCGGGCTTGCTGCCGTCGGAGATGGTAGTGCTGTAACTTCTTTTGGACGCCGAGAATGCAAGAGTTGGTACCTCGGGCGCCTCGGACTTCGTTTCGGGAAGCTTTTCCTCGGGCTGTTCCTTGACGGACTTCTTCTTTTTGGGAGCTCTGACCGCGCTTCTCTCGCGGACCGCCTCAAAAACGTACTTCCATACGCCGAGAGCGCCCGTTCCGATAAAGAAGGAAAGCGAGATCGCGCAAAGCATCACGGATATCACGCCCGCGCCCGTAGCGCCAGCAGCCATAGCGAGAAGCTTCGCCGCTCCGCCGCCTACAACTCCGCCTGCTCTGTTTACCGCCGTATCTGAAAAATAATCGGCTATGGCGATATTGGCAAGATCCGAGCCGGAGAAAGCCGCCTGCGCCGCGGCAAAGAACACCGCAAAGCACGCAAGGGTTATATATTTGAATTTCAGGCTCTTATTCGTCTTGAGCTCACCGTAGAAAAACGCGATCACCAGCAGTCCTATCGGAACGACGTAGCCCGCCGCGCCGCAAACTCCCAAAATGATCTTGCTCGCAAATTCTCCGACTATACCCGCTCCGCTCTCAAATATGAGAAGCGTCTCGATAAGGATAGCCACCACGGGCAGAATAAGCGGCGCGATGTAGTACTCGCGGCTTTTTTTACTTACCGCCGATCCGGATGATCTTCCGGTCTTGACTCCCGTTTTTTCGTTGGTCGTTTTTTTGTTTTTCATTTCCTCCGTCCCTTTCTTTTACTGTTCGTTTGTCGTTTAAACTCATGACCGCATATATCGAAATCGATTTTTCGAATATTATCACAATTACTATGATAACACAAATATTATTAAATTACAAGTATTATTTATTAAATATTTTATTATATAGGTTATATACCTATGTTGCATTAAACGGTTGTTTTACAATTTATAGGTGTGCTCGGATTTCGGGAACATAAATCTACACCAAATGTCTGCGAAGATTTCGGTCTTTTTCCGTAGGAAAAAGTTTCGACATTGTCGAAAAGAAAACTTCGAGTGGGTGCGCTCGTATATGTTCGCCCTAAACTCACAGCGCACCTAAAATAAGGACGACCATCGGTCGCCCTTCAATACGTTAAAATTAAATATGATCAAACGTCAGTATCCTCCGTCAGCCTTGCCCTGATCTCCTGCGCCAAAGCCTCGTCCGCCTCTATGACCAAAACGATCTTCATTCCGTTAAAGCTTATACCCATACGGTAAGGCGCCTCAGGACGGTAATTCTGACAGTAGTTATAGACCTTATTCACCCTTCCGTGCTTCGTCTCGAACTCTTTCAGACCAATCTGCTCAAAGGCGTAGATATCGGCAAAATCAAAGCTCGCCATGACGTTTTCGCGGTTACCCGTCACCCTTACCACTGAAAACGCGACCTCGTCCCCTCTGCGCTCAATGTCGGAAATGACGTATCTGTGATCCGTCAGCAGATAACGGGACATAAGATATATTCCAAGAGCTATCAGCGCCAGCGCCGAGAACTGAAAGAACATACGGAAGCCCGAAACGAACTCACCCGTAAAGTACATCGTTCCGCCCGCGGCAAATAGCAAAACTGTGGTCACCGACGCTTTTCTCGCGTCTTTTTTTGGTTGAAATATCATGTGTATAACAAATCCTTTCTTGCGGGAACTCGCCTTTTACCTTTACTCTTCCTCTTCCGCCTCTGCCGCGCCCTTTCGGTACTCCTCTATAACCGCTCTCAGATGATCGGGCTTTTCGCCGCAGGTGATGGCAAGGTGGAAATATCTTTCCGCCTCCTCCTTGTTTTCCTCCAGAGAATAGATTATCGCGAGAAGCGTCGCGGCGGGACGAAGCTTGCTGTCAAGCTCCAAAGCCTTCTTTGCGTTTTCGATGGCGTTCTCGAAATCGCGCTTATCGAAATAGAAGTTGGCGATATTGTGCTGAGCGTAAGCGTTTTTGGGGTCCAGATCAAGAGCCGCGGAGTAACAGCTAAGAGTCTTTTCGTCATCGCCCATCATCGAATAGACGTAACCCAGATTGCCGTAAAGGGTGGTGGAGACAAGGTTCATACCGATCAGATGGTGATACATCATCACAGCCTGATCGTAAAGACTGAGATCGGTATATATCAGCGCAAGGAACATACCGACGGCGTAATAATCGTCGGGCTGACGGCATTTCGGCTGAAGCTGGACCAGATACTTCGCGGCCTTGCGGAAGTTATCTTCATTATAAAGACGGACTGCGCAAAGAAGCTTCTTGCGGTCGAATACCGAGTCGGCAAAGGCGTTTCTGAGCACCTTCTGATATTGCGCCTCGTAATAATCCAGCGACCTGCGGGGACGGGAGACTCTGAGACGGATCAAGGTTATGACCAGTCCCGCGATTATTATCGCGATCCGCATAAGATTTTCCGTAGGATCCTTTTTGAGCGCCGCGACCTCGTAAACGTACAGACCTACCACGACCGCAAGCAATAAGATCACTACTGCTCTGAGTATCTTTATTGTCTTCATTATTATGACCGTTCCTTTCTTGAGCCGAACCGCATTTTGATTTTGCAATCCGATAAAAATGCTTCTGAGAGCATTATATCACACCGCGAAGCGTATGTCAATCATTTTCACGTCTCGCGCGAGTAAATCCGTACGCAAAAAAACGCCCCTTTTGAACAAAAAACAAAAAACTAAAATTATTTTTCAAAAACCTATTGACAAACGAAAAAAAATATGTTATAATATCACTCGTCAATTGAATACGATGCTGGTGTGGCTCAATGGCAGAGCAGCTGATTTGTAATCAGCAGGTTGTTGGTTCGACTCCGATCACCAGCTCCATACGGGAGCGTTCCCGAGCGGCCAAAGGGGGCAGACTGTAAATCTGTTGTCACTGACTTCGGTGGTCCGAATCCACCCGCTCCCACCAACAAAAAACGCACTTTTGTCTACCGACAAAGGTGCGTTTTTTGAATGATGTTTGCCTTCGGCAAATGATGACGGCTTCGCCTAATGATGAACGCTGACGCGAATGATGTGTGCCTGCGGGCACATGAGGCAAACATCGCATCATTGCGAGTGAAACGAGCAACATCATTTTGAGCGTAGCGAAAAACATCATATCGCCGCAGACGATGCATCATTTGACAAACAACCAAAATTGTGATATAATAACGACAACAGGAGGTGCGCCATGAAAGAAAACAAACTTGTAGAATTATCAATGGACTTTTCTGTTGACATCATAAACCTCGTTAAATATTTAAAGGCAAATCACGAAACGATTATCGCGAATCAAATTGGCAGAAGTGGCACCTCGATTGGTGCGAATATTCACGAAGCGCAATACGCACAAGGTACTAAGGATTTTATATCAAAATTTGAAATTGCACTCAAAGAAGCAAGCGAAACGGGGTATTGGCTTGAATTGCTTTATCGCACAAAATATATCGATGAGCAGACATTCAAAACGCTATCCTCCAAATGTACTTCGTTGCGAGTTATGCTGATTGCATCTTGCAAAACAGCAAAGGAGAACACCAAATGATTGATATTAACGACTGGATAAATAGATTTCTTAATATCTTAAACGATACTTTCGGAGAGCGCGTATGGTTTGTGGGATTACAGGGCAGCTACGGTCGCGGTGAAGCAACCGAAACAAGCGATATTGATGTTGTCGTTATACTCAATCAACTGTCCGTCACTGACATTCAAAAATACAATACAATGTTAGATACCCTTCCCAACAGAGAACTGATTTGCGGTTTTGTTTCAGGAAAGAATGAGCTTCTTGATTGGGAGCCTTCCGATCTTTTTCAATTTTGCCACGATACTACACCAATCAAGGGAAGCCTTGATGAGGTGGTTAAAGTTGTTGATGAAACCGCCGTTAACAGAGCAATCAAAATCGGTGCTTGCAATATTTATCACGGATGCGTTCACAATATGGTGCACGAAAAGAGCGAGGATATTTTGAAAGGATTGTATAAATCCGCGTCTTTTGTTGTTCAGGCTATCGCTTTTAAGCAAATCGGCCAATATGTAAAACATCAAAGTGAATTACGAGATGTTGTTTCGAATCATGAAAGGATTATCGTTGACACCTTTTTGATCTTGAAAAATGGCGGAACGGTAGATTTCAATTCGATGTCCGAAACATTGTTTTCTTGGGCGAAGAAATGGATTTCCGAAACGATTTAAACAAATACCAATTTTTCGCGATGCAGAAAAATAAAATCCGGACACCTTTTGTTCGCAATTACCCTTGTTCAGACACCTTTTCGCTCGTTTAAGGCAACAAAAAAGCCTAATTTGTCTACCAGACAAATTAGGCTTTTTTAACTAAGTGTTCCGCTTACGCGGAACGTGATGCGCGCTTCGCGCGTGAGTAAGGAACACATCACATCACTTTGCGACGAAGGAGCAATATATCACTATGGCGAAGCCATAACATCACTTCGGCGTAGCCGATACATCACTCTTTACAAATAATAAAATTCATGCTATAATGTAACCAAAAGCGAGATGCGACTATGAAAAGATTGTTATTGATTTGTACTCGTAAAACAGTATTGCGATCCGTTTGCGCTCTTTCGGTCAGATCAGCCTTTGACGGGGGAAATCATCTAACCCACAAACCCGAATTCCGATCAGATATATCGAAAAAATGCGGGGTGGCTTAACAGTCCATTGACAATCCGCCTTGCTTGCCGTATAATAACATCGAGCGGTCAAGCTTTAAAACAAGCTTTCAAACACGCCTTTTTCTGTAAGAAAGGAACGGTCGCAAATATGACTGATAAAAAAACATTCGGTTCGTTCATAAAAAACAAACGAACCGAAAAAAACTATTCTCAAAAGGACCTGGCGGAAATGCTGTTCGTTACCGAGGGCGCGGTAAGCAAGTGGGAGCGGGGTGTCTCCTATCCCGACATTACCATGATCTCCGATATTTGCCGTGTCCTTGATATCAGCGAACACGAACTCATCACCGCCTCGACCGATACGGATTCAAGGAAGATCAAGGGCGAAGCGCGGAAGTTCCGCGCGATCCGCGGAGCGTGGTTTTGGATACCGACCGTATCCTACGCCGTCGCGCTCCTGACCTGTTTTGTCTGCAATCTCGCCGTGAGCCGAACTCTGTCCTGGTTCTTTATCGTATTGACCGCGCTTATCTGCGCCTACACGTTCGTGCCCACGGTGACCTATTTTTTCAGATCGAAGAGACTGCTTGCTTTTTGCATTTCAACGTACCTCTCCATCTGTTTGCTCTTGTTCGCCTGCGCGGTATATACCGGTGACTTATCTTGGTTCTTGACTGCCTGCATCGGCATTTTGATAGGTTACGATCTTTTGTTTGTTCCCCTCTTACTGTCTGAAACCCGCATATCCCGCTTTAAGTTTGTGATCTCCTTTACTGCAAGCTGTATTCTGACCGTTTTGCTGCTGTTGAATATCAGCGCCCGACATTCCTTTATGCTCGGCTCATCGTTGCTGATCACCTGCTACGCCTTCACTCCCGTGATCCTTTGCGCCGTCATCTCCGCCCTTCGCTTCGATGCTTTTATAAAAACCGGTATTTGCATCGCTTTGAGCACGGTGATCTATTATTTCTCGGAATACGCGGTGGATATACTGTTCGGCGAGAACGGGAGCTCATATCAAGTGAACTTTAACGATTGGCAGCAGTATTTGGAAGGAAATATCTACATGATATGCCTGATATCGCTTTTGCTGATCAGCGTTATTTTTATCGGCATCGGCATTTTCAGGATCTGTAAAAGAAAAAGCCGATGATCCCGCTTGCCGCGCATCGGAAGAAAAACGACTTTATCTTGCGCCCTTATTCACAAAAGACTTGAAAAATCCGCGGATCTGTGTTATAATACACACAAGCCGATATTTTGCGTAAGAAAGGAATCGTGAAAATGTCTGAGAAAAAATATCAGAAAAACGGAAGCGGATACATTACGTCAATGATCAGCTCTGCGATCGACGATGGGAGCCGTACGGCTGTCATAAGCGGGGCGTGGGAGATCGATCGAGAGATACGTCTTCCCTCAAACTTCACTCTCATTCTTGAAAACTGCGAGCTCAGAATGGCTGACGATAGCTTCTGTAATATGTTCGTAAACGAAAATCACGGCTCGGATATAGGCAAAACTCCCGCGGGCACCGACCGTAATATCAGTATCATAGGACGCGGCGCGGCTGTACTGGACGGCGGAAAATACAACGGTCTTTCCGAAAGAAATCAGTTGAAGGACGGACGTCCGCCCATCTGGAAGAACAATCTTCTGCTCTTCACCAACGTTGAAGGCTTTAAGGTCTCGGATATATCCTGCATAAACCAGAGATGGTGGGCGCTGAACTTTGTTTACTGCTCAAACGGCTACGTCGGGAACGTGCATTTCTGCTCAAACGACACCGCCGTCGATCCGCAAGGAAACGTCTATCACGGGTTAAAGCGCGCGGCTTACAACGACGTGCTGGTCAAGAACTCCGACGGAGTTGACCTGCGCCAAGGCTGTCACGACATAGTCATTGAAAATATCACGGGCTTCACCGAGGACGATTCCGTCGCTCTCACCGCGCTGAACGGAAATCTGGAGAAGACCTTCGGGGTTGACGGTCTGCCTTGCGATATCTTCAACGTAACGGTACGAAACGTGCGTACCGCGGCGTACTGCACGAACGTAAGACTGCTGAATCAAGGCGACATAAAGCTCCACGACATTCTCATCGACGGGGTGTATGACACCTCTGCGGAATGCGAGCGTATGGACCGCGGAATATACGCCGTCCGCGTCGGAGACAACCGTATCTACGGCACCCGCCACGCGACGAAGGACGAGACCTACAACATAACTATACGGAACGTTCGCGGCAGAGGAACACACGTTATCTCGCTTGCGGGTGAGATGGACAACCTCGTGATGTACGGCATCGAGGCGTTCGACGGCGCGCAGATGCTGCTCGACGACAGAAGAATAACTGAATAACGAAAGGATAATTTGTGTTATGAAAAAGATAGTGCTTATCGGAGATTCCATCCGTCTCGGTTATGAAAAATACGTAAAGGAAGCCTTTGAGGGCGTGGCAGAGGTCTATTCGCCAACGGAAAACTGCAGATTTGCGGAGTACACCCTGCGTTTCGCCCACGAATGGAAAGCCAAGGGCGCGTGGCCCGCAGAGGTGGACGCTGTTCATTGGAACGCGGGACTTTGGGACGTTATCAGAATATTCGGAGACGATCCCCTCACACCGAAATCCGCTTACGAAAGCTTCATCGAAAGGATCAACAAGCGTCTTAAAATGATGTACCCCAACGCAAAGATCATTTTCGCCACCTCGACCGCCGTAAATGAAGAGGGCTACAAGGGGGATTTCAAGCGCCGCAACAGCGACATCGAGGAATACAACGCCATCGCGCGTTCCGTTCTTGAGGGAAGCGGTACGTTGATCAACGATCTTTACGCCGTAACGAAGGACATTCCCGACGCCTGCCGAAGCGATATGACTCATTTCAACACCCCCGAGGGAGTAAAGGTCATGGGCGGCGCGGTAGTTAAATATCTCTGCGGCGTTCTCGGCATCTCCGAGGACGACCTCGCCAAGGCGAAAAGCGAAGCCGTAAGCATCCCCGAAAAGATCCTCGGAATGTAAAATACATAATAACAAACGCGCCCCCGACGGAGAATTACGAAAATTCCGTCGGGGGCGTTTTTATTTTAATCAGCGTATCTGACCGTATCTGTATCGGACGTACCGCCGTTCACTGCCGCGCTATCACATTCTCTTCTCCGAGGATAGCCTTCAGCTGACCGATAACGAAATCGGAAGCCTCGGTTTTCATATCGGCGCGGGAAAGGTACTTTCCCGTCTCGGTCTCGTAGAAAAAGACGGGACTGTCCGCGTCGGAAGGGGCGTCCTCGTTACGGAAGATCAGAACTATCGCCATAGCGCGCTTTGCTTCCTTGCTCTCAAGACTGCTGACGCGCAGGTAAAGCTTGCAGGGCTTCTTCGGCTTTTGAGGCTCCTGCGTATTTTGCGGTTTTTGCGGCTTTTGCAGAGTTGCGGGTGCGTTTGAAACGGTTTTGGCGGGCGCGTTCGGGGCGGACTGAGTCTGCCTCGGCTTGTCCGCGTTATCCGCGTAATACTTGTTCTGCGCAAGACGCTTCTCATTTACCGAATTTACAAGATCGGCAAAGGGGGAAGGTCGGTGGGTGTACGACTTATTCGGGCGCATGGGCGCGATGCGTTTGACCAGGAGCTTTGGCGCCTCTTCCTCACGGACGGAGATGTCTCCGTAGACCGCCAGCACCTCTTCGGGCATTATCATCGGGTTGTACTCGATGAACATCTTCGGAAAGACGAGTATCTCCATCTCCCCCGTGCGGTCCTCAAGAACGGCGAATATCATAGCGTCCCCCGCGCGGGTGGTCTTGATCTCCTTTGAACGGACTATTCCGTGGATCGCCACGCTCTCGCCCTCGCGATACGCGCCCGTAGGCGAGATCTCGTCAAAGGACGCGATGACCGAGGCGATGGACACCGTTCCGATATCCTTCTCGTTCTCGGAATATTCGTCGGTTATGTGACCCGAAAAGTACATTCCCGAGGCGTCGTACTCAAGACACAGCAGAGTTTTCAGCGGATATTCGGGAATATCGGGGAACTCGTCCTGCGGCGCGCCGTCCTCGCCGCCCAGCCCCGCGAAGAGATTAAGCTGTCCCGTGACGTTGACTCTTCTGCGCTCGGAGATCGACGTGATTATATCGTCGTATTTCTCGATAAGACGGCTTCGATATAACCCCAAACAGCCGAAAGCTCCCGCTTTGATCAAAGTTTCTACCTGTTTTCTGTTGAAATCGCGGGCGTAAAGACGCTCGCAGAAATCGGTGAACGAGCGGTAAGGGCCTCCCTTTTCGCGCTCCTCGATGATTCGGGAGACGAAGCCGATCCCCACGTTTTTAAGGGCGGAAAGACCGTACAGAATGTTACTTCCGCGGGCGGAAAAATCCACTCCGCTTTCGTTTATGGAGGGCGGAAGCAGCTTTATGCCGTATTTCGCCGCCTCGCCCATGTACTGCGAAAGCTTCGGGCGGTTATTCAGCTCGCTGGTCATGATAGACGCGAAAAATTCCGCGGGATAATGAGTCTTCAAGTAAGCGGTCCTGTACGCCACCACGGCGTAGCAGGCGGCGTGGCTCTTATTGAAGGCGTAGCCCGCGAAGCTTACCAGCTCGTCGAAAAGCTCCGCCGCCTTCTGCTCCTCGATACCGTTGTTTTTACAGCCCTCGAGGAAGTCCTCTCGCTGCTTTGCGATGACCTCCGGCTTCTTTTTCGAGATAGCCTTGCGTACGATATCCGCGCGCCCGAAGGAGTAACCCGCCAGCCGTCTGAATATCTGCATGACCTGCTCCTGATAGACTACGCAGCCGTAGGTCTGGTCAAGTATCTCCGCAAGGGCGGGGATAGCGTATTCGACCTTACCCTTTTTGCGGTTTTCTATCAGCTTCGGTATAGCTTCCATAGGTCCCGGGCGGTACATGGAAAGTGCTATCATTATGTCCTCTATTGAGTTTGGACGGAAGGTGGTGAGCATCTGTCTCATGCCCCCCGATTCAAGCTGAAACACGCCCGTGGTCTGACCGCTCTTCAGCATATCAAAGGTAGGGGCGTCGTCCTCGGGAATAGACGAAATATCGAACTGCGGGTCAGATGAACGTATCATTTTCTCCGCGTCGGAGATGACGGTCAGCGTCCTGAGCCCAAGGAAGTCGAACTTCAAAAGTCCCAGCTCCGCCACCGTATCCATATCGTACTGCGTTACCCGCATCTCGCCGCTGAGCGCCAGCGGAACATAATCGGAGATGTCCCTGTCGCTGATGACCACGCCTGCGGCGTGAGTTGACGCGTGGCGGGGCATACCCTCGAGGTGCTTGGCGGTGTTGACCAGACGGCGCATCTCGGGAGTGACGTTGGCGATCTCTGAAAACTCCTTGGTCTTCTCCGCGTCCGCAAGGCTTACTCCGTACTTTTTCGGCATGGCGCGGACTACCGCGTCGCCGTCGCTGTACGGCATACCCATAGCTCTCGCCGCGTCGCGCAGAGCCGCCTTCGCCGCCATAGTACCGAAGGTTATTATCTGTGAGACCCGCTCGCTTCCGTACTTTTCCGTAACGTATTTTATGACCTCGTCGCGGCGGATGTAGCAGAAATCTATATCAAAGTCGGGCATACTGACTCGCTCGGGGTTGAGGAAACGCTCAAAGAGCAGTCCGTATCTCATCGGATCCACGTCCGTGATCCTGAGGCAGTACGCCACCAGACTTCCCGCGCCCGAGCCTCTTCCGGGACCGACGGGGATGCCGGATCTCTTTGCAAAGCCGACGAAATCGTTTACTATGAGGTAGTATTCCGCGTAACCCATCGAAATGATGACCTCAAGCTCGTATTTTATTCTGTCCAGGTAGCTCTGCTCGGAGTTGCTCTCGCTGAAGATTACGTCGCCCCTTGATACCCTTTCATCGAACCCCCGCATCGTCATTTTCTCAAGATACTCCGCGGGTGGGGTGCCGTCGGGCGTCTCAAAAGCCGGGAGAAGGTACTTACCAAAGGAGAAATCGAAATTGCACTGCTCCGCTATCTTCGCCGTGTTGGTTATCGCCTCTGGAACGTCGGGGAAAAGCGCCTTCATCTCTTCGGTGCTTTTATAGTAAAACTCGTTGGTCTCAAAGCCGATGCTCTTGGCGTCGGTGATCTTTGAGTTGGTCTGGATGCACATCATTATGGCTTGGGTCTCGGCGTCGCTTTTGTTCAGATAATGAACGTCGTTTGTGGCGACCAGCGGAATGTTCAGACGCTCCGCGATCTTCTTCAGACCTGCGTTCACCCTCTTCTGCTCTTCGAGACGGTGATCCTGCAGCTCCAAATAGAAGTTGCCCTCTCCGAAGATGTCCTGAAGCTCCTGCGCTTCCTTCGCCGCTGTCTCCGGCATACCGCTGAGTATCAGCGACGGTATCCTGCCCGAAAGGCAGGCGGAAAGAGCGATAAGCCCTTCGCTGTACTCTTTCAGAAGCTCCTTATCGACTCTCGGCTTGATATAAAAGCCCTCTGTGAAGGCTCTCGAGACCATTTTTATGAGGTTTTTGTAGCCCGTCGCGTTTTTGCAGAGCAAAACCAGATGGTGCGACTCCGCGTCCTCGCTGTAGACCTTGTCAAAGCGCGTTCTTTTGGCAACGTAGACCTCGCATCCGATTATGGGCTTGACGCCCTCTTCCTTGCACGCCTTGTAAAACGCTACCGCGCCGTACATGACTCCGTGGTCCGTTATCGCTACCGCCGTATGTCCCTCGGATCTCGCTTTCTTCGCTATCTCCGCGATACGGCACGCCCCGTCAAGCAGGCTATATTCACTATGCAAATGCAAATGCGCGAATTCCGACATGTTGCGCTCCTTTCTAAGAAGTACGCGCTTTCTTGAAATGAAAGCTCGCGTGCCTGCGGCAAGCCGCAAAGAACTTCGTTTACGAAGACAGCAAAAGCCATCGTCGCAAACGAATTATTTCCTATCTTGTGGAGTTGCGGGAGCAACTCGGCAGTATTTCATGTACCCAAAATTCGCTCGTGCTTTTTGAGCGAATTTTCAGCGAGCCGCTTAAAATCTACCACGGTCTTTCTTTCTTCTTTTTGCGAGCATTTTTCTTCTTTCTTTCTCGAAAGAAGGAAGAAAAACGCGAAATCTATATTAAAAGAACTATTTATAGAAAAACTATAAAACTTACTCAAATAAAATCCCTGCGATATGACCGCAAAAATAAATACATCCCTCGGGATATTTCCCACCAAATCACACATCACTCGCTCTTTCGTATCTGGCGAGAATACCCTTTTCCATTCTGGACGTAAGGACGAGAGATACCACAAAGAACGCGATATTAAACGCGGTATGAATTAAATGATATTCGGGAAAGGGCAAAAGTAAAGCCGTAAGTCCGGTGCCCGAAACCGCAACGGTCACAAGAAGAGCGGTATAAGCGTTAAGAAGCTTATGGGAATTTTGTACGTATATCTCGTTATTACGCGCGCTTCTGACGAACTCCCTCGGAACTATCTGAACCGAATGAGTCTCCACCATAGGCATAAACACGCGGCGGAGATAGTACGCAAAGACTATCAGCGCGACGGTTTCAATGACCGAAAACGCTATAGCGACGTAGTATTCCGAGGCAAAACGGATCAGCACCATATCGAATCTGGCGAAGAAACGCTTCTGCATAAAGCCGTTATAAACGAAGAAGTTGACTACTGACAAAACTCCATAGACAGCGCCGCTTATCATAACGGGCTTCATATCCTCGAAGCGTTTTCGCAGTATCCACGCCGCCCAGACCGCGCCCACGGCGAAGATAACGTCGGGAATGACGTTCTTTCCGTCGCCGAGAAGGTCGAACAGAAACGGCGCGCTCCACATAAGGATCTTAACGGCGAAAAGCAGGGTGCGTCTGAGGAAGAATTCGGGCTCCTTGTGATTCTTTTCCTCGTAAGCGGCGTAAACACGCTCGCAAAATTCCCTGTCCTTTATGAACGCTCTGAGATAAGTCCAGAGCATTACTATCCAGAACGCCGCGAATATCAGCGTGACTACCACGTTCACCAGCATAAGAAGCAGAGTATAGCTTCCCGTCGCCAGCTCGTCCACCGCTGCGCTTATTGATTCGTCCGTCTGCTCCTCTATCATGAGCGACTCAATATACGGGAGCATCGACAAAAATCCTCTCGCTCCGATAAACGCGATACCGACTATCTTGAATTCGGGCATCTCCTGCGCCTTTCCTCCGTAACGTACGTTCAGATACGCCAGTCCCTCGTAAAACGCCGGCATTCCCGCCAGCATTATACCAACGTCGATGACTCCGAATACCATAGCCATCGTCAGCAGCATGACGTCGTCAAAGCCCGGATTTGCAAACAGTATCAGCACTCTGCCCGCAGACGCAAATATCATATATTTGAAATATTTCTCTGCTTCTTCAAGCTCGGGAGAAACGGAGCTGAGCCTGTGAAGAGCGTACACTATTAATGCGCAGCCGAAAAAGTCCGGAATAACGTCCACAAAGGCTATCATAGGATTTATCATAAACAGCGCGCCTATTATCAGCAGCGTAAAATCCGTAACTCTCGGCATCTTTCTTTCTTCAAACATACCGTCCATCTTCTCCTCTCTTTATTTCTTATTTTTATTATGTTTTTGGAGCTTTGCTTTTCTCGCAAGGCGGAGCTGTTCAAGACGCTCCTCCTCGGCTATCCTTTCCTCCTGTGCCCTTATCTCCTCTTCCGAAACGGGGGCGATCTTCATCAGGCAGGTGAAGATCATAAGCACGTTCAGACCTCTCCAGATAAGTCCGATGGCGAAGGGGTAGAGCTTGACTATCTCAAAGCCCTCGAAAATGTCGGGGACCGTAAGGTTGAGGACTGAAAACACCACCTCGACCAGAAAGAACACGAACATTACCGCCATATTTCTGCCCGGCTGTTTGGTCAGCGTTCCCACCTCTGTGTTCTCACCCAGCCGCCGTACTCCGAGGTATATGAAGAACATCACTCCCATCTCGCACATCTCGCATAGCAGTCTGGAAATTATGTAGACTGTGTTTGCGTACGCGGGGAAGCTCTCCCCCGCCGCCCCCTGCCAGATCTGAAATCCCAGCATTACAGCGGACACGGGTATCGCTCCGTACAGAACGTATTTTGCTTTTCCGAATACCTGCTCGAATTTTCCGAGCCTATCGACTGCGAAAAGCATGAGCAGAAATCCCGCAAGCGGAAGCACTGTTATGCTCCCCACGGGTAGATAAAACATAAACAGAAGACCGAGAAATAGCCAG
The DNA here is from genome assembly GCA_015064245.1 of Oscillospiraceae bacterium. Taxonomy (GTDB): domain Bacteria; phylum Bacillota; class Clostridia; order Oscillospirales; family CAG-272; genus SIG673. Next base: position 26,421 of record SVSQ01000003.1, on the reverse strand, counting down.
CCAAGTCTCATTGATTTTTTCCTTTTTAAATGATTTTTTGAGTAAGTTTTTTTGTTTGGGTAGATTTTTTTATTTGAGTAAATTTTGTTATTTTTCTATTAAATTTCTTTTTATATAGATTTCGCGTTTTTCTTCCTTCTTTCGAGAAAGAAAGAAGATAAATGCTCGCAAAAAGAAGAAAGAAAGACCGTGGTAGATTTTTAACGGCTCGCCGAAACGCGCTCGCATAAGCAGGCTCGCGGTTTTTCGCACATGAAATACTGCCGAGTTGCTCCCGCAACTACCTAAAGCAAGAAATTAAGTGTAGGATTTCCTTGTTTGTGGGTGAGATGATGTGTGCTCTTGCTTGAATGGGGAGCGCGGACGATTTCCGAAGGAAACACCATACGAATTCTTTTCCGCCGATGCCTTCTGGTGTCGGCGGAAAAGAAGTTTTGCGGAGCTTTTTCAAAAGCGACCGTTTTCCCCTTCAAAAAGCGCGTTTTTCTCTTTTAACGAGAATGTAACTCAGAACAAACCTTTACCGCAGCATTGTTTGAATTTTTTACCGCTGCCGCAGGGGCAAGCGGCGTTTTTAGCGACGCCTCCGCGTCTGATAACGGTAGTACGGCTACCCTTTTCAGCCTTGGAATTATCTTTGAAATTTTCAGCGGCGTTAGCGCTAACTGAGGTCACTCTGGCGACCTCTTTACGCTGAATAGCGGAAGCCGGGAAGACGGTGAGAAGCTTACGCATAGTCTCTTCCCTGATCTCGGAGATCATGATATCGAACATATCTCCGCTCTCGATACGGAACTCGTTTATAGGGTTACGCTGAGCATACGCCTGCAGGCTGATACCGCCCTTCAAGTCGTCCATAGCGTCGAGATGCTCGATCCACTGAGCGTCGACGCTTCCGAGAAGGATGACTCGCTCGACCTCCTTCAGGTCGTCGCCGAACATCTTCTTGCGCTCTTCGTAACGCTCCTCAGCCCTCTCGATAAGGTAAGCCTCAACATCCTTTGCTTCAAGCTTTTCAAGCTCCTCGTCCGTATATCTAAGACTGTCCTTATCACACAGCACTCCTAAGAAATAACTGCGAAGCTCGTCGAGCTTCCAATCCTCTTTTTCGTCCTCGGGCAGGAAGCGGGCTACTGCCTCGCTTATGACCGTCCTGATCATAGACTGTATCTTCTCGCTGATATCGGCTCCGTCAAGGACCTCGTTTCTCTGCTTGTAGATTATCTTACGCTGCTCATTCATGATGTCGTCGTAGCTGAGGACGTTTTTTCTGCGCTGGAAGTTCTGTCCCTCAAGCTGCTTCTGAGCTCTCTCGATACCACCGGAAATAACTCCCGCGGATATACGCTCCTCGCCTATACCAAGCTTATCCACTACTCCGACTATACGCTCGCTTCCAAACAGACGCATAAGGTCGTCCTCAAGAGAGAGGAAGAAGCAGCTGGCGCCGGGGTCGCCCTGACGTCCCGCGCGTCCGCGGAGCTGGTTATCGATACGGCGGCTCTCGTGACGCTCCGTACCGATGATATACAAACCGCCTAAAGACTTGATAAGGTCAGCCTCGGGCTGTATCTCGTTCTTATATTTCTCATAAAGCTTTTTATAGACCTCTCTGGCTTTCAGCACCTCATCGCTGACGTTGACCGAAGAGCCCACAGCCGCGCCGATCATATCGTCGTCGTACAGCGGCAGATTTGTCTGAGGATCGGTGAGAGAGCGCATCTCCTTCTTCGCCATGTGCTCGGGATTACCGCCAAGCATGATGTCCGTACCGCGTCCCGCCATATTAGTAGCGATGGTGACGGCGCCCTTCTTACCTGCGGCGGCGACTATCTCAGCCTCTTTTTCGTGATGCTTTGCGTTCAGCACCTTATGAGGAATACCGCGCTTCTGCAGCATTCTGGAGATCAGCTCGGACTTGTCAACGGAGACCGTACCGACCAGAACCGGCTGTCCTTTTTTGTGACACTCCTCTATCTGATCGCAGATAGCGTTATATTTTATCTCCACCGTGCGGTACACCGCGTCGGGCATATCGTTTCTTATCATGGGCTTGTTCGTAGGTATCTCAACGACATCCAAAGCGTATATCTCTCTGAACTCCATATCCTCGGTAAGCGCCGTACCCGTCATACCCGAAAGCTTTCCGTAAAGGCGGAAATAGTTCTGGAAGGTGATAGTAGCGAGCGTCTTGCTCTCCTTCTCTATCTTGACGTTCTCCTTCGCCTCTATAGCCTGATGAAGCCCGTCGCTGAAGCGGCGTCCCGGCATAAGACGTCCCGTAAACGTGTCAACTATGATCACCTTGCCCGTCTGATCGACGATATAGTCCTCGTCTCTGTGCATGATGGCTCTGGCTTTTATCGCCATATTTATCTGGTGAGCGAGGGCGGAATTCTCGGGATCGGAAAGGTTCTCTATACCGAAGAAGCTCTCCGCCTTTTCAACTCCCGCAGAGGTAAGGACGGTGGAACGTGATTTTTCGTCCACTGTGTAATCGTACTCCTCCTCCACCTTTTTGTCGATGGTCTTTGAGTCGATCTCCTTTTTTCTATACTCGCGCAGTCCGCGAACGAACTTGCAGGCTTGAGCGTAAATATCGGTAGGCTCGTCTCCCTCGCCCGAAATGATAAGGGGAGTTCTCGCCTCGTCGATGAGGATAGAGTCAACCTCGTCAACGATAGCGAAGGCGTGGTCGCGCTGGACCTTTTGCTCCTTGTATATGACCATATTGTCACGGAGGTAGTCGAATCCGAACTCGTTATTCGTGCCGTATATGATATCGCAGTTGTATTCCGCCTGCTTCTCTTCTTTTTTCTGGTCGCGGACGATAAGTCCCGTGGTCAGACCCATAAAGCCGTAAACTCTGCCCATCTCCTCCGCTCCGACGCGGGCGAGGTATTCGTTTACCGTTACTATGTGGACGCTGTTTCCCGACAGAGCGTTGAGGTACGCGGGAAGAACTGCTACCAGCGTCTTACCTTCACCCGTCTTCATCTCCGCGATACGTCCCTGATGGAGAATGATACCGCCCATGAGCTGAACTCTGAAGGGGCGCTTGCCCAGAACTCTGTCTGCCGCCTCTCTGACCGCCGCGAAGGCGTCGACGAGGATATCGTCAAGCGTTTCTCCCTCTGCAAGGCGCTTTTTGAGGATATCGGTGGTAGCTCTCAGCTCATCGTCCGTCATGGCTGAATATTTGTCCGCAAGGGCTTCTATCTGATTAACCTTTGATGTTATTCTTTTTATCTGTCTTTGGCTGTAAGTGCCGAAAAGCTTTGTGAAAAATCCCATTAAAAGAGTTTCCTTTCGGTTTGCAAATGTGTTTTATAGTTTTTATGGTAGTTAATTCTATGTTATACACAATTATTATATAATATAATTTAAGACTTACTAATAAATTTTTGTAAATATTATAATAACTTGCGTGGAAATTTCTACGTTACTTTCTTTCTCTTTTTCTTTCCGAAGAAAAAGGAAAGAAAGTGACCAAAGAAAGCAAAAAGAAACGGGTGCGAACATCTACTGAAAATTCGCTCAAAAGCAGGAGCGAATTTTGGGTTGTAAAAAAGGATACTACTGCGATCATTTCTACAAAAATGCTCGTAAAACACTCGCATTTTCGGGGTGTTTTATCCGTTTTTCGCTTGATTTGATGCTTTAGGGTGTTGCGGTAGCAGTGATACCGTGTACCTTGTGTGAACATATACGGGTATCACCCTCGAATATTTCTTTTCGACACAGTCGAAACTTTTTTCTAACGAAAAAAGCCCGAAATATTCGCCAGCCTTTGCGGAAATTTAAGTAACAAGCTGTACAAATATTTTTCCCTGCTTTAGTGTGTTGCGGGAGCAACTCGGCAGTATTTCATGTACCCAAAATCCGAGCACACGGAGTGTGTTACGCGAGGATTTTCAGCGAGCCGTCAAAAATATACCACGGGCTTTCTTTCTTCTTTCTGGAGCGTCTTTCTTCTTTCTTTCCCGAAAGAAAGGAAGAAAGATGCGGAAAAAAATATTAAAATATAAGCAAAATAACCGTCTTACACAAACAAAAAATAAAAACAAAATTTTAAATCCCCCACTCCTCATTATTTTTCTTTTTTTCGAATATATATGTAAACAAAAAACCGAAAGGAAGAAAACAATGAAAAATAAGCTTTTTAAAACTTTTGCCGCAGCTCTTGCGCTTTCTCTGATGCTGGTGGCGCTCACGCCTTTCTCCCCCCTTTTCGCCGCGGAATTCAAGGGTGAGAGCGACGCAAAAGCGCTCATTCTCATCGAAGCGGAAACGGGCACGGTCCTCTACGAAAAAAACGCCGATCAGGCTCTGCCTCCCGCGTCCGTTACCAAGGTAATGTCCATGCTCCTCGTCATGGAAGCCGTTGACAGCGGGAAGATAACCCTTGACGACACCGTGACCGTCAGCGAGTACGCGGCGAACATGGGCGGATCGCAGGTCTACCTTGAAGCGGGCGAGACCTTCAGCGTCCACGAGCTGCTGAAATGCGTGGTGGTCAGCTCCGCAAACGACGCCTGCGTAGCTCTTGCTGAGCACATCGCGGGAAGCGAGGAGAGCTTTGTCGCCGCGATGAACAAGCGCGCCGCGGAGCTTGGAATGGTCAACACCAATTTCGAAAACACCAACGGTCTGGACGACGATACGGTAAACCACGTCACAAGCGCCCGCGACATCGCCATAATGAGCGCGGAGCTGATCAGCAAGCACCCAAAGATCCTTGAATACTCGACGATCTGGATGGACAGCATCCGAAACGGCGAGTTCGGTCTCACTAACACCAACCGCCTTATCCGATTCTACAGCGGCGCAAACGGTCTGAAAACAGGCTCAACTTCAAAGGCTAAGTTCTGCATCAGCGCCTCGGCAAAGCGCGGCGGTATGCAGCTCATCTGCGTCGTTATGGGGGCGTCGACCCGCGACAGCCGTAACGAGATCGCCAAAAAGCTCTTTGATTTCGGATTTGCGAGCTACGCCTTCGAAAGCTTCACCGCCGACGCCTCCTCCCGCCTTGACGTCATCGGCGGAAAGTCCGACACCGTCGGTATAAGCTACGAGAGCTTCGAGCTGGTCACCGAAAAGCAGAACGCAGGCAAGATCGAGCGGGTGGTCACTCTGCCCGAAAACGTACCCGCGCCGCTGAAAAAGGGCGACGTTGTCGGCTCGGTCAGGTACGTTCTTGGAGATCAGACCTTGAAGGAACTGCCCGTCACCGTCACCGAGGACATTGAAAGAGTGGAGTTCTGGGACGTTTTCCTCAGACTGCTTGAGTTTATTTTTTAACTCCGTTCTGCTCCAGATTATTGACAAATCGGAAAAATGATGATATAATCAAGCTGTACCCGCAAAAATAAAGGTTTTTGAAAAGGTACTACCCAAAAGAAAGGAAGTTATTTGTAAAAATGAGCTGCATTTTTTGTATGATAAAAAACGGTGATATCCCGTCCAAAAAAGCCTACGAGGACGATAACATTCTCGCGTTCTACGACGTAAATCCTCAGGCGCCCGTCCACATTCTCGTTATTCCCAAGGAGCACATCGAGTCCGTTGACTGCATCACTCCCGAAAACAGCGCTATCGTAGCGAAGATATTCGAAAAGATCCCCGCAATCGCCAAGGAAGCGGGAATAACAAACGGTTACAGAGTTATCAGTAACTGCGGTCCTGACGCCTGCCAGTCCGTAAAGCATCTGCACTTCCACATTCTCGGCGGAGCTCAGCTTGCCGATAAAATGGCGTAATTCATTAAATATCAACCAAATATTGTTTACTATAAATAAAAGGAGAAACAAAAGACATGTCAATGATAGAAAAACTTATAGAAGAAAGAAAGCTTCCCGAGCTTCTTAAATTCGCGGACGGACGTCAGGTCACCGCAGAAAACTGGGAAGAAAGAAGACAGGAGATACTTGAGATCCTCAGCCTCGAGGAGTACGGCTACGCGCCCCCCGCGCCCAAGGAAACGAAGGTCGTCTCCGAGGATGCCAAGATGCCCTATTCAGATTTCGCGGGAAAAGCCGTTTCCAAGACTCTCACATTCACCGTTGAGACGGACTGCGGCGAGTTCACCTTCCCCGCAACCGAGATCGTCCCCATAAGCGATAAGCCCCGCAGGACCTTCGTCCTCATCAACTTCCGTCCCGAAGTCCCCGACAGATACTATCCCACCGAGGAGCTGATAGACACAGGCTGCGCGGTCATCCAGCTTTACTATAACGACATCGCCTTTGACGGCAGAGACGACTTCAAGGGCGGCATCGCGCCTATGTTCGACCGCAAAAAGTACACTTGGGGTAAGATCAGAATGTGGGCTTGGGCTGCAAGCAGAGTAATGGACTACCTTCAGACCGCAGACTACTGCGACAAGGAGCACGTCGCCGTCGTCGGACACTCCCGCCTCGGAAAGACCGCTCTGGTCTGCGCGGCATTCGACACCCGTTTTGCTATGGCGTGCGTAAACAACAGCGGTTGCTCCGGCGACTCCATCACAAGAGGCAAGAAGGGCGAGAGAATCCGTCAGATAACCCACAATTTCCCCTTCTGGTTCTGCGATAACTATCAGAATTATATCGATAAAGAGGAAGAGATGCCCTTCGAGCAGCACTGGCTGGTGGCTGCGGTCGCTCCCAGGAAGGTCGCCCTCGGCTCGGCTCTTGAGGACGAATGGGCAGACCCTGAATCCTCTTACCTTTCCGCTTGCGCCGCTTCTCCCGCTTGGGAGCTGAACGGTAAGGCAGGCTTCGTTCATCCCGACAGAATGCCCGAGGTCGGCGATTATTTCGCGGAAGGCGATATCAAATACCACCTTCGCGGCGGCAAGCACTTCCTCTCCAGAAAAGACTGGGCGTATTACGCAGAAGCTCTCAAAAGCATTTAACGTCGCATATTAAATCACAAACAGCAATTAACCGCCGCTTGGTGTGCCAAGCGGCGGTTTTGATTTGTATTTTTGATAGTCGCGGTGGCGTATTCATACGAGAAGCATCGAGCCGTCACGAAGACGGTCCTTTGCTTTCATTACCGACGCAAACAAAGGTCCAGGCAAAATATTTTTTCAAACCCATCAATATTTCTTGCAAAACGAAAAAAAATATGTTATACTAAGAGATACTAAGAGAAGGAAGACAAAACAAAAACCGACAGGCATCAAAGATACCCGTCGGTCATGGAGCTGGTGATGCGATTTGAACGCACGACCTGCTGATTACGAATCAGCTGCACTGCCACTGTGCTACACCAGCGTATTGAATTACAGCTTTATTATTATACCACACATTTTCACGTTTGTCAATACAAAATCAAAAATTATTCAAAAGGATCGGTCATATTTATAATGAAACTGACGGAAATATCAACTGTAAAGGCGCTGTGCGCGGAATTCGGCTTCGGATTTAAGAAGAAGTTCGGGCAGAATTTTATTGTCAGAGACAGCGTACCGATGGACATCGCGGAGAACGCGGAAGGTCTTTGCGCTCTGGAAATAGGTCCGGGTATCGGAACGCTCACCGACTGTTTGTGCCAAAAGTGCGAAAAGGTAGTGGCGGTGGAGATCGACACCACCCTCGCCCCCATGCTTGAGACCACGGTAGGACACCACGATAATCTCAAGGTCATCTTCGGAGACGTCATGAAAACGGATATCAAGGCGCTCTGCGAGGAGGAGTTCGCGGGAAAACGAGTCGCCGTCTGCGCAAATCTTCCATATTATATTACCACTCCCGTTCTGATGCATCTGCTGGAATCCGGCGTCAGCTTCGAGAGCATCACGGTCATGGTCCAGAAAGAGGTAGCGGACAGACTTTGCGCCGAGGCGGGAACCTCGGAATACGGCGCGATAACCGTCACCTGCGCCCGCTACGGTAAGGTCAAAAAGCTGTTCGACGTCCCGAAATCTTGCTTCTACCCCATGCCAAGCGTCGATTCTGCAGTGGTAACGCTCATTCCCGCGGAAAAAGAGGAGATATTCTGCAAGGACGAGGAGCTGCTCACCAAAGTCATACGAGCAACCTTCAATCAGAGACGTAAAACGCTGGTAAACGCCCTCTCCGCGGAGATCAAGACTCACTCGAAGGCTCAGCTCGCCGAGATCATCGTCAAGTGCGGCTTCCGCGAGGATATACGGGGCGAAAAGCTGACGCTTCGCGATTTCGCAGAAATAGTGAATAATATGTAAAAAGTTGGATTTGCAAAAAAATTCTCTTGATTTTCTCTTGCTTTTCGAAAAATTTTATAGTATAATGTAAGATGGGTAGGGATTGATTTCCCGACACTGAAAATAATAATAATTTAATAATATAAGGAGAATACCACTATGACCAACAATAAGTATGTATTGTCTTGGATCGACGAGATGGCTGCTATGACTCAGCCCGATAAGATCGTCTGGATCGACGGAAGCGAAGCTCAGGCAGAAGCTCTCAGAGCAGAAGCTTGCTCCACAGGCGAAATGATCAAGCTCAACCAGGAGATCCTTCCTAACTGCTACCTCCACCGCACCGCTATCAATGACGTTGCCCGTGTTGAAGGCAGAACATTCATCTGCACCCCCACAAAGGAAGAGGCAGGTAACATCAACAACTGGATGGCTCCCGATGAAATGTACGCAAAGCTCAAGGCTCTCTACACAGGCTCCATGAAGGGACGCACAATGTACGTTATCCCTTACTCCATGGGTGTCGTAGGCTCCGACTTCGCTAAGTACGGTATCGAGCTCACAGACTCTATCTACGTCGTTCTTAATATGCTCATCATGACCCGCGTTGGCACCAACGTTCTTGAGGCTCTCGGCGACAGCCCCGACTATATCAAGGGTCTTCACGCCCGTGCTGATATCGATGAGGAGAACCGTTATATCACACACTTCCCCCAGGATAACACCATCATGTCCGTTAACTCCGGTTACGGCGGAAACGTTCTTCTCGGTAAGAAGTGCTTCGCTCTCCGTATCGCTTCCTACCTCGGACGCAAAGAGGGCTGGATGGCAGAGCATATGCTCATCCTCGGCGTTGAGTATCCTAACGGCGACATCAAGTACGTTACAGCGGCATTCCCCTCCGCTTGCGGTAAGACCAACCTCGCTATGCTCATCCCCCCGAAGATGCTTCAGGAGAAGGGCTACAAGGTATGGTGCGTCGGCGACGATATCGCTTGGCTCCGTGTAAATAAGGAAGACGGTAAGCTCTACGCTGTTAACCCCGAGAATGGATTCTTCGGCGTTGCTCCCGGTACAAACGACAAGTCTAACCCCAACGCTCTTGCAACAACAATGCGCGACACTATCTTCACAAACGTCGTTCACGATACAAAGAACAATACAGTTTGGTGGGAAGGCCTCAACGACAATCCCCCCGCTCCCGGCAACGCTATCGACTGGAAGGGCAATCCTTGGGACTGCACAAAGTACGACAAGAAGGATAAGTCCACATGCGGCGCTCATCCCAACTCCCGTTTCACAGCTCTCGCTCAGAACTGTCCTTGCATCTCCTCCGAGTTTAACAGCCTGAAGGGCGTTCCGGTCTCCGCTATCGTATTCGGCGGACGCCGCGCAAAGACAGCTCCCCTGGTTTATCAGTCCACAAGCTGGCAGAACGGCGCATTCGTCGGTTCTATCATGGCTTCCGAGACAACTGCAGCTGCAGCAGGCGCTGTCGGCGTAGTTCGCCGCGATCCTATGGCTATGCGTCCCTTCGTCGGCTACAACATGGGCGACTACTGGGCTCATTGGCTCGCTATGGGTACTAAGATCCCCAATCCTCCCAAGATCTTCCACGTTAACTGGTTCCGTACCGACGACGAAGGTCACTTCATTTGGCCCGGATTCGGTGACAATATGCGCGTTCTTCTCTGGATCCTCGACCGTTGCGAAGGCAAGGTCGACGCTGATATCACTCCTATCGGATACGTTCCGAAGGCTGAGGACATCAACATCGAAGGCCTTGACATCACTCTCGACACAATCAAGGAGCTTCTCACAGTTGATAAGGAGTCCTGGCTCGCTGACGTCGAGAATATCAAGGAGTTCTACGCTCAGGTAGGCGACGCTGTTCCCCAGACTATGTACGACGAACTCGCTGCTCTCGAAGCAAGACTCAAGGCATAACCTACTTTCTTTGAAAAGAAAGTAGGCAAAGAAACTTCTATACTGATTTTACTCTTTAAGGTAATTATTATAGAAAACTTCAAAGCCGCTGACACCGCGAAGGTATCAGCGGCTTTGATATTTTTTTGGATTTCCTTCGGAAATGAGTCCGTGTTCCCTTTTTAACCATGTGCGTACATCATCTCACCCACAAACAAAGAAAACTCCCCCATTTCCTTCTTTAGGTAGTTGCGGTAGCAGGGATACCGTGTACCTTGTGCGAACATCTGCTGGTATCCCCGCTTTGGCGGAGCTATTGTACCCAACCCCCGAGCACACGGAGTGTGTTACGCGAGGGGGTTCGGCGAGCCGTACCAAATCTACCACGGTCTTTCTTTCTTCTTTTTGCGAGCCGTTTTTCTTCTTTCTTTCTCGAAAGAAGGAAGAAAAATGCGAAATCTATATTAAAAGAAATATTAGAAAAATAAAAAATTATCCGCAATACGCCACGGTGGCGTAAAACAAAAAATATTAACAAAATGTAAAATCACAAAAACCACTTGACAAACATATTTGAATATGTTATAATAACAAAGTCAAACAAACCTAAGACAGCAGGTTTATAATAAATCGCAAGCCGATTTTCCTGCCGAGGCGAGTAAACACGAAATAAATAAAAGAGTAGACGAAGGTCCGCTCCTTATAGTTTTGTATTTATGCTCTCGGTTGCCGAAAATAACGGTAAGACCGAGATTTTTTATTTCCTGAGATCAAAGGACCCACTCAAATCTGTTATGGAGGTGAATTTATGCCAAGCGCAAAAATACTTGCCCAGAAGCAGGCAGCAACAGAAGTTCTTACTGAGAAAGTTAAGAATGCCGCAGCAGGTGTTCTCGTAAATTACACGGGTATCACAGTTGAGCAGGATACAGCTCTCCGTACAGCTCTCCGCAACGCAGGCGTTGACTATCATGTTTACAAAAACACAATGACAGGCCGCGCATGTGAGGCAGCAGGCTACGGCGAAATGAAGCAGTACCTGAACGGTATGAACGCATTTGCAGTAAGCGCAACGGATCCCGTTGCTCCCGCAAAGATCCTCAAGGAATACGCAGACAAGATCGAGACATTCACACTTGTTGCAGGATTCGTTGACGGTAAGGTAATCGACGCAAAGCAGGTGGAAGCACTTGCAAGCACACCCTCGAAAGAGGTACTTCTCGGCAGACTTCTCGGAAGTCTCCAGGCTCCGATCTACAGCCTCGCAAGAGTACTTACAGCTGTATCGGAAAAGGACGGCGAGCCCGTTCCCGCAGCAGAGTAATCTGCAAAAAATTGCTTAATTCAGCTTAAAAAAACAAAAAAATCTATCAATAATTTAACGGAGGATAATTAAAATGGCTGCTGAAAACATCACAAGCATTGTTGAAGCTATCGAAAAGCTTTCTCTTCTTGAGCTTAAAGAGCTCGTATCTGAAATCGAAACTAAGTTCGGTGTATCCGGCGCAATCATGGTAGGCGCTGCTCCCGCTGCAGGCGGCGAGGCTGCTCCCGCTGCTGAGGAGAAGACCGAGTTCGACGTTATTCTTGCTGCTGCAGGCGACAAGAAGCTCAACGTTATCAAGGTTGTTAAGGAGGCTCTCGGTCTCGGACTTAAGGACGCTAAGGACCTCGTTGATGGCGCTCCCAAGACTCTTAAGGAAGGCGCTTCCAAGGAAGACGCTGAGGCTCTCAAGAAGGCTCTCGAAGAGGTTGGCGCAACTGTTGAGATTAAGTAATTTAAAACTACTTACTTCTTACAAAGCAACAATAAAAACCGTTGGTTCTCCAACGGTTTTTTGTTTTGAAAAATTATAATTCCGAGGACAGACGGTATCTGTCCTCGGAAGAGCTGTTTATTTACCGGCGGGAGAGTCCTCACCGCCGCGGGGCGGATTCTGCCCGCACTTGCCGGAGCATTGTTTAGCGTAGGGACAGCCAATGCACTTCTGCCCGCGCTTTTTTGCGCGTACGATATAGAACACTGCAAGTCCCACGATGAGAACGATGGCGGCGATAGCAATAATATCAGTTGGATTCATAGCGCAATAATTTCCTTTCATCAGCTCAAGGCTTACGCAGCTTTGAGCTTTTTTGAGCTACTTGAGCTACTTGAGCTACTTGAGCTACTTGAGCTACTTGAGCTCTTTGAGCTCTTTGAGCTCTTTATTTTTTCTGATTATCAAGACAGTAAACAGAGCGGCGATAGCAGCCACGATGCACCATCCGAGAACAGGCATCCAAGCCGCGCCGAAGCTTCCGCCCGTAAAGAGCGTTCCGAAGAAGAAAACGAGAAATCCTACCGTATATCCAACCGAAAATTGAAGTCCGATACCTGCCCAAAGCCACTTCGCGCTCTTCATTTCGGCGTTCATCGCGCCGATAGCGGCAAAGCAAGGAGGAGTAAAGAGGTTGAACATAAGGAACGCAAGTCCTGCCGCCACGGAGATACCGCCCATATTAGCGGCGCCTATAGAGCCGACAGCCTCAAGCTCCTCGTTGATGAGATGCTCGAACATAAATACCGTAGCCAGAGTCGAAACGACGCACTCCTTTGCAATAAAGCCCGTGACTGCCGCCGCCGCCAGCTGCCAGAGAGCAACGCCGACGATAGGAGCGATAACGTACGCGATAGGTGTAGCGACAGCCGCGAGTATGGAGTCCGCAGGATCCTCGACCGCCTTGAAGTTCCAGCCGTAGGTCTGCATCATATATACCACGAAGTTACAAACGAGGATAACAGTACCCGCCTTGACTATGTAGGACCATCCTCTCTGACACATGGACTTGAAAGCCTGAACGAAGGACGGGATCTTATACTCGGGAAGCTCTATGATAAAGAAGGATCTTTTGCCGTTAAAGCCCGTGAGCTTATTGACGAGCAGAGCGCACAGGAGAATGATGATTATACCGACGAAGTACATCACCGTACCCACCCATTCGGCGTTATCGAAGAACGCTCCCGCAAAAAGGGAGATAACGGGAAGCTTTGCGCCGCAGGGCATAAAGGGAGCCAACATCGCGGTAGCGCGTCTTTCTCTCTCGTTACGGATGGTACGGCACGCCATAACTCCGGGAATAGCGCAGCCCGTTCCGATGATGAAGGGGATAACGGACTTACCGGAAAGTCCGACTTTCTTAAAGATGGGGTCGAGAACTACCGTAGCTCTGGACATATAACCGCAATCCTCAAGAAGAGCTATGAGAAAGTACATCACCATTACCAGGGGCAAAAATCCGACGACCGCGGCAACACCCTCGATTATACCCTCGAGTATGATAGCCTGAATGATGTCGTGAGCGCCCTCGAGCCAGCCCGCGACGATCTCCTTGAACCAGCCGATGCAGTCGACCAGTCCCCAGAGATGAGTTTCCCCTACGTCAAGACCCTCGGAGAGCCACACGCCGGGACCTGCCTGAGATATCCAGAACACCGCCCACATAACCAGAGCGAAGATCGGAATACCCAGCCATTTGTTCGTGAGAACGGCGTCGATCTTGTCCCCTGCGTTTCTGTCCTTGGTGAGGACCTTACGCTTCTCTACTTCCTTTACTATACCGTTTACGAATTCAAAGCGGTCGCGGTCAGCCTGAGCCACCGCCTCTCTGCTCTCCGTATCGGTGTCCTTCTGGACGTAAGGAGCCTTCTGCTCCGCTCCAACGCGGGCGATCGCCGCATCGACCAGAGCCTTGAGTCCCTTGGACGACGTGGATACCGTGGTGATAACGGGACATCCCAGCTTTGCGGACAGCGCCGCAACGTCGATCTCGGTCTCCTTTTTTGCGTTGATGTCGCTCTTATTCAGCGCGACCACCATGGGAATCCCCAGCTCCAGAAGCTGTGTGGTAAAGAAAAGGCTTCTGCTGAGATTGGTGGCGTCCACGATGTTGATGATAACGTCGGGGCTCTCTTGCTTGACGTAAGCGCTCGTTATGCTCTCCTCGCTGGTGAAGGGAGACATGGAGTAGGCGCCGGGAAGGTCAACTGCGATCAGCTGTTCTTTACCCGCGTATTTCGATCTGATGGGGTGCTCCTTCTTATCGACGGTAACGCCCGCCCAGTTTCCGACCTTCTCGCTTGAGCCGGTCAGAGCGTTGAACATTGTTGTTTTTCCTGAGTTGGGGTTACCTGTAAGGGCAACTTTCATTGGATATCCTCCTGTTTTTTTGATCCTTATCGGATATGGTTTACGGTTAATTATTCAGAGTTAGCGGCGGCTAACTTCGATCCAAAAATAATCGCTTGCATTAAAAGCATAGCCTCGTTATAGCTCCGCCCGCCGCGGGGATCAAACTATTATAGCCTCTGCAAGCTGATTATCGATATTATATCTTGCGTCCTTGATCGCTACGATACAGCCGCCCTTCATTCTGCGAACGACGGTGATCATCTCTCCGCTGTAGCATCCGAGAGAGAAAAGGAATGCGTTGAGCTCTTCGTCATCCGTATCGATCTGACGGATCGTATATTCTTTTCCTTCAATAGCATCCTTTAAATTCATTGACGTTTCCTCGTTTTATTTTTCTGCTTACGCTTACGCGATCCGCTGTGGAATTAGCGTCGGCTAACTAACCTATACGCCGAGTTAGCCTCTGCTAACATAGTGTATTATATCACTTTTTTCCATATTTGTCAAGTATTTTTGAATTTTTTCCCAAAAACGGGGATATATTTTAGATATTAGCCAAATTATCGAAAAAACGCTTTTGTGTTTTTTATCGAAAATCACAACACTTAAACCGTGTTAAATAATATATATTCAAGTGTTTACAAATTGTTGTTGAAATTTACTGCAAATGTGATAAAATATATTTGAATGTATTTTTATATTCTGTATTTTTTAACCACGGGGGTTCAGTAAAAGAAATTGCAAACAACTAAGCTGGATTACAGAAGGACCGCGCTCATCGGTCTTGCGTTTATGACGATATCGGCGTTCTGGCAGTTATACAACAACGAAGTGCCGCTTATGCTCAGAGAGCTGATCGGAAACGATAAGGAGTTCGTCATAAATATCATAATGTCACTGGATAACGTAACAGCTTTGTTTTTGCTGCCATTTTTCGGCTCCCTCTCAGACCGTGTCAACACGAGGATCGGTAAAAGAATGCCGTTCATTATCATCGGAACGGTGGTCTCCGTAGTCTTTATGCTGGTAATGCCTATCGCGTTCGCTAAAAAATCGATAATCGCGTATTTTATAGCGGTGGGCGGACTTCTGCTGGCGATGAGCTTTTACAGATCTCCTGCGGTAGCCCTCATGCCGGACGTAACACCCAAGCCTCTTCGCGCGGCGGGCAACGCAGTCATAAACCTCATGGGCGCTGTCGGACTTATCTTCATCCAAGGAATGACGATACTTCTCGGCGGTGAAAGCCATTATAACGAGCTCTTTACCATCGTGGCGCTGTTTATGCTCGTAAGCCTGGTGGTGATGTTCTTCACCGTTGACGAAAACAAGCTGGTGGCTCAGATGCCGCCGGACGTGGAGACGGAAGAGGAGCGCATCGCAAGGGAAAACCAGGGAATAAAGATAGCGGGCGGCGAGAGAAAGAGTCTGTTCATCCTGCTGGTCAGCGTATTCCTCTGGTACATGGCGTACAGCGCGATCGAAACGAACTATTCAAGATATGCCGAGGATATCTGGGGACTTACGAACGGAGCGTATTCAAAGCCTATGCTCTTTGCAAGCATAGTTGCGCTGATCAGCTTCGTGCCCATCGGAATACTTTCAAATAAGCTCGGACGCAAAAAGACCATCATCAGTTCTCTCGGCGTACTGTTCACAGCGGTAAGCATTACATCCTTCATCCGAGGATATACGCCCGTTCTCTACCTGCTCTTCGCGCTCATAGGTATATCCTGGGCGGCGATAAACGTCAACTCCTACCCTATGGTAGTGGAGATGAGCAGAGGCGCGGACGTTGGAAAGTACACAGGGCTTTATTATACGTTCTCAATGGCGGCACAGATCGCCACACCTGTTCTGACGGGAATAATGTTCGACGCCTTCAACCAAGCCTTCAATATCAGCTTCGAGCTGCTCTTCCCTTACGCGGGAATGTTCCTCGCGGCGGCAATAGTAACCATGTTATTCGTCCGCCACGGCGAAGCCTCTCCCGAAAGTCTTACGCAAAACAAGGAAAATCCTGAAAGTACAGAAGATACAGAAAAAATCTGAAAAATACAGAAAACACAAAGAATACTGCAGAAATCTGAAAGTACAGAAAGTACAGAAAACACAAAAAGTACTGCAGAAATCTGAAAGTACAGAAAAAACGGAATAAACAGTCCGATCGATCAAGAAAGGAAATGGTCAGAATTATATGAAAAAGAAAATAATGATGGTAGCGGCAGCGGCAGGCGCGACAGCCGCGTATCTGACGGCTATATGTCCCCGTCTCAAGGACCGCCCCGACATCTCGCCATTTTACGGCAAGGTGTTCGCTCACAGAGGTATGCACGGCGGGAAGGTAGTCGAAAACACGATAGAAGCCTTTGAAAAAGCAGTTGAGAACGGCTACGGCATCGAGCTGGACGTTCAGCTCAGCGCGGACGGACAGGCGGTAGTCTTCCACGACTACACGCTTTTCAGACTCTTCGGCGAGACCAAGACGGTCTGCGAGCTGACGGCTGAGGAGCTGGCAGAGTACGGTATCCCCACCCTTGAAGAGGCGCTGAAGGTAATAGACGGTAAAGTACCGCTGATAGTCGAGCTCAAGGGAGAGAGCGGAGACGTTTCCGTCGCCCCCATAACGGCGGAGATACTGGACGAGTACCGCGGAGATTACTGCGTCGAGTCCTTCAATCCGCTGATACTGAAGTGGTTCAAGGATTGCCGTCCCGACATCGTAAGAGGTCAGCTTTCCACGGCGTTCATGCAGACGGAGAAGAAGTCTCCCACTCATTTCGCAATAGAGCATCTGCTGACGAACTGCATCGCAAAGCCGGACTTCATCGCTTACGATCACAAATATCCCGCAAAGCTTTCCGTGGTCATCTGCAGAAAGGTATTCAATATCCCCGTAATGGCTTGGACCGTTCGCACAGCGGACGAATGGAGCAAGTGCGCGGATAAGTTCGACTCCTATATCTGCGAGGGACTGCCCAAGAAACGCAAGGTAAATCACTGATTCAAAGCAAAAGCAAAAACGCTCGGAGGAACATTCGTTCTCTCCGAGCGTTATTTTTTTATCAGAATATGATCGGGTAACTAATCTTTTGCGTGCCGTATCGATCTCAAAACGTTATGAGATAGCCGCTATTACCAGCTCCGTCAGAGTATCGCCGCTGTCCGATTCCCACTTGTTGGTATTGAAGGAGTCCGCGTCGCCCCAGTTATCTCCGTAGGTGTAGCTGTTCGCGGGAGCCATACCGCTTGTAAGAGGAACGAGTTCAATCCACTCCGTCGCGCCGGGCAATTTGGTGAACGTTGCGACGTAGACCACGATATCTTCTCCCCTTGATATGTTCTCCTCTTCGAATTTCACGGAGGTTATGTAGACCGTCATTTCAACGCCGCTTACAGTAACGTTATTACGTCCGTCTCTATAGGTGTAAGAGTCACCCGTTGCGTTGTTTCCGTCCAGATTTTCACGTTTTATCATCATGGTGATCTCTTCGGGCTTTCCGTCTCCGTCCAGATCCATCATCATAAATTCATTACCGAACAAATTTTTCACCGCTGTGGAGTCGGTCGAGCCTGAGCCGTAAACGTTACCGATATAAGTAACGGCCGATTCCTTGTCCCAACCCGAACGATTATTCATAGCATTTTCAAGGGTCTCGTAAGAATTCGCCGCGACCACGTTGTTAAGGATCTCTCTGAAACGGTCGACCGCGGTTCTTGCGACCACGATACCGATGGAATCCTTGTCAAGAACGAAATTGAAATGCAATTCAGCCGAGATCGAGGGATCGTTTGTGCTCGCGCCGTTTTTGAATGTAAAGGTCACCGTTACGGTCTTGCTCTCCTCCGGACCTATGCTATCCTTTTGCTCTATACCGCTTACGGTGTAGGCGATATTGTTATTATCTGCGGAAACAGTTTCCGTTTCGTTGTAATAATAGGTCAGATCCGAGCCGTTATAGATAGTGACGTCGAAGCTGACTGATGACGACGAGGCTGAATTCAGCGTCGCGTCAACGCTGACGTTAAGGTCGGAGACCTTCTCCATATCCGCGCTTGAATAGCCGGAGGACGAATACGGATCCGAGATATTCAGTACGTATAGTTTATTGTGATCAAAGCTACCGAGAGATACCGTCATCTGCGATTCGTAAGGCTCTACGGGGGTTCCGTACACCCACGCGGCAACAACGCCCGAGGTCGTCAGAAGAGTGAATATGGAAAAGATAGCCATGATCGCAAGAAAAAGACTTCTTCTTCCCATTTTAATCTCCATTCTGCTGCCTTTGCCCGTCGACGGGGTCTTCAGACTCGTCGGTGTCAGCATCATTTGAGCCTTCTGCGGACTCTTTTGCGTCGGGTTCGGACTCGCTTGCATCTTCGGCAGGTTCCGTTACTTCGGTCTCCGCATCGCTTGCGTCTTCGACGGATTCCGTTACTTCGGGCTCCGCGTCGCTTGCATCTTCGACAGGTTCCGTTACTTCGGGCTCCACGTCGCTTGCGACTTCGATAACTTCCTCATCATTTTCATCATTTTCAGCAGTTTCCTCTGTTGCCTCAGCCTCGGTAGGCTCGGGCTCGGCAGGGATAAAGCCTATCTCGCGCAGACGGGCAAGCTTTGCCTCCCAAAGCTTCTTCTCCGTGATAGGAGTTGCGATAACCGCAAAAACGATCAAAAGCAGACACAGATATCCCGCAGGAGACTGCATGAACGCGAAAAAGCTTCCGACAAACGGTATTCTCTGACCTTCGTAGATCGCCTTCATCTGCTCGTACAGCACAGGAAACTCATCCGAGAACTTAGCCGCGTCACCGCGCAACAAAAAGTGGCGGCAATCGGGATGCTTTTCGTTGGGCTCTTCGATACCGATGATTCTGTGGATTATCAGCTTATCCTCGTATTCGTATACGACGATATCGTAAAGCTCCAGCTCGAATTCTCCGGGCAGCTCGCGAATGAATATCAGGTCAAAGGTCTGAAATTGATCGTCCAGTCCGTGCTTTTCAAGATAATCGTTAGACTCACGTTTTTTGGACATGGAGTCCGACAGTACTACCTTCGGAATGGCTACGCCGCCCTTGGGCTCGTCGCCGACGAACTGAACGTACATCGACACCGCAAACGCCGAGAAAATAGCAATAAGCATAATAACGGTCAGAACGGCAGAAATAATAGTCACAGCGCGCTTTGTTTCCGCTTCTTTAATATATTCTTTCTTTATTCTTTCATCCTCAAGTCCCGCTCTTATCAGCTTGAATCCCTGCTTCAGCAGAACGACAAGCATCGTTCCGAGAAGTCCGGTAAGCATTACGAACACCAAAAGACATAAGGTGAAAACGTAAATATCGTAATTTGACATTTTTCGTACCGTCTCTTAAAATAAACGACAAGAACGTCGCATAGGCGTCCTTGTCGATTTTTTTGTTGTTTAGATTAGCCCTGGCTGCTGTTTACAGTTCCGTCTGTGAGGCAGAGCTTGATGTTGCCGGCAAGAGCGGCAGAAAATTCGTCATACTTAGCCTTGGTATCAAGAACGAAGTCCTTGGAAAGAGTAATCATTTCTTCGATATCAGCCAGATTGTAAGTACAGGTGAAGGAATTGCCTTCCTTAGTCCAGGTAACGTTCTTTGTGAATGTGCCGTCAGAAGGATTGCTGAAGGTAAAGATATCGTCACCGTTATACTGCATATCCGTGGTAGTGACCAGATAGAATTCGGAATCAAGACCGTTTGCCTTAACGTCATCGGGAGCAAGATCAGAGGGTGTAAATGTGAGCTTTATGTAGGGATCATCGGAATTTGCAGATTGGAACAGAAGCTTAGCGCTGTAATCGCCGACACCTGTCTGGTCGATACCGATTCTCAGGTTGGATTCAATAGCGTAAGAACCGCTTGAACCGCCGAGAGTAGCCTGCTCAAGTTCAACAACTACTTCATGGTGACCGTCTGCAACGTCTGCTCCGGGGTAACTCCAAGTAGCGTAAACGCCGCCAATCGTTACGCAAAGAATAAGCGCAACCAAAATACTAAGTTTTCTCATTATTATTTTCCTCCATAGTGGAATAATATTTTAAAGCTTTTTAAAGCTTTATTCAAATCAATTATACTACAATTTGATATAAATGTCAATACTTTTTTGTATTTTTTCAATCGCCGCAAAATCTGTATATTTTCCGCCTTCCCATAACGCAAGCGACCTCTGTTATCCCCAGCTCAGTGGTCACGCGCAGGGTTATCCCCGCAAGATCGCGGGAGATCCCTGCCATATCGGAAAGTATCTTCGTGTCGAAGTTTTCGGGAAGGTCGGCAGGGAGAACGGAGCGAAGCTCCTTCATATTGTAAAAACAGACGTCTCCGACCAGGGAAACGGGTATGCGCTCCGTTTTGATCGGCTTTTGAAAAGGCTTTCTGCCATCCTTCGTCCCGAGGTACAGACGGTGCTCGTCGCAGGTAACTGAGATCATACGAAAATGAAAGTTTTCGTTTGAAATGTAATCCCTGATCCTGTAAAGCTCCGCGAAGGCGTTGTAAGAGGTGGCTTTTTTCGGGCTCTTTCGGATACTGCACTCGCCGCTCTCCTCGTAGGTCACCAGCAGGCGTTTTTCGGTCACAACGGGGTAAATGACGGTTACGGGGTGCGATGGAAGCAGTCTCTCAAGCTTTTTTCTGAGCGGGAAAAAGGCGCCGGTCTGTATCTCCAGCACCTCGCCGTCTTCCCTGACTGCGTCGCAGATGAAGCCGTCCACGCGGACCTCGTGAAACTCCATATCGGGCTGAACGTAGTATTTTATCGCGCTGTGAAGCCGATGCTCCGACAGCGTACCGACGCTGCTCTTCGGCGTGACGAGTATAGCCGCTTGACAGGCAAGCTCAAAAAGTTCGGTATTCATTTTGATGCTCCTTTTTTTTGATTTCAAATTTTATTTTGAATTTGTGTAAGAAGGTTATTTTGAGTAAATTTTATAATTTTTCTATTAAAGTTACTTTTTTTAAGACGGATATTTAATGTAGGTTTTATTATTTGTATTTAATATTTCTTTTTATATAGATTTCGCGTTTTTCTTCCTTCTTTCGAGAAAGAAAGAAGAAAAATGCTCGCAAAAAGAAGAAAGAAAGACCGTGGTAGATTGGGAACGGCTCGCTGAAACGCGCTCGCATAAGCAGGCTCGCGGTTTTTCGTACATGAAATACTGCCGAGTTGCTCCCGCAACTACCCAAGGTAGGAAATAATTACTTTACACAGCTTGTTATTTAAAATTCCGCTAAGCGGGGATACCAGCAGATGTTCGCACAAGGTACACGGTATCTTAAATTTCCTCCAAGGCTGGCGAATATTTCGGGCTTTTTTCGTTAGAAAAAAGTTTCGACCGCGTCGAAAAGAAATATTCGATGGGGATACCGGCAGATGTTCGCACAAGGTACACGGTATCCCTGTGTTCTCCTTTTAGCAACCCAATAATTTTACAAATACTCCCATAAAATTTATTATTAGTACTTGAAATATTTATGAAAAAGTATTATAATAATAAAAGTAAGTAAAGATAATAAATCTGAAAGGAATAAAATAAAATGGTCAGTGAAGAAATGAATGACGAAGTAATCGAAGAATCTGACGAGCAGCCTGAAGCATCCTGCACTCACAACTGCTCCACCTGCTCCGCAAACTGCAGCTCCAAAAAGAGCGATCCCGAAAGTCTCCTTGAGCCTCAGAACAAGGCGAGCAACATCAAGCACGTTATCGGTATAGTCAGCGGTAAGGGCGGCGTAGGTAAATCCTCCGTCACCTCTATGCTTGCGGTAATGACGCGCCGTCTCGGCTTCAACACCGCTATTCTGGACGCCGATATCACAGGTCCCTCCATTCCGAAAATGTTCGGTCTCAAGGGCGACCTTACAGGCTGCGAGGACGGCATCATCCCAAAGAGCACAGTTACGGGCATCGACGCTATCAGCATCAATATGCTCCTTCAGGACGAGACCGCTCCCGTTATCTGGAGAGGCTCTCTCATCGCGGGAACTGTAAAGCAGTTCTGGAAGGACGTCGTCTGGGGCGACGTAGATTATATGTACGTGGATATGCCTCCCGGAACAGGAGACGTTCCGCTTACGGTCATGCAGTCTCTGCCTCTTGACGGTATCGTTATCGTAACGACTCCCTCCGATCTTGTTTCAATGATCGTGACTAAGGCTGTGAACATGGCTAAGATGATGAACGTTCCGATCATCGGTATCGTTGAAAACTACAGCTATCTCAAGTGTCCCTGCTGCGGCGAGAAGATCGAGGTCTTCGGAAAGACGCACGTTGACGAGATCGCGAAAAAGTTCAATATTCCCGTCATCGCTCGCGTTCCCATGGATCCTAAGGTCTCCGCTCTCTGCGACGCAGGTACTATCGAGACCGTGGAGACCGACGTCTTCGACGAAGCGGTCAACAAGATCACAACGGTTTTTGAATAATATATCAAATAACAAAAATGCTTATCCGATAAAGGATGAGCATTTTTATTTTTGACGGGAAATCCACCCGCCGATAAATATCGCCTGCCGACAAATATTTTTAAAAGGTCACTTTCCTCTACACCAAATCTCCGATTCCCATCGCACTCACTATCACACAATGTAACTTTCCTCTACACCAAATCTCTGCGAAGATTTCGGTCTTTTCCCATCGGGAAAAGCGCTGACCGCCGTCAGCGAGAAAGCTTCGAGGCGTGACACCCGGCTATGTTCGCACTCATATACAGTGTCACGCAAGGTCCGTATAATGCGCGATAAGAGTTCTTTCCTTACCCGAAAGCAGGTCGTGACCGATTATCACCGCGCCGCCCAGACTGAGAAGCTCGGAAAAATCAGTATCGTCAACGTAGCTTCGGAAAACGTCGTGCTGCGAGGCGAAGACCATAAACTCCTTCCCGCGCACGATCAGAGCGCCCTCTCTGCCGACGATGATGTCGTCCTCGTCCACCAGACGCTCCATGACGTATTTGATATGCATGCCGTGAAGCTTTTTCGCCATTTTACGGCGCTGCTTCACCTCGGCTGAAAGTCTTGTAAATCCGAACATAGCCATTCTCTCCGTTCAGTTTCATCGTCCAGAAGTATCATTTCTTCGGAACGTAGATACGCATAGCTTCTATATCGCCGGTAGTCATAACGTAATTTGATTCCAGAGAATAAAGGTTAAATCCGCGTACAGCGTACTCTCCCCACCATTCTTCCGTGACCAGCGCGGCGCCCGCGCCGACCTTTTGGGGACGCGCACCCTTCGTTCCGTCAAGATCCAGCCAACCGTCCGGGCGGTAACCGTAACCTTTATCAACGATAATGACCGAACCGACGGGAAGATCATCCTTCGTCAGCTTGCGGGATGAGATGAAATAGGGGATATTCGACGCCTTACTGTTGCCCGCGTGGATAAGCTCAAATTTACTGCCTGAATTCCAGTAAGAAGCAACGGTAGGTCCCCAATCGAGAAGCTCCATATTTGCGGGATCCAGTCCGAGAGCGATTATTCTGTCTAAGTCCGTCTTCTCTACCGCCTTATCGAAGGCGGAAGGTGTGACCTCAAATGGCGCTTCCAGAGCATTCTTGACCGCTTCTTTTATAGGCTCGATATCTTCAAAAACGTTATGCTCCGCCGACATCCAGGTGATCCCGTCAATATCTCCGCCCGTTATGTATGCAAACCAGGTCAGCGCCGCGGTATATCTTCCGTGGCTGTAGCTGAGGTGGTAGCCGTCACGTGTCACAGTATCGCCAACGTAAGAGGAACGAAGGTTCTGTATCGCCGTTCCCGAAGGAATAAGTCCTGCGATATCCTCGTTTTTCAAAACGAAATTCTGAGCGACGCTTGCGATCGCCTCATACATCTTCTTCTGGTCGCTGTCGTATCTGGGGAAATGCTTATTCGTACTGTCGCCCTGATACGCCCAGGTCATATGCCAGTATATCTTCGCGTCGGGATTCGTCTTGTGCTCCTGTATGTACGCGGTGATATCAGCAAGAGCGGAATAGGTCTCGGTCTCTCCGCTGTCGCCGCTGGACTGCTGAACGGTGATGATGTCCCATTCTTCATCCTTGATGGCGTTCGGAATACTGAATTCCTCCGTGGTCTCCCACTTTCCTTCGGTATTCTTATAGTACTTGTACGCCCCCGCGCCCGACTGCATATTCGTCCAATGCTTATTAAGAGAGCAGCCGCCGATATACATATTTCCGAGTATCACGTTTTCAACTCCGCCGTCGCGGCAGATGTCCCACAGATACTGCATACCGTCAACGCTGAACGAGTTTCCGATAGCCAGGATCTTCAGCGTCTTGGTTGCGGGAAGCTCATACTCGGAGCTTTCTCCGCAGAGTGAGCAAACGCATTTTGCCTTTCCCGGAGTAAGAACTCCAGGCTCTTCGATAATTTCCTCGGTATAGCTGTGCTCACAAGGTGTGTTTGCCTTTTCGCAACCCACAAGCGCGAATACAGCCGCCGCAAATAGCAGTATTGCGAATATTTTTTTCATAACTGTGCCTTTCTTTTTTAAGATTATTTTGCCGTGGCAGCGTTTTATTATTCACCAAAATTCCGCCTTAGTTCGACATAAAGTACGTTCCAACGTGCTTGCCCTCAAAAAGATCGTAAAGGATCTCGGGGTTCTGACCGTTGACGATGAACATGGGTATGCCGTTTCCGGTGACTATCTCAGCGGCGTGGAGCTTGGTGATAAGTCCGCCGGTACCTCTGTTTGAGCCTGCTCCCCCCGCGTAACCGAGAATGGTGTCGTCCACCTTAGCCACGGTGGAGATGAGCTTGGCGTCGCTGTTCTTGTGGGGATCTGAATCGTAAAGACCGTCGATATCGCTGAGGATTATCAGCGCGTCCGCGTGGCAGAGGACGGAAACGTACGCGGAAAGGGTATCGTTATCGCCGAATTCGATCTCGTCGAAGGAGACGGAGTCGTTTTCGTTGACTATCGGAATACAGCCCATTCTGAGCAAGGTCGCGAAGGTATTCTCGGCGTTCTTACGGGCGACGGGATTCTCCATAATATCTCTTGTGAGCAGTATCTGAGCCACGTTCTGACCGAACATTCCGAAAAAGTGCTCGTATATCTTCATCAGCTCGCTCTGTCCCACCGCGGCTACCGCCTGCTTTTCCTCAGTAGCCTTTGGGCGCCGCTCGAGTCCCAGCTTTGCAACTCCCGCGCTGATAGCGCCCGAGCTTACGAATACCATCTCCTTGCCCGCGTTTCTGAAATCGGACAACACTCTTGCTATCGCCTCGATCCTTCGCAGGTTCATTCGGTAATTCTCGTGCGTCAGGGTTGACGAGCCTATCTTTACCACTATCCTCTTTGCATCCTTTATTATGTTCATCTTTATGATCATTCCTTTCTGAAAACAGAACGCGTATCTTCTGTCCGATATCGCAAAATTTTATCAATAATATTTTCAAAAAAACCTTTATTTTTTCTTTCGCATGTATTATAATATAACTAACATCTACATTATAGTACATAATGAATTAAAAATCAAGTACCTTTTTCATAAAATTCAAAGGAGAAACCACCGTGGCAAAGGAGTCTATAACCGTTTCCATCGCAGATATCAACGTAAATCTGAAAACCTCGTCAAGCGAAGAAGTACGCCGAATGGCGGCGGCGCTTGACGCCGAGGTGCGTAAAAATATGCAGCACGTCGGCGGCAGAGTTGACATCGCGCTCATTATGACCGTAATGATGCAAGCCGAGAACCTAAAAAAGAACGCCGAGCTTATCCACAGTCAGCAGGATCAGATATTCGCTCTGACGAACAAGAACAGCGCTCTGCTCGGAGAGGCGCCCGAAAGCGCTCCCATCGAAAAGACCGAAAACGCCATAATGATGGAGAACCACCGTCTCCAGCAGAAGATCGAGGAGCTTTCCGACGAGATCTACAGGTTGAGGACTATGCTCTACTCCGCGCCGGAGGAAAAATAGGTTCTGTCATTTTCAAATTTTGATTTATAGGGGAGTTTGTTTTTAAGTTTGTTATTTGATTAAGACGGATATTTAGTGTAGATTTTATAATTTTTCTATTAAAAGTTCTTTTTCGTTTAGTTCTTCATTTCTTTCCTCTTTCTTTCCGAAGAAAGAAGAAAGAAAAGGAAGCAAAGAAAGAAGAAAG
>SVSQ01000092.1 GCA_015064245.1 Oscillospiraceae bacterium | reverse complement strand
CACCGCAGGTTTTAATTTACAAATTTTGTTTAAGACGGATATTTTGCTTAAGTTTTATAATTTCTTTTTCTACGTTACTTTCTTTCTCTTTTTCTTTCCGAAGAAAAAGGAAAGAAAGTGACCAAAGAAAGCAAAAAGAAACGGGTGCTAACATTCCCTGAAAATTCGCTCAAAAGCAGGAGCGAATTTTGGGTTATAAAAAGGATGTTAGTGCGATCATTTCTACAAAAATGCTCGCCCACGCTTCGCATTTTCGGGATGTTTTATCTGTTTTTCGATTGGTTTAATGTTTGGGTAGTTGCGGAAGCAACGCAGCAGATACCGTGGTTATAAAACTGAGTGCCTGCTTCATCATCAATCCAAATCGGATTGCCCACTGCCACAACGCAGTCGTGGGTGATATCGTAAACGTCAACGCGGTAGAAGTCTCGCTTTTGAACCTCAAGCTGAAGCTCCTGGGGTTCTTTTCCGTTGAACTCGGCGCAGTACGCAATCCCCTTATCCGTGAATACTCGAAGCGCGTAAACGGTATTTTCTCTCCATTCGTGATGGAAGAAATCCTCTATCCGAACGCTCAGCCTCATCCCGTCGCGGTACTCTATCTCCGAGCCCATGGGATACTCGTCGATACACATCTTGATTCCGACAGAACCGACGTTGAAGTCACCCGCGTGCATTCTTTCATAGAACGCGGGAATCGCGCGCTCCCTCGTATAGAAGGACGAAAGGGCGGTATTCATAGCGACGCTGTGGCTGTCCGATCCGCCCGAGGCGTAAACCCGTTTACCCAGCGCCAGGATATCCTGCCAAAGCTGATAATTCTTTCGGGTCGCGTGACCGTAAACGCTTCCGTAGATGGTTTCGAGATAGGTATGCTCGCCTATATAGTAATCCAAAGGATCGCTCGAGACTAAAAGCTGCTTTGGATGCGGATGCACCACCATACCGCCGATAGAACGGACGTACTCAAAGAGCTCCATATAGCGCTCTTTTGTGGCTTTGAAATACTTAAAGCTGCCTGTAAGCTCGTCTCCGCTGAACTTGAATTCGGGGAAGTTCGCCAGCACCATAGCCAGACCGTATTTATGCGGGAAGAGCATATTATAATGTATTCCGTGCATACCGTGACGGCTGGCGTTGAAGTTTTCTATAGTAGCGCCCGGCTCCGTTCCGATAAGGAAACGAAGATCGTCCCATTCCGGCAGGAAGAAGCCTCGCATCTGACGGTGATCCACCACCGCCGCAAAGTCAATCTCCAGAGCGTCCATCTGCGCCGGCCATTCCGACATCGGCAGAGTTCCGTCGCTGGTTCCGCCGCAGTTCGTATGTACGTGAAGGTCGCCGCGGTATACGCTTCTGCCCTCGTACATTTTGTCAAGAGCGCTCATATCCCTATTTCCCGAACCCAAAACGGTATGGGGATCGGCGTTTTCCGTGACGTAATCTTCCTCGCTGTCCGCTATGTGATCGGGGGCTTCCGTACGGATAATTCTTTCTTCGATCTCACCCGCAAAGCCGCTTATCCCGCAATTTTCAAGAATGACCTTGGAGGTATCGCCGTTTATCTCGATCGCACATCGGCAGTTTTCTCTCGTATCGGAGAACAGGCAATTTCCCGCTTTCAATGAACTATTTTCACGAAGCTCGGCACGCACTCCCGGCTCGTCCGCATAGGAAACGTTGATAAACGAAGAGTTTTTAAGGGTAACGTTTATATCACCCGCACCGTTCACAAGCGCAAGTCCGCCGTAGCATTCGGTATTCTTAAAGCAGCAGTCTTCCATTTTGTACTCGACGCTCCGACCTGCAGGAGCGGTCAGACAACCGAAGGTCTTGGGCGTATCGGCGTAGCAGACGTCCTTAAAACTGATCCGATCTGCGTAACCGCCCAAAAACGGAGCGCCGAAATCACAGTCATCCAGCTCCGACACTCTGATTCCGCTGAACTCAACTGAACGCGACAGGATACTGTCAGCCTTCGGAACACCAAAGGCGAACAATTGATGTCCGCTATATCCCGGGTAGATCAGATTTTTGAACTCAAGATGAATATCCGCACCTTCACTTCTTACGTCGTTGAATCTTGTACCCTCTAAAGTAAGTCCGTTATAAACCACGGTCTTTACGTCGAGTGAGCTTACCGTCATCTTTCCGTGCCAGAAGGATCCGAGGAGAACCGATTCGTTTTCCGCTCTCTTCGGATCAAGCGCAGGGACGTCCTGAGCCTCGTTTTTTGAGTTTGGGGTTACATCGGCGCCCTGTCCGAGCAGGATCAGAGACCTGTCAAAAATGAATTTATCAATGGAATGCTTACCCTCGGAAAACAATATGACGGGAGCGTTATAGAGCTCGATTACGCCCTCGATCTCCTGTTCGGGCGCATCCAAAGCCGCGACCTGCGCTTCGGCGAGAGTCGAAAACAAGTTCTCCCCTTCGGTGACGGAATAGGTCACGCCCTTATATGTAAAACTCGTCCTGTCTGCGTTCTCGTAATCGCTTATAACTGCATAATAACCTTTCGGAAGACTGATACTGCTCATTTTCTTTCTGCATCCTTTCATTTATCTCGTTGCTTTAAGATTATTCTATCACATTTATTCAGATTTGTAAATACGATATGATAAAATTATAAAAACAGTAAAAAATTTTTATCTATCTCTTGCAGAAAAGAGAAATGTATGATATACTTTTATAAAAGATACACGTTTTAGGAAAGGAACGAATGAAAAGATGAGTACCCTTGAACAAGACAGAGAGGAATTTCTCTCGATATTTGAAAGTGCGATCCAAAGAGAAGGCGCAAAGCAGCTCCTTGAATTTTTAACGTCAAAAAACTGCGATTTTTTCACCGCTCCCGCAAGCACGAAATATCATTACGCTTTTGAGGGCGGACTCTTAAAGCACAGCCTTAACGTTTACCATTGTCTGAAAGAGTACCTGGCGCGCCAGCGTGTCAAGGACGTTTACGGACTGGAATACAGCGACGAGAGTATCGCTATCGCCGCCCTCCTTCACGATCTTTGCAAGGTGAACTTCTACAAGGTCGGCTCAAGGAACGTCAAGGACGCAAACGGAGTCTGGCAGACCGTTCCCACCTATGAGATAAACGACCGCCTTCCCTACGGTCACGGCGAAAAGTCCGTTTACATCATTTCGGGTTACATGAAGCTCACCCGCGAGGAAGCATTCGCTATACGCTATCACATGGGATTTTCAGGCGGTGACGACGAAAGGAACGTTGGAAAAGCCTTTGAGATGTTCCCTCTTGCCGTCGCGCTCTCCTTTGCGGATATGGAGGCCACGTTCTTCCTTGAGAAAAATACTGCAGAATAAATTTTGGCACTAATTGCAAATTTTGATTTATAGGTGAGATGAACGCACGAATGAAAGGCTCTCACTCCGGGAGAGCTGGCGAGCAAAGCGAGACTGAGAGGGCAGAAGAATTATACATTTGGCTTAAATACCCTCTCCGTCACCTGCGGTGCCACCTCTCCCAGAGTGAGAGGCTTGGTTTTGTGCAAACACACCTACAAACTCCAATTTAACCACTTAATAATTGAAAGGATACCGTTACTATGAATGATTTCATCAAAGAAGCAAAGTTCATATCGGGAGAAGCTGAATGGAAGCTTATCTGCCCGAAATTCAGAAAAGAGTTTACATTTACCAAAGCTATCAAAAGCGCAGAGCTTCAGATCTCCGCTCTTGGCGTTTACGAAGCGAAGATCAACGGTCAGCGTGTGGGGGACCTCGTCATGATGCCCGGTTGGACTGAGTACGCGCACAGACTGCAGTATCAGTCCTATGACGTGACCGAAATGCTCTCTGAAAGCAGCGTGATCGAGATCGGAGCGGGACACGGCTGGTACGCATCCAGAATGGGTACGCCCAAGACCACAAACGGCTTTTACGGCGACGTTCCGTCAGTCATAGCGGCGCTGAAGGTCGTGTTTACCGACGGAAGCGAGGAGCTTATCGTGACCGACGAGACCTGGAAAGCCGCAACCTCCGAGGTCCTACAGTCTCAGATATACGACGGCGAGACTATGGACGCCCGCATCGTTCCGCAGTTTGACACAAACGTACGTATTTTTGATTACGACAAGGAAAAGCTCATACCTACAGAGAGCGAGGATATTCGAGTTACCGAAAAAATCGCGGTCAAAAAGGTTATCGTTACGCCCAAGGGTGAGATCGTTTTGGACTTCGGACAGAACCTTACGGGTTATCTCGAATTTACCGTTTGCGGCAGCGCGGGTCACACCGTTAAGCTCTATCACGGCGAGGTGCTTGATAAAGACGGCAATTTCTATAACGAAAACTACCGCAGCGCAAAGGCGCTTACAACTTACACTTTGAAGGACGGCGTGCAGAGCTACGGCGCTATCTACACCTTCTACGGCTTCCGTTACGTCAAGCTCGAAAACTGGCCCGAGGAAGTGAAGGCTGAAAACTTCACCGCCTGCGTCGTTCACTCCGATATGAAGCGCACGGGTTGGTTCAAATGCGGACACGCTAAGATAAACAAGCTCTTTGAAAACATCATTTACGGTCAGAGAGGCAATTTCCTTGACGTTCCCACCGACTGCCCTCAAAGAGACGAGCGTCTCGGCTGGACGGGAGACGCAGAGGTGTTCTGCAAGACCGCAGTTACAAACTACGACGCAGAGCGTTTCTTTGCCAAGTGGCTTCGTGATATGAAGCTGGCTCAGCGCGAGGACGGAATGATCCCCCGCATCATTCCCAACATCCTGCCTTCACCGAATGAGAGCAGCTCATCCGCCTGGGGCGACGCGGCGACCGTCTGCCCGTGGGAGATCTACGTCGCTTACGGGAACAAGGAGCTTCTTGCGGAGTTCTACGGTATGATGGAAAAGTGGGTGAACTACGTTCACGCTAAGCCCGGCGGATATCTCTGGAAGGACAGCTTTCATTTCGGAGACTGGCTGGGAATCGACGCGCCCGCAGGCTCTTACCGCGGCGCGACCAGCGAGGAGCTTATCGGTTCCGCTTATTTCTATCTCTCTACCACTCTTCTCATTAAAGCCGGTAAGGTCCTCGGATACGATATGACGAAATACGAGGAGCTCAAAGAAAACATCAGAAAAGCGTACCTTGCCGAGTACTTAAAGGATGGACGTTTGACCAGCGACACCCAGACCGCATACGTCGTTACAATTCATTTCGGGCTTTGCGGGTGCGATGCAGAGCTGAAAAAGGCTATGGGCGACCGCCTTATTGAGCTTATCGAGGAAGCGGGAGACAGTCTCCGCACAGGCTTTGTCGGAACCCCTTATCTTCTTGATACTCTGACCGAAATCGGAAGACCCGATAAGGCGTACACTCTGCTTCTCCGCGAGAAATTCCCATCTTGGCTCTTCTCCGTCAATATGGGCGCGACCACTATCTGGGAGCACTGGGACGGTCTGCGCGAGGACGGCTCCTTCTGGTCTAAGGACATGAACTCCTTCAACCACTACGCGTACGGCTCCGTGGCGTCCTGGATGTACGGCACTGCGGCAGGTATCAAGAGCGACGAGAACTGCCCCGCATACAAGCATTTCTTCATCTCCCCCATTCCCGATAAGCGTCTCGGAAGCGCGAAAGCCAAGCTCGACACCCGAAGCGGCTCAATCATGTCCGAATGGTACTGCGAGGGCGATGACGTTCGTTACAGCTTCGTCATTCCCGAGGGTACTACCGCGACAGTTACGATAGACGGAAAGACCGAGGAGCTGAGCGCAGGAAAATACACCCGCTGGGGAACGTTAGCGTAAGAATTGTGAAAGGAGAGCCACGCTATGATAACCTCCGACCATTATTTAGAGCTTGATCAAAGCGCTGTCATCAGCGCAAGATATATCGCAACCTCCGACGCGAATACGATCAAGCTTATAATACGGACCAAAGAAAGTATGAAGGACGTCTCCCTCGTTATATACGATATAGAATACGAGGCGTTTACAAATTTGGACGAACCGTATGATTTTACAGTTCACGGATTTTTTGTTCCACTCGATCTTATCACCTCCGCCCCAAGATTCAGGATGTATATGACCGGACGCTCAAAAAAGACCAATATTTTGGAATATCCCGGTCAAAAATGTAAGGTCGAGCTTGATTTTGATAAATCCTGGGAAGCCTTCGCAGAGGATGTATTCGACGAGAACAACAGCAGATACAAGGAGATCTCGTCAAAGGATATTCAGGTGACCGACGGTCTTACCTACCGCCATATAACCTGCGAAAACAAATTCGGAGCTCCCGTTGAGATGTTTTTGCTGTCCGCCGAGTCTGGCAAGATCGGCTTCGAGCTTGCTGTCAAGGGTGACGGAAAGCCCTTTGAGGAAAAGAAAACGGACGAAAACGGAAACGTTATCTCCACCTCTGTAATGTATCCCATCGCCACCATCGAAGAGATGGCAAAAGAGGCTATGGAAAATGATCTGGACGTTAAAGCGGCGGTGAACGCGGATTTCTTTGATATGTTCGCCGACAATCATCCGTCGGGCTTCTGCGTTCGAAACGGCGAATGGATAGTTTCAAACGACGAAAGCAGACCGTTTTTCGCAGTTCTGGACGACGGAAAAGCTGTCATTTCCGACTTTGCATCGCACCCCGAACTGAGAGAACGCATTAAATTTGCGGTCACCGGCTCTCACATAATGTCAAAGGACGGTCAGCCCGGCGACTTTGGTTTCATCCAACCCTTCGGCGACGTACGCCATCCCCGAACCGCAGTCGGTATCAAAGAAAACGGCGATGTGCTGATACTGGTGGTTGACGGACGAATCCCGGAATATTCCAACGGCGCCACGCTTGTTGATCTGGCGCTCACTTTAAAGGCGTTCGGAGCTGTGGACAGCATCAATCTTGACGGCGGCGGCTCGTCCATAATGCTGATCCGTCCCGACGGAGAATGGAATTTCGAAGTTCAGAACCGTCCCGCAGATCTTCATAGACCTACGGAAAAGCTTATCAGACCTTGTTATAACGGAATTT
Organism: Oscillospiraceae bacterium; assembly: GCA_015064245.1. Taxonomy (GTDB): domain Bacteria; phylum Bacillota; class Clostridia; order Oscillospirales; family CAG-272; genus SIG673. The sequence goes on along the minus strand of SVSQ01000092.1, from coordinate 210 downwards.
TGATCTATAAAAAGTAAAAGCGGTTTACTAAATTATTTGATAAATTGTTGTTTATCGGTGTGTTAACTCCAAAAACTGTAGGGACCGGCGTCCCCGACGGTCCGGCAGGCATCTGCCTGCAGAGAAACATATTATTTGCTAAAGACGGGTGTGCTTTGTGGATTTTGCGGACCGTCGAGGACGCCGGTCCCTACAAACATTAAGGGCATT
>SVSQ01000091.1 GCA_015064245.1 Oscillospiraceae bacterium | reverse complement strand
CACGCAATCGAGGTAGCATGGGATAGGGGCGACGTTGACACCCTGAACTCCTATTTCGGTTACACCATCCAGCAGGGACGGGGTAAGCCCACGAATTCCGAATTTATCGCAATGATCGCGGATAATTTGCGTCTTGAATCAAGAGCAGGAAAGATAAGTTGAATGGCGGGGAACTCCCCGCAGCGGCAGGCAAGCGCCTGCAGGCTTGTAAGTGGTTTGGTGGGTGATTTGTTGTTTTCCGTATGGGCGATTCACTTCAATCACCCGCTAATACGCAGAGTACTTTTCTTTAATATAATAGCAAAAAGCCCTCGAAAAACCTGTTTGGTTTTGTCGAGGGCTTAACTTATTTTTTTTTTTTTGCTTACGCCTTGCTCTTGAGCAGGTCGCGGATCTCCTTCAGAAGATCTTCGGATGTGGGATTGGCAAGTCTTTCAAGTCTTGCAGCCTCTGCCGCTTCAGCTTCAGCCGCCTTCTTTGCCTCTTCTGCCTTCTTTGCCTTTTCGTCGAAGTACGCAGTTACTGCTGCTCTGTCGGTGCTCTTGATTCCATTAGCCTTGAGCTCTGCTCTCTGCTCCTTGGTGAGTCTCTTTTTACGAATCTTGTCTCTTGCTTCCTTGTTCTCTTCTCTGAACTTGTTCACGATCTTAACGATGCAGAAAAGAACGAACGCTACTATAAAGAAGTTGATGACCGCGTTGATGAACGCGCCCCAGTCAATGTAAATGGACTGAGCAAGGTCGACGTTACCTTCCGCGTCGTTTACCTTAGTAAGGAACGTGTAGACCTCGCTGAGCGAGTCCTTACCGAAAACAAGCGCCAAAAGCCAGTTGATGAGCGGCTTCAGTATGTTGTTGCTGAGACCGTTGACTATCGCTGTGAACGAGCTACCGACTATAACACCGACTGCCATATCCACAACGTTTCCGCGTGTGATAAACTTTTTGAATTCCTCGAAAAACTTTTTCATTTCTTTCTCCTTTTTCTTTCCGCTTTTTTCCTCAGAAATCCGCGTTTTATGTTCTACCTCTACATTATACACCCTTTTTCCACATTTGTCAACCTTCTTTCTTTGAAAAGAAAGAAGGCAAAGAAACTTCTGAACTATTATTTTTGCGATTTTAGGGGATTTAGTGTGATTGGGTTCTACTGTACTCTTCTTTGAAAAAATTCGATTACGCAGTAATCGCGGCAAACGAAACTTCCGAACTATTTGTTTTGCTCTTTTTAGTGGTTCGGTGTAAATTTTATGCCATATTGCTTTCCTTAAAAAGTAGGCAAAAGAACTTCTGAACTATTTGTTTTGCTCTTTTTAGTAGTTCGGTGTAATTGGGTTTATACTGTACTCTTCTTTGAAAAGAAATGGGCATTTAAAAATGAATTTTAAAGCAAAATATCCGTCTTAATCAAATTTAAAAAACTAAACCAACACCAATAAACATATCAATCGGGTATATAAACATTATCCTGAACCACCAGCAGATTCATTTTACCGCTTCTGATCGTGCCCGCGTCTATCGCAGCCATACCTTTTCCGTAGAAGATACTGCTGTCTGCGGGTGATCTGGAAGGGTCCACCTTGATCGCCATTCTGGTAGGACGGTGACCGCAGATTATGGTCTTTCCCGGAAGCATCGCTGGTGTGTTATAAAGCGACGTCCACTCCGAAAATCTTGATGACTTCCATTCAGTCGCGCTTGCGTTACGCCAATCCTCGACCAGCATCGGCGGATTGACTCCCGCCTGAGTAGGCAGCCAGCCGTGGACGAAGACGTAATTCTCCGTCTCGTAATAATCAACCATTCCGCTAATAAACTTACGCAGAGTCGACGCCATCTTTCCGTGCTTCGGCAGCAGCAGATCGCCGTAATCTCCAATGCTATCCTTGCCGAAAAACTCCTCCAGCGTCGGCGCTATACCATTATATATATCGTAGACGTTCAGCCTTTTCTGCTCGATTATCTCCAGCAGTCTCTCGTCGTGATTTCCGCGTATGAGCACCTTGTGCTTCAGCTTTCTCACAAAATCGTAGACCGCTCTGTTTTCACTGCCGCGGTCAAAGAGGTCGCCGCAGCAGATAAAAAGATGATCCTTGTTATTTGGGTCAAAGCCCGCCTGATCCAGCAGGTCCTTCAGCAACGTGTAATGTCCGTGAAGATCGGACACCACAAACAGCTTTTTCTTTTGTATCATTTTATGACTGTTCCTTTCTTACATCAAACAGCGTTTTCGTGTTTTCATCTAACCCCAAACCCGAATTTCACAGCTTGAGCCCGAATACACGCAGCGTATTCTGATATATCGTTTCTTCCGTTTTGTCTCTTGGCTCGCCTCTCAGCTCAGCTATCTTGCGTATCACTGCGGGAAGTATAAGGGACGTATTGCGGAATTTCTGCTTTTCATCTCCGAAGACGTCAGATACGTCGGGAGCCACCAGCGGCGCGTCCGTTTCCACCAATATAGAGGAAAGGGGCGCGTTTTTGACCGTATCGCATAGCGCCTCGCCGTCCTCATCCTTTGAAAACAGCTTGCCGCCGATACCGACGGCGTACCCCAGCTCTATGTATCTTTCCGCCATAGCGTGATCGCCCTTGAAGCAATGGGCGACTCCGCCGTGAAGCTTATCTTTATACCGATAAAGTATCTCCAGCGCCTCCCCATCGGCGTCACGGACGTGGAGCACCAGCGGCAGCCCGAGACTGTCCGCCAGCTCGATCTGATATACGAACCAGCGCTTTTGCGCCTCGCGGTCGCACTGATCGGGCGGATAGTGATGATCAAGCCCCGTCTCGCCGATAGCTACGGCTCCGCCGCGCTCCGCAAGGTCCTTCAGCTTTGTTCGCTCTTCAAATCCGTACTTTACGCACCTCGTCGGATGTACCCCCACCGCCGCCCACATCTGAGACGGACGCGCGGAGACCAGCTCCAGCTGTTTTTCGATCTTACTGAGCTCGATAGAGGGTTCGATCGCGCCCACAACTCCCCGTTTTTGCATTTCCGCAAACAGCGTATTGCGGTCCGCTTCGCCGACTGCCCACTTTTCGCCGTCGTCGTAAAGATACGGGAAGACGCCGTTGAACTGCTTCAAGGCGTAATGCGCGTGGGAATCAATTATCATCGCTCTCAGCCCCTTTCCAGCATCTGCAGGACTGCTTCGGAAATTGTCAGCATTCCCTCGGCGTTCGGATGATCGCCGTCGAAGGTATCGAAGGGAGGGGCGTTTCGGTACAGGTCGATGAGTCGGCAGCCGTACTCCTTGGCGCAGGCGCGTATCTCATCGCAATACTCTTCTATATGATGACCGTAGCGGACGTACTGAAACTCAAAATCATCGACGCTTCTGCGCGCGCTTACCCCCAGCGTAAAGCACCATATTTCCGCTTCGGGGTAATATCGTTTCAGCTTTTCCAGCATGGTTCTGTACGCAAAGGAAAAGAATCTCTCGTCCGCCGTTTCGCCGTTTTCGGGATGGATCCTTGCGCCTCCGCCCCAGTCGTTCGTGCCGATATAGACCATTATAACGTCGGGCTTTGCATCCTCCGTACCCAAAGCAGAGGTACGGGCGTCGCTGCAGGCGCCCGCCTTTCCGCAGACGTGACTTCCTGAAATCGAGTTATTTACCAGCAACTCGCCTCCGAGGGTATCGATGAGGTTTCCCCACCAAGTATCGCCGAAGGTTATAACGCCCGAGGCATACTTGACCGACTGATTATAGAATTCTGCGTATTTCGGCTGACTGTAGCCCTCGAAGGTGCTTATGGAATCGCCGAGGATGGAGAAATATTTGTTTTTGTATTTGTTCTGTATGCTCATAAACGGCGCTCCTTTTTAATCCTTTTTTGTTTTAGGTATGTCACATCAAGCGTCAGACGCTTACTGTGACGTAGTCTTGTTTTTAAAAAAGCTTCTGCGATTCGGTGACCGCCGGGCGGAGATCACCAAGCGCGCATCGGAATGATCTCTTTATATCCGCTTTCAAGCGTTGCGGGTTCGATCGTTACCGCGCATTTAACGGACTCCGCGCCCCTGAATCTAATGACCAGACGGCTGAATTCGTTTCTGCTGTACTCGCCCTCGTAAGCCTTTGTGGAAGACAAGAGATAGGTATAGCAGTCCGTTATCTCGAACTTAACGTCGCAGTCACAGACAAGTCTGACGTTTACCGCGCTTCCGTCCTCGTGAGACAGCTTGCAGAGTCTGCCGTCCTCGGATATCTCCGCTTTTATCTCGGAAGATCGGAAGTGAGCGCACCAGAACGCGTCCTGAGCGCCTTCAAATTCCACCTCGTCCTGAATTACCACCGTCCTTCTGGAGTTGGTGAGCAGCATACCGCGCTTTGCGGACTTAACAAGCTCCGCGCCGTAGATATCCATATTATCTATGACCGCGCAGGGCTCGCCGCAGTTCTCGCGGACCTTCTCTATTCTGCCCGTAACGTTCAGCTTCTGACCGTAGGGCAGCGCGCCGAGACATAGAGTATTGTTACCCTCGGCGTTGCGGCGGTAGAGATCGTAGTTTCCGAAATAACCGCCCTTGGTGTTGTAGTTATCCGAGCCGAGGTCGCAGAACCACATGTGTCCCAGATTGTGATACATAAATATGCCGGAGTCGAGCTGGTTATGGCTTCCGCCAGCAGGGTTATAACCGCCCATGATTCCCGCGTAAAGGGAGCCCTTTGCAAAGCCGTCGCGGACGGTAAGGGCGTCTATACCCTTCATATAATAGTCAAGCGGCAGAGCGTCGCAGGACGGAATATCGTCCTTTGATACTCCGAGTACGGCGGGATCGTACAGAAGGTCGAATATCGATACCGACTTACCGCGTCCGAGCTGAGCCTCTCTTATTGCGTACAGCATCTTGTCGCCGGAGACCGTGGCGAACATATTGAAAAACGACGTATCCTGACCTGAAAGTCCGCCGTCGTGGTAATTCCAGCCGACATACTCCGCGGACTCGGTGTTGATCGCGTAATAGCAGGTCTTATCAAGTCCCCAGCCCTCGTGCAGACGGAGATCCGTTCCGAGAGCGCTGAAAAGCACTCCGATGATGCGGAACAGGTTTCCTGTACCGTACGCCCAGTAGGAATTTGACTCAACGTAGGAGCCGTCGGGAATGTACTGTCTCAGAACGAAGCCGTCCTGGAATATGCTTGACATCGCGCCTCCGATCAAGGTCTTCGCCTGCTCCGCCATCTCGTCGGTGACCGTGTCGCGGTCCTTGTCGCCGAGCAGTACGAAGGACGCCACCAGCATACCCGCGTTGCAGACTGAGTTCCAGTTGTCCCTCTTGCACTTGAATCGCCAGCCCGTTCCCTGACGGGGGCTGGGATGGTCGCAACGGTCAAAGATGACGGAATCGTATCCGTCCTTTACGCCGTTTGCGTATATAGCGTAAAGTATGGGCGCGGTATCGAAGCCCAGCTCCTCCCAAGCGTCACGCATCCAGTCGTACGCCTGAGCAAAGCGGGAAGCCGCGTCGGCGGCGTTGAGGAAGTGTCCAGGTCCCCAATGCTCCCATTTCGCAACGTCCGCGATGATGTAGTACGCAAGATCGGCGTACTTTCTCTCACCCGTAATGTGATAAGCGAATCCGAGCTCGAGGGCGTTCTGACAGTGATAGGTAGGGGTGCTTAGACGTCCGCCGCTGTCGTAGCCGTCCTCATGGGGATTGACTGCGGGATTTTTCAGTCCTGTGCCATCTTCGTTCAGGTCGTACTGAACGTAGACCTTATCCGCAGACCTTATCAGCTTTCCGATACGCTCCGCCTGCGCTTCGAATCCTGCGGGCTTTTCGTTATATATCTGCTTGAGCTTTGCAAACGTATCTGCCTTTGCGTATATGTAAGGACGCTTCGCCGCGTTCTTTTCGAGCAGAGCGGCAAACTCCTCGCCAAGCTTTTTGAACCCCGCAAGCTCCGCTTCCGTAGCGGGAGCGTAATCGGGCGACATCTTAACGGGAACGAAATCGAATATGAAGCTCTCGCATCTCTCTGCTATAACATTACATTCAAGATCCGTAAGAGACGGTATTTCCGCGGACGAGCCGATGATAATGAGTCCCATCTCGTCGTAGCGGACGTATCTCCCGGGAATGGCTGAAAGCTCGATATACGGAACACCGTCTATCTCGCAGCTCTTTTTGCAGGGGCAAAGACCGTCGATAACAGCGGTAGGAACGAGCACCTTGCCGTCTTTTTTAACTGCCGACGCTGTAAGCGCGATCTTCTCGCCGTTTTTAAGGGCGTATACGGCGCCCGTTTTCATTATAAGCTCAAAATCGGATATTTTCATCATAACAGTGGGTTCCTTTCTGCACGGGGAAACGCCCCGCGGCTGATATTTTAAATTTGATTTTTGTGTAAGAAGGATATTTTGTGTGAATTTTATAATTTTTCTATTAAAGTTACTTTTTATTTAGTAAATGCCCATTTCTTTCCTTTTCTTTCGAGAAAGAAAAAGAAAGAAGTAGGCGAAAGAAAGAAAAAGAAAGACCGTGGTAGATTTTTAGCGGCTCGCCGAAAATTCGCTCAAAAAGCACGAGCGAATTTTGGGTACATGAAATACTGCCGAGTTGCTCCCGCAACACCATAAAGCAGGAAAATGGGTGAGTTTTCCTTGTTTGTGGGTAAGAGATGTAAGCACAGAGTAAAATAGGGAGCGCGGACGATTTCCGAAGGAAACACTCAATAATTCTATTACGCCGATGCCTTCACGGTGTCGGCGTAATAGAAGTTTTGCGGAGCTTTTTCAAAAGCGACCGTACTCCTTATGTTCGCACTATGCTCCCTACAGCGTAGCGGCGATGACGGCTTTGATGGTGTGCATACGGTTCTCGGCTTCGTCGAAAACGATGGAAGCGGGAGACTCGAATACCTCGTCCGTAACCTCCATTTCGGTGCGCCCGAACTTAGCGCACATCTCAGCGCCCACCTTGGTCTTCAGATCGTGGAAGGCGGGCAGACAGTGCATAAATACGGTCTCGGACTTGCCGGTCGCCGCCATAAGAGCGGAATTAACCTGGTATGCTCCGAGGTCGTTTATTCTCTCTTCCCAGACCTTTTCGGGCTCGCCCATGGATACCCAAACGTCGGTATAGATAACGTCCGCGCCCTTTACCGCCTCGGCGGGATCTTCGATAAAGCGCAGAGCCGCGCCCGACTCAGAAGCGTAACCCTCGCAGAGCTTTACAAGCTCGGGATCGGGGAAATAAGCCTTCGGCGCGCATGCGGTGAAATTAACGCCCATTTTCGCGCAGCCGACCATAAGGGAATTACCCATATTGTATCTGGCGTCTCCCATATAGACGAAATTTATACCCTTCAGCTTGCCAAAACGCTCTCTGATAGTGAGGAAATCCGCAAGTATCTGAGTGGGGTGGAACTCATTTGTCAGACCGTTCCAAACGGGAACAGGGCTATGCTTCGCCAGCTCCTCGACCAGC
>SVSQ01000090.1 GCA_015064245.1 Oscillospiraceae bacterium | reverse complement strand
GGATCGGGAGTATAATTCAGGATATCCTGCGCCTTGAAAAATACTCCCGATCCTATAACTATCCCAACCACCATACAGGTCGCTGTGAACAGTCCGTACCGTTTATGAAGTTGATTGTTTTCCAAAATATTTGTCCTTTCAGAGATTACGCGATTTTTATATTTTTATAATTGTAACTGTTTTAGTATAACACAAAAATCTTACGCGGTCAATACCGTTTTCATTGACATTTAAAAAGTTTGGCTATATCACATTAAATGGATGATTTTTGGCAAGATCCCGATGCTACGCATCGCACTTCGTGTTCGACTTCGCGCCGCAGCTGTCATTCTGAGTGACGCGTTAGCGGAGTCGAACTACGTAGTAGCGCCATAGGCGGAATCTCGGCGGCGTTTCGCTCAGGATGACCATTCCCTCTAATTTTCAGTCATATAGTGTGACATAGCCATTTTTAAAAACATAAACGCGGAGAAGCTAAAATTTCTCCGCGTATTTTTATATTTCGATAACCTCTCCGCTTCCGTCTATATAATACTCCTTGCAGTTATCGAGGCACAGGAGCATCGGACGCCCGCCGTCCATAGCGGCTCCGGTGTCGATATTCCACCAGCTGTCGGTTTTGATCATACGGTCTTTATACTGCTCGGAATACGCGACGGTAGGCGTATGCCCGAAGATAACGGTGAATTTCTGCGGGTTATATTCCGTATCAAGAGTTGGACGCTCCCACAAAAGCTCATCCATAGAATAATCGCTGATCTTCTTGTCAGGAGAGTAATTTCCGAGTCCGCTGTGCACGAGGACGTAACGTCTGCCTCTGACAGAGACCACATCGATAATCGGACAATCCTCAAGATATTCGACTATGTCCTGACGGGTCTCCGGAGACTCCTTCGACAGCGCTTGCATAGTACACCTCGCGCCGTTCGACTCCCAAAGGCTCAGCATTCCCAGCTTTTTACCGTCGATATTGTCGATGCTTTCCTCGCTTATCTCTTGGAAGACCCACTTATTTGCAAGCAGCATCTGCTCGTGGTTTCCAAGTATCAGCTGCACGTTGGTCTGAAGAAGAAGCCATTTAAGTATGTCCACGCCGCCCTTGTTGTTTCGGTCGATAACGTCTCCGAGTATATAGAGCCAATTATCCTCGTCTTCGCTGAAACGAACGTGGTCAAGCAGTTTCTTCAGGCAGTCCGCACGTCCGTGAATATCTGAGGTTACGTATATCATAGGCTGTTCCTTTCATACACCGTTATTTGAGTAACATTTATTGTATTATATTTTTCGGTATTTGTCAACTGTTTTTAATATATTATGATAAAAGCTATTGAAAAACAGTGTTTTTTGTGGTATAATCCTTATTAGTGTTGGATTTTACTGTAATCCTTAAAACACCACGCTCAGCCTCCAAGCAAACCTGGTTTTGTGGGCTATTGATCATAACCGTTTATCTTCAAAAAATAAGAAAGGAGTCAGCCAATGAGAACCGATATTCCTCAAAGAGACGTGTTTATCAGCTGGACAAGCGATGACCGTCATCTGAAGAACGAAATAGTTGAATATCTCAGAAATAATGAAATTACTTGTCTTGAGGCTGACGAAAGCTGCAGCGGAAATTTCGAACAATGGAGCGATGAAGCAGTCAGCGCTTGCAGTATATTTTTACTTATCCATACCGAAAACACCTTAAAAAGCACCTATGTTCCCGTTGAGATAGAGTCGCTTAAAGAGCTTGACGACTGGGAAAACAGAATAATTCCCGTTTGCGCGAATAACGAGCTATATAAAAGCAACCCCTGGGATCTCCATAAACAAAACGCGGTCTTTCTGAACGGCGATACTCTGACTCCCGCGCTTCTTGACGCTATTTATAATAGAGCGGTTTCGCTTTTAGTGAACCGAATGGACAAGGTCTACAGAGAAAACACTGACCGACGCTCTATTCCCTTATTCCCTCTTTGCGGTACTGACGTTTCAGACACAAAGTACCCTTTTGAAAAGCTTTATATATCGAGAAAACTAACCGAAACGGATGCAAACAAGCAAGAGATCGGCGTTTTTGAGAGCCCCGAGGAGCTGCTTCAGGGCGACAGCATATCGTTTATATACGGTCCTGCCGGCTGCGGAAAATCTCAATACATCAATCAGATACGCGCTTCTGCAGGTGAAGACGATCTGGTGATCTCCCTTCGATGCGCGGATGCGTACGCTGACGGAAAGTCGCTGAAGGAAATTCTGTACGAGGAATTTGCAAGCGTCTGCGGAAACCGTGAATTCTACACCTTCGAAAATTTCGGCAGTCTGCTCTCAAGAAAACGTCTCGTCCTCATTCTTGACGGTATGGATGAGATCGGAACCGAGGAAAGCACCCGCAAATTCGTTCAAAAAGTCGACAAGTATTACGCTTCAAACGAAGCGAAAACCATCCTCATATTCACGGGACGTAACGAAAAGGACGCCGCGCTTCTCTCCTTCAGCGACAAGGAAGCCCGTCGTTTCCGCCTTGATAAGCTGACCGGAGATGATATAAAAACTCTCAGCAAAAAGCTTTTCGTACTTTTCAAAAATGAAGACAAGGAAGATGGCTTTTACGCGAGCGTTCAGGAGATCAACGACGAGATACGCACAAATCCGCTCCTCCTTTCACAGCTTGCCCTCATTTATAACTACGATCCTAAAAATATGCCGAGAACGGAAACAGGTATCCTTGAGGCTGTATCAAAGATCACTCTGCGCTTTGACGGCGAGGTAAAGGATATACGCGAGCAGTACCGTGACATGATACGTTACGATATTGACGGTATTCTGAAGGAATTCGCAAAGAAAAGATACATCTCCCTCTCCGACGAAAACACCAAAAACGACAATCTTACCGCAACAGATATCTTCTGCTCCGTTTTCAACGACGAAAGCAACGTTTACAATTACAAGGACGACAGCAGAAAAAGAGCCGAGCAGCTGGTCAAGTACCTGCAAAAGCGGGCGATAATGGTGGAAGACAGATTCTATCATAAGATGTTTCTGGAGTATTTCACCGCCGTCGCGTATTTTGAGCAGGTATTCGACGAATACGGAAAGATCAAAGCAAATGACGTTCTCGAAGAGCTGTTTTCCCATTACGAAAACGAATACTGGTCTCCCGTTATCAAGATGTTTTTGGTCAAAGCTGACAGTAAACTGACTCGAGAGCAGACCGGCGCGCTCTACGGCAAAATAATCACCGAAAACAGGATTTTCGACTACACTCTGCTCTTCGATACCTGCCGCGACCTTATAAACCACAAGGTCCCCGCGCAAATGGTACTCGTGTGCGATATCTTGCTCAAATCGGTAAACGGAACTTATCCACCGTACGGTCCCCTTTTCTGGTACGTTCCCGAATACGGGCTTTACGAGATCGCCTTAATGACGCTGGACACGAGGTTACGCAAGGAAAAGAAATCTGTTTTTGCAAAGGCGCTAGCGCTTGTACGCGACGTATGCTGTATCTTTGCTCAAAAATATACGGTATCCGACGTTACGGGTGACGTAAACGGCAATGAAATATTTGAGCTTGCGAAGGGCAAGCTTACGGGCGTAAGAAGAATGCTGTGCGAGTATTTTTGCGTTGGCAAGATCTCGGATAAAGTAACCCCGAACGAGGAAAACGTCTATCCGCGTTGCTTCAACATACGCGAGACCGTCTCTCTGCATCAAAACGGATACGGTGTCCCTGATTTAATGACGAAGGCGTTCAAGGATACTCTCGGTATGTATAAGCACACCTCCCTCAACCTCGTCAGATCCAAAACCAAAAAAGCCGAGGGCAAATCTAAAAAAGAGTCCTATGAGACGGAGCACATAGGATTCATCTCCGTCGTGAACGACACGGACAAAACTCATTTCAAGCTCGAGCATCCATCAAATAAAGTCAGAGGTATCGCCGTGGCGCCCTCTTCTTCTCTGACGTTTGGATACCTACCCTTCACCCGCACCTCCGTCACCGCGATGTATATTCCCGAAAACGTAGTGGAGCTTTCAAAGGACTATGACAGATTCACAAACCTTGACGTAAAGCTTAGCTTGAAAACTCTTGTTTTCTCCTTCGATAAGGCTAAAAGGATCTGCAGAATAATTTACGTTCTCAAAAACCGCCGACGCTTTTTCGTTTCTGATCCTGACGTTATCAATTGCGGGGCGTTTTCAAATTTCAAGTCGGCTTTTGAGCTTTACTTAGCTGACGGAATTGAGGATATATGGATAGGCGCTTTTTCAGGCTCAACGGGGCTTTTTAATATTCGTCTGCCCGAAACCCTCAAGCATATCGAAATGCACGCGTTTTTTGACTGCTCATTACTGCAGAATATAGTTCTTCCAAGCTCGCTTGAATATATCAGAATGAGCGCGTTCTGGGGCTGCACCAGCATTCGCCAAATAACTGTTCCGGAAAAAATAACCGCGATCGAGGACAATGTTTTTCATGGTTGCAGCGAGCTCAAAACCGTAACTCTCCCACAATCGCTCAGAGAGATCGGAAAAAACGCTTTTAAAAGCTGCAAGCAGCTTGCGCGCATCAATACGCCGAGAAGTCTGGAAAAGATCGGAAGTTATGCATTTTACGGCTGTCATTCTCTTGAAAAATTTGATTTTCCCGAGTCTGTTCAAAGCATTGATCAATATGCTTTTTCAGAGTGTAAAAGCCTGAAAAAGATCAAGCTTCCCGATTCCTTAAAAGCAATTTCTCCTTATGCTTTTTCCCGCTGTGAAAATCTGTCCGAGATAATACTCCCGAAAGGTCTGACAGAAATATACACAGGCGCGTTCGGAGGATGTAAAGTATCAAAGCTGGAGCTTCCCGACTCCCTCGAAAGGATCTATTCCTCCGCCTTCGCAGGCTGCAGTAATCTGACGGAGGTGTATTTCCCGAAATCGATCAAGCACGTTGATACTATGGCTTTCATGGGCTGCAGAAGACTTGAACGGATCTTTATTCCGGACAGTATCCTCACTATTGAAAGCAGAAGCTTTATGCTGTTTGAGATCATAAGCGAGATAAGGATCTACCGCAATCCCGATATCACTCCGCAAATAGAGAAAATAAAAGACGTAGTCAAAGCCTTCAACGCCTTGAACACCGTCAAAAAGATCTTCATTCCGCAGTATTACGAGGATATGGCTTCTACACTCCCACTGCGCAGAGATATCGAGCTGTTCTGTACCGAAACGGGCGTAATGATACCGCGAGATGACGACGAAAACGATCTGAACGGTACAGTCTTGAAAATTCCGGAAGGCGTTCAAGAGATACTTGATTATAAATATCAGGACTCCTCGGCAGAGGTCATTATATTGCCAAGCTCCCTCAAAAATATCGGCAATAGCGCGTTCAGAAATTGCGCGATGCTTACCCGTATCGAATTTCCCGCAGGCTTAACTAAAATAGGCAACCGCGCCTTTGAAGGCTGCGAAGCTCTTACCGAAATAGCGCTCCCAGACAAGATCAACGTTATCCCGCCGTTTGCGTTCAGAAATTGCAGCTCTCTGAAGACAGTTGCTTTGCCGAAAGGACTGACGCATATCTGCGCGTCGGCGTTTGACGGTTGCTCACGGCTTACAGCCGTTGAATTTCCGGAAAAGCTCAGGCTTATAGGAAGTTCTGCTTTTAAAGAATGCAGCGGCTTAACGGAGATCAGAATTCCGCCGTCCGTTACTACTTTTGAAAGCGCGGCGTTCTGGAGATGCTCTTCTCTAAGGAAAGTGGAATTGCCTGAAGGGTTGACCGCTATTCCGGATCGCGCCTTTGACGATTGCGTTAATCTGAAAGAGATCAATATACCGGAGTCCGTTACAAAAATCGGACGCGAAGCCTTTGCCGGATGTTCAAGCTTACCGATGCCAAGGTTACCAAGTGAGCTTGAAGAAATCGAGGGCGACGCATTTGAGGATTGCCATGGAATCACAGAGATTGATATTCCCGTATCCGTTTCAAAAATCGACTCAGGCGCTTTTACAAATTGCATCAACCTTGAGCGGGCGTATCTGCACGACTCGGTCAAGCTGATTCAGTTTACATTCAATAACTGCTCCGCGCTGAAGGAAGTAGACTTCACCCGTTCTTCCGACCGTTTTGTCGAATATCAATCGATAGGCGGATGTTGTTTTAAGAACTGCGTTAATTTGAAAACGGTTCGTCTGCCAAAGACACTTACGGGAATTAAGCCGCTTGCTTTCGAGGGCTGCGCCTCTCTTGAAGAGCTCGAGCTTCCCGAAAAGGTCGAAACGATCTACCGCGAAGCATTCAAAAACTGCGTTAATCTGAAACGGATAAAGTTACCCGCAAACCTGAAAACCATAGAAAACGGCGCGTTTCGCGGTTGCGTGAATCTTGAATTCATAGAGATTCCCGAAACCGTGACCGACATTGGAGACGGCGCCTTCGAGGGATGCGAAAAGCTTAATCCGGGAGAGATTTTGAACCTAAATTTCAAAGCAAGAGCCAATATTATTTTCGGACTAAAATAAAAATCTTCGTCTCACGTAATTTACCTGCAAAAATTTTTCCGTAACTATTGCAAAACGGAGACAAAAATGGTATCATATAGGTGGCAAGTACGTTTGCCACCTATTTTTGTACATAGAAAGGATTTTTATCTATGGAAAGAAGAGAGCAATTTTTAAACATCGTATCCCCTCTTGCTTCAAATGAAGAAACGGTTTCAAAATACGCCGATCATCTTGAAGAGCTTTTTGACGTTATCGTACCCGAAAAGATAGGAGCTGAATTCTGCAAAGCACTTAAAAATAATGATTACGAAGCCGCAGTTAAAGCTTGCGCATCCTATTACCGCAATAAAGCGGACAATCCTCTGCCCGACCTTTCGGGAAAGGGCTCTTACAATGCAAAAGCCGCCGAAAACTGCATAAACGGTATCGCCCGCGTGGTAAATATAGACTGGACGTTCCCCGACGGCGAGGTGGATTTCCTTTTCGACCCCACGTCCATCAAGGGTCCCACCAACCACGAATGGCTATGGCAGTTCAACCGTCACGGCGAATGGAGCAACATGGCGCGCGCTTACACCTCGACAGGAGACGAAAGATACGCGCAGGCATTCAACAAACAGCTCCTCAAATGGATAGCGCAGACAGGCGTTATTGAAAGATGGAACGGTCCCGGAAGCGCGTGGAGAACCATTGAATGCGGTATCCGCCTGCTTGGTAGCTGGCACAGCTCCTTCGACGGCTTCAGAAAATCTCCGTCCCTTGCTGACGCCACGGTCCTGCTGATGATCGCGTCCATGCACCGCCAATCCATACACCTTGTGGAGCATCCCACGGGTAAAAACTGGCTGATGATGGAGTCAAACGGCGTCTACACCTTCTCCTCACTCTTTACGGAACTTTCCGACTCCGAAAAGAACAGAGCGATAGCCGCGGAGCGTCTGCTTAAAGAGCTGAAAGATCAGATCCTGCCAGACGGTATGCACAACGAGCTCTCCCCGGACTATCAGACCGTTGTTCTGAACTGCGCGGCAAACTTCTACAGCCTTGCCCTGGCTCTCGGCGTTGCAGACGAGATCCAGGGCAAGGC
>SVSQ01000089.1 GCA_015064245.1 Oscillospiraceae bacterium | reverse complement strand
ATTAACGGCGAAGCAATAGACAAAGAGATTCGTTACACGCTGAAGCCCAATGGAGCTCAGTTTAAGTTATCCGAGGATCTTCCGAGATTGTCCGATACCTATATTGCGGATGCTTTCTATTCTCCTACAACGACGGTAACGAAGTACACCTACATTGTGGGTGGAGCTAATAAAGAAGGTCTGATTGACAAAAAGACGTATAACGCTGCAAACGTAGCCTTTGATTGGGATGGCGGCGACGGAAAATCTAAGATCTATTTCCCCGAACAGAGTGGATTCCATACACAAAAGGATGGCGACGGTAGATTCGGTATGTGGGCAGATAACGGAGATGTTTTCTCCGTATATGTCATCGGTCAACCGCTTTCGACTCCTCTTGTGATGAAGTGCTATTCGGCTTGCGCCGAGTGATATTCGCTTCGCGAGTTTGTCAGGCGAATAGAATATCACTGCAAGGCGAAGCCTATGCAATATCACTTTTGCGCAGCAAAAATATCACGCTGTCGAAGACAGCATATCACTCAAACTATCAGGAAATGCGCACTTACTCACCACCGAACGCGGCAGTGCAACTAGAAAGAGCCGATACGAAAATAATCCGTATCGGCTCTTTTAACTGTCCTTTAGAACCCGAGGCTGAATCGTTCGGAATTTTATTTTACTTTCTTAAAGGTTAGATCTGCGTTCCCCGTTTATAATATCACCGTCATAATAGAATGGGGGTCCATCATGACCTTGGTGCAAACGTCACAATGTCTGATGACAGCGGGCATTTCTCTGTTTGCGGTGTTCATCATGATGAGCGCGATGCTTCCGTCGGGATTCTTGAATGCGACGGTATAGATCTGCTCGCAGTATTTCGTGGTAGCGATACGCTTCGCTCCGCGGCGGACGTACTTCGAAAAATGTCCGACGTAATAGTACACGGGGCTGAAAATAAGCTCTTTGTTTTCGGTGTCGAACAGAACGGGGGCGTAGCAGCCGTGGGCTTTGTCCTCGAAGACCATTCCCGCGATGGACGCAGAGCCTGCGGAACGGTTATGGAATGGACCGCCTTTTTCGCTCAGTAAAAGATTCCAGTCGCACAGCGCGGAGACGAAGTTGCCGAAGTCGCCGCAAAGCTCCTTGCCGTATTTTTCTGCAAGTCCGACGGGATCTTCGTTTATGGAGCCGCAGTTTTCCGTGCTGATCAGGACCTTGCCGAACTGCTCGTGGACAAGTCTCAGTCCGTCGAAATGATTACCCGAATACCAGTGGTGACCGACCGCCCATACGCGATCCATTACAGCCTTGGACTTGAAGATCTTCTTGCTTCGGTCGTAAACGCGCTCTTTATTGTGATCCCAGATGATGATCTTGATATGGGAAAGCCCTTCGCTGTCGAGAACGGGGGAGAGGTATTTCTCGATGAACTCTCTTTCATCCTCGGGAGAATAGTAACAGCTCTCCCAGGACTGTATAGCGATAGGCTCGTTCTGTATTGTGATAGCGGAGATCGTTACGCCTTCGTCTGCCATGGCTTTGATGTATTTTGCGTAATACCTCGCCCAACATTCCTTATAGTCTTCTTTTAATGAACCGCCGCGGACCGCGCTTTCATTCTCCTTCATAAATCCGGGAGGACTCCAGGGAGAAGCGAAGAGGATCAGCTCGTCCTCGCAGTACGACATAGCATCCTTGATGAACGGAATGATGTATTTTTTGTCGCGTTCGATGGAGAAGGTTTTTAGCTCTTTATCGCCGCTTTCAACGTAAGCGTAGATATCAAGAGAAAAGTCGCAGGAGTTGATATGTGTCCTTCCAAAGTTGTAGCCGATGCCGTTTTCGCGGGAGAAATAACGCTCCATAAAGAGCTTTTTCTGCTTTTTCGTAAGCAGGGAGTAATTGTAGGCGGAGGATTCCGTGAAAGCGCCCCCAAAGCCTAAAACGCTCTGGTATTCGATCTCGTCGAATACGTTGATAACGCCCATTTCAGTTTTTTCGGGAGCGTTGCCCGCTTCGATATTGGTTTCCATAAAATAGATATCTTTCGCCGGAACAGATGTGAAGATCTTCATAATTTAGCTCCTTTAGTTTTCGTTTTCAACACCATATTAACATAGATGCGGATAAATGTCAATATCAAAGCAGAATAAACAAGTTATTTTTCGGATTTAGCATGATACGCCTGGATTTGGCAAAATCTATTGCAAAACGAAAAAATATATGTTATAATAAATAAAAGTGGATTTCGGTAGCGGATTGGAGGTTATTATGGAAAACTACATAAATATTGATAAAAACATGATCGTTCAGAGTACGATAGGTGATATAGAGGTCGTATGGCGGGACGTAAGAGAGGCCCCCTTTTCCTTACACGGGTTTCATGACCCGCAGAATACGCCGTATTTTCGCCGCGTACCCGAGGATATAGCCGCGGCTACCTCCGAGGGAGTTGACAAGCTGAGCAGAGAGTCCGCGGGCGGAAGAGTCCGCTTTTCCACCAATTCGCCGTATATCGCCATACGCGCAAAATATCTTGCCGTCGGACGCTCTCCGCACCTGACGTTGATCTCCTCGTCGGGATTCGATCTGTATATGGACGGGCAGTTCGGCAGCCGATTCGTCAAGGAGTTCCGTATGCCATACGATATGGGGGATTCCTACGAACAGATCCTGCAGCTTGACGGCGAGTCAGAGCGCACCTATACCGTCAATTTCCCCGTTCACGCGGTGGTATGTAGTCTGGAGATAGGCTTGAAGCCCGGAGCGACATTGAATAAGCCCGAGCCGTACCGCAATATCGCGCCGATACTGTTTTACGGCTCGTCAATCGTTCACGGTACCGCGGCGTCCCGCCCGGGACATACCTATCCCGCTATCATTTCAAGAGCGATGAACCTTGATTACCGAAATATCGGTTTTTCGGGTCAGGCGAAGGGAGAGACGGTCTTGGCGGAGTGGATGGCAAGCCTTCCCATGAGCGTTTTCGTCTGCGATTACGACCATAACGCTCCTACGTTAGCGCATCTTGAAGCGACGCATTATCCTCTTTACGAGACGGTGCGTGAAAAGAACCCGACCGTTCCGTATATCATGGTCACGCGTCCCGATTATTGGACTCTCCCCGGCCAGCAGGAGGCAATTTTGAAGCGCCGCGACCTTATCATGACGTCTTATCTGAAAGCGCGCGGAACAGGGGATAAAAACGTTTATTTCATCGACGGAATGAGCTTCAATTCCGCCCCGCATCAGTACGAGATGTCGGTGGACGGCGTTCATCCGAACGACGCGGGCTTTATACGAATGGCTGACAGCATCGGAACGGTCATCCGACACGCGCTGGAGAAGATGATGTGATCCCCGATGCGAAATAACAGTTTGATATTATAACAAAAGGATGGAAAATATAAATGCCCAGAAAATCTTATTTGCTTCTGTTTTTACTTGCTTACGCAGACCAGTTCAAGAAGACGTATAAGAAACAGCGGGTATCTGCGAATTTCTTTATGTTAGCGTTTTTGAAAACCATAGATCTGCAAACGACCAACAATCTGCCCTCAAACTTCGACGACGCCACCAAGGCTGAGCTTGCCGACGCGCTCAAGCTGATAAAGGAGTACGATTTCAATGAAAAGGACGCGTACAGCTCTTTGGCTGTAGCTATGAATTCCGCCACCTACGAGCCCCTCAGAGATGAGATGGATTTTGAGCTTATTATGCACAAAGTGGAGGAAAAGGCGAAGCAGGACGGACGGCCCGTGATCAATTCCCTTGATTACATAAAAGCAATAATCGAAACTCCCACCCCCATGATATACCGTACTATCGTTTCCAGAGGCAAAAAGGCAAAGAGCATGCCGCCCTTCGGCTTCGGCGACGTAAAGCCTAAAGCGCGAACCGAAAAGCCTGCGGCAGAAACGAGGACGGAGGCAGATTCCTATTCCCCCGCAGGAGAGCTGGAGGATATAGTTGAATCCACCAGAAACGTTCAGAACGTCCTGCTTGACAGCATATTCGGTCAGGATCAGGCGGTAAATACATTCGTTTCGGGCTATTTCCAGGCGCGCCTGATGGCGTGCTCGAGACGAGAGACGAGAAAGCCGCAGGCGACCTTCTTGTTTGCGGGACCTCCCGGAGTCGGAAAGACCTTCCTTGCGGAAAAGGTAGCGGACGCGGTAAAGCTTCCGTACAGAAGATTCGATATGAGCGAGTATTCGGACAAAGAGGCGAATTTCGAGTTTTGCGGATCCAGCAAGGTCTACAAAAACGGAGCGCCCGGTATCGTAACCTCCTTCGTTTCTGAGAATCCTAAAAGCGTCCTGCTTTTTGACGAGATAGAAAAAGCACATATAAACATCATACATCTGTTCCTGCAGATCCTCGATGCGGGCAGACTTCGCGACAGCTATAGCGACGAAGAGGTCAGCTTCACGGACGCGATCATAATTTTCACCACCAACGTCGGAAAAAATCTGTATGACGATCCGACCGTCAGCAACCTCTCCGCGCTCCCGAGAAAAAAGATACTCAAGGCGCTGTCAACGGACAAGGATCCGACGACGGGGGCGCCTTTGTTCCCCGCGGCTATCTGTTCGCGTTTCGCATCCGGAAACATCGTTATGTTCAACCATCTGGAGGCGAGCAACCTGCTCACCATAGCAAAGCGCGAGCTGGATAAAAACGTCCGCGGATTTGAAAGGACTACCGGCATCAAGATAAATATGGACGACAGAGTCGCGGGCGCGATACTGTTCTCCGAGGGCGGAAAGGCTGACGCCAGAATGGTGGGCGGAAGGGCGAATTCCTTCTTCCACGACGAGCTGTACGAGCTGCTCAGACTGGTCTCCGCAAACCAAGGAGTCTCGTTAAGGCAGATCAAGGAGATCAACGTAAACGTTCCCGTAGAGGAGCTGGACGGCGAGATCGCGGATATGTTTGAAAATCCGAACTATCCCAAGGTGCTGGTGTTTGCAAACGGAGACGCGGCAAAAAAGAGCTTTGAGTTACTTAATAAGCGCGCCGTGGTGCATATCGCGGACAATATCGAAGACGCCAAGAAGATACTGTACGAAAATGACATTGATATCGTTATCTGCGACGTTATCTGCAAGGTGAGAAGCAATCAGAAGAACGTACTGAACGCCGAGGATATAAGCTCTGTCGGGCAGGATTTCCTTGCGTACGTTCTTGAAAAATACTCGCTTCCCGTGTATATACTTCAGGTGGACGAGGATGAGATAACCAAAGAGGAGTTCCTTTCCTTTGCAAAGAAGGGCGTCAAGGGCGTGGTCACGATAAACGACGAAAAGAACGCTTTTGCGGATTCAGTTCTCGATAAGTGCAGAATGGCTTATCAGCAGAGTAATATGCTAAAGCTTGCCAAGGCTAACAAGGCGCTGAGCTATAAGACCTCCCAGAGCGTTTCAAAGGACAGAAAGAGCGCGGAGATACGCCTCTTTGACTTCAAATTTAATCTTATAACGGATATAGACGATTCAAGAAACGTGCTGGATAACGTTTCAAGACCGGATATGACCTTTGACGACGTTATCGGCGCGGCGGACGCGAAGGAAGAGCTGAAGTTCTTCGTTCAGTATCTGAAAAATCCTACGGAATATATGCGTAAGGGTATCCGCAGTCCCAAGGGCGTACTGCTCTACGGTCCTCCCGGTACGGGTAAGACTCTTCTTGCAAAGGCTATGGCAGGGGAGTCGGGAGTTACGTTCCTGAAGGCGGAAGGAAACGAATTTCTGAAACGATTTGTCGGGGAGGGACCTGAGGCGGTACACGCGCTGTTCAATTCGGCTCGTAAATACGCGCCCTCCATCGTGTTCATCGACGAGATAGACGCTATCGGTAAGGACAGAAGCCTGATGGCGCCCTCCGATACCTCCGGCGACGTTCTGACCTCCTTCCTCACCGAAATGGACGGCTTTAATACGGACACCTCAAAGCCCGTGTTCGTTCTTGCGGCGACCAACTACGGAGTCGACCAAAATAGCGGAAAGAGCCTTGATCCCGCGCTTTTAAGACGCTTTGACAGACGTATATACGTTGATCTGCCCAATAAGGACGAGCGCAGGCAGTATCTTGAAATGAAGACGAAGGACAATCCTTGCGTGCATCTCAGCGACGAGCAGCTGGATAATATCGCCATCCGCTCCACGGGTATGAGCCTTGCGGAGCTTGAGTCGGTCATCGAGATGGCGCTGAGAAACGCTATCCGGACGGACGTTGGAGAGGTAGGGGACGCGGAGTTTGACGAAGCCTTCGAGACCTTCAACGGCGGAGAAAAGAAGGTCTGGAAGCCGGAAACGCTGAAGCGTACCGCCCGCCACGAGGCAGGTCACGCGCTCATAAGCTGGATGAACGGTAACAGACCCACCTATCTGACAATAGTTGCCCGCGGAGACCACGGGGGATATATGCAGCAGTCCGGCGGCGAGGACAAGAGCACCTACACCAAAGCGGAGCTTCTCGGAAATATCAGAACGGCGCTTGGCGGAAGAGCTGCGGAGATGGAGTATTACGGCGAAAAGGACGGAGTGTCAACGGGCGCCAGCGGAGATCTGTATTCCGCGACTCAGATCGCTGAGCAGATGGTCTGCAGCTACGGTATGGACGAGACTCTTGGAGTATCGGTCGTAGATATGAAGACATCGGGCGACAGCTATCAGCAGGTCATACGCGACAGAGTGAACGGGATACTCGGAGAAGAGCTGAAGAATGCCAGGGCCGCTATCGCTAAAAATAAAAAAGCGATCGACGCTATGGTGAACGAGCTCATGGTGAAAAACCACCTTGGCGAAAAGGAGATCAATAAGATCTTCAGCAGGACGGTAATAGTCGATTAAGTAAAGTATTTTGAAAAAAATAAAACAGAGGCGTTGGCTTTTAGCCGATGCCTCTGTTTTCGTGTTTTGACTGAATTAAAGTCTGGGGGTGCGATCCTTTGCGGAAATTGCAGCTTCCTTCAGGATCTTTGCAACCTCTTCGTCATCTTCCTGCTCGGAATAGTTGAGGAGCGCGTCGGTAACGTCCTTTGTGCCGTTCATGAGCAGAGACTTGCCTGCTGCGCGGCGGATATCAACGTCGGGGTCGTTTACGTACGCCATAAGAAGCTCAACGCCGGGGCGCTGCTTGATAAGACGGGTAGCTGTAAGAGCGGCGATTCTTGTCTCCTTGTCGTTCTTGGGGAGAGCGGCAGCCTCGAGCTTACCGATGTAACCCTTGTTTGCGTAGTCTTCCATTCTTTCGTCAAGAGATTTCTTCTTGAACAGATCCATAAGTCCCATATCTATATCTCCTAAATAATAATATTTTTAGTTATTATAACATTTTTTTATGAACTTGTTGTTAAATTATAGAAGAATTTTAAAAAACATTTCAGATTTCGGAAGATTTTTATATTTTTTACTTTCGCTCTGTCACACTATATGGATGATAATTTCAAATTTTGATTTGTCGGTGAGTTTGAATTTGAAATTTTGTTTGTGTAAAAAGGATATTTGCTTATTTTTTTAATATTTTTTATTCGTTACTTTCTTTCTCTTTTTCTTTCCGAAGAAAAAGGAAAGAAACTAACCAAAGAAAGCAAAAAGAAACGGGTGCGAACATCTTCTGAAAATTCGCTCAAAAGCACGAGCGAA
>SVSQ01000088.1 GCA_015064245.1 Oscillospiraceae bacterium | reverse complement strand
TGAAGACCGTCATAGGCGGTATCAGAGACAAAAGGATGCTGACGTTTTCAGTTATCGAAAACGAAAACGCTGAAAAGCCTCGGTTGATCAGAAACGAAGTGGGCAAGGTGGAGGAGTACCTTGTGAAGCCGATAGACGTAGTCGTATCTGACGGCAGACTGTATCTGTTCGGCGAGATCGGCGACAGCGAGCGATACTCGTATTTTTCCATAAGCAAGCTATATCTTCCGCAGATAACGGATATAAGCTACGAAATGCTGTCCTTCGACAGTAAAAGCTACGTTCCGAGAAGCAAAGCGGAGGAGCAGTTTCTTACGGGAGGAAACAGAGAAAGGATTGTGGTAGCGGTAAACCGAGGCGCGCTTTCCGACTTTTTCACGCGTTTTGGCGGAAAATGTGAGATCGCGCGTGAATACGGAGAGAAGGCGGAGGTAGTCTTTGAATGTAACATCAATTCAGCCCTTCGGTTTTTGTTGCAGTTCGGCGATGAGGTTGAGGTGATATCGCCGTCCAAGCTGAGACGTTCGCTTGCGATGACCTGCAAGAATACCGCGGGAAAATATCTTGTTTCAAAGCAGTTCAGAGGATATATTTAGTCAAAATCTGAATAAAAAATCCACAAAATGAGCGTAGGATTATGTCGAAAATGAAAAAATTAAAAAAAACGAAAAAAATTTAAAAAAAGCTATATACAAATCGAAGAATTTGTGCTAAAATATACAAGGTAAATAATTTATTCTTTGCATAAGGAGAATTAAGATAATGAAAAAGATTTATGAAGGTAAAACAAAAGACGTTTACAGTCTCGATAACGGCAACGTTCTGCTCAAGTTCAAGGACGATTGCACCGGTAAAGATGGAGTGTTCGATCCCGGAGAAAACAGCGTAGGACTTACGATAGACGGTATCGGTAAGGCAAACCTTGAGACCTCCGTTTATTATTTCGAACTCTGTAAGAAGGCAGGCATCAAGACTCACTACGTTTCAGCAAACGTTGAAGACGCTACGATGGAGGTCCTTCCCGCGGAGTGCTTCGGTAAGGCTCAGGGCGGTAACGGACTGGAGGTAATCTGCCGTTTGGTTGCGACAGGCAGCTTTATCCGCAGATACGGCGAGTACATCAAGAACGGTACGATCCTTGAGGGCGGATACGTTGAGTGTACGTTCAAGAACGACGAAAAGGGCGATCCGCTGGTAACAGGCGAGGGACTTGTTGCGCTCGGAATCATGACCAAGGAGATGTTCGAGAGCCTTAAGGAGCAAACGCTTGCGATCACAAAGATCGTTGCAGACGATCTAAAGACCATTGGTCTTGATCTTTGGGATATCAAGTTTGAGTTCGGTTATAACAACGGCGAGGTAATACTTATCGACGAGATCGCATCCGGTAACATGAGAGTTTACAAGGGCGACAAGATCGTTGAGCCCGTTGAGCTTACAAAGCTTATCCTCAACAGATAAATAATAACAAAATTCGGAGGAAGAAGCACAATTAAATGCTTCTTCCTTCTTTTCATATGAGGTTTGTGTAACTTTGATTTAGCGGTGAGAGGTTCGGTTATAAGAAGCCTTCTCCAGTGGGAGAAGGGGGACCATCGAAGATGGTGGATGAGGTGTCAAAAATACGATTGTTACGAAACACCTCATCCGTCGCTCGTTCCTCGCGCCACTTTCTCCTACTGGAGAAGGCTTAAATTTAATCCAAAACATAAAAAGGAGATTACATATGACAAGATTTTTTGACGAACATATCAAGCGCTCGGTTCAGTATCTTGGCGGCGCGTGGAGCTTTTCAAAGGACTACAATAACGAGGGCGAAAGCGGTAAATGGTATCTCGGACTTGCTGAAAGCGAAAAGGTGACAGTTCCGTCCGTATGGAATACGGAAAAGGATATGCTTACGTATGAAGGCGTCGCTTGGTATGAAAAGCGCTTTCATAGCGAAGGCGGATGTATCCGTTTATTCTTGGGCGCGGTAATGACGCAGGCTAAGGTATGGCTTGACGGAGAGTACCTTGGCGACCATTACGGCGGATTTACTCAGTTCGATTTCATAGTTAAAGACGTTTCAAAGGGAATGCACACCCTCACAGTCCGCGTCGATAACGGTTTTGACGCTCATTCCATACCTCAGAAGCAGGTGGACTGGTACCATTACGGCGGCATTACCAGAGACGTTACCGTCGAAAGACTTTCGGGTATCTGCGCTCTTTATAACAGAATCGAATATACTCTTTCCGACGATCTCAAAACAGCGGACTGCACAGCGGTCGTCGAGCTTTTTAACGCAGAAAACGAAAGCGCATCAACGTTTCTTAAGATAACGCTCGGCGAGACCGAAGTGTACGCAGGAAGCGTCAGCCTTGAAGCAGGGGAGAGAAGAGAGCTCCGTCTGCCGGTAGTCATAAATGACGTCAAGCTCTGGTCGCCTGAAGAGCCCAATCTTTACGATATCCGCATCGAAACCGATACGGACGATCTCTATGACAGAACAGGCTTCCGAAAGATCGAGGTCAAGGACGGCAAGGTAATGCTGAACGGAGAGGCTATGTACGTTCAGGGCGTAAACCGACACGAGGAGCATCCCGACTTTGGTATGGCGTTTCCGCAGAAGCTTATGAAGAAGGATATCGATATCGCGCTCGATATGGGATGCAATACTATCAGAGGCTCACACTATCCAAACGCCCCCGAGTTTTTGGATATGCTGGACGAGAGGGGAATGGCGTTCTGGAGCGAGATCCCCATCTGGGGCGTAGGATTTTCCGCAGAAACGCTTGGAGACGAGACCGTTCTTGCCCGCGGACTTGAAATGCACAGAGAGATGGTCAGATATTACTATAACCATCCGTCCATCATCATCTGGGGACAGCATAACGAGATCCCCAGCGGCTCTCAGCAGGCGTACGAAATGTCAAAGCTCTATTACAGCTTCTTGAAGGAAAACGGCGGAAACAGAATAGTCACCTATGCCTGCGCAAGACCTTTTGAGGATATCTGCTTTGATTTCTGCGATCTTATCTGTATAAACGCCTATTACGGCTGGTATAGCGGTAATATCTCCGATTGGAACAAATTCGCGGAAAGATTCAGAGCGAGAAGAAAAGAGCTCGGAATGGAGCATAAGCCCGTCATTATGAGCGAATTCGGTGCGGCGGCTCTGTACGGTCATCATACATTTGATAATATTCCTTGGACGGAAGAGTACCAGGCGGAGCTGATCACTCATTGCCTGAAGCTGTTCAGAGAGGACGATATGTTTGTCGGTGCGCTGATATGGCAGTTCTGTAACATCCGTACCTGTAAGGAAATGGGACTTAACCGCGCAAGAGGCTTCAATAATAAAGGACTCCTTGACGAGTACAGACGCCCCAAAGCCGCGTATTTCGCAGCTAAGAAGATATTTTCTGAATAGAAATATTTCCCGTTTATTCACTTTCAGTTCAATAATATACTGTATAATGAAATTACAGTTAATTAAATAACAAAATATCCCCCGTAATTCCACACCGCTGATAATCAATTTGATTATTGAAAAAATCATAGCAGGAGAAAGTTATGGGGGATATTGCGCTTTTTGAGAAAATGAAAGGAGGTTTTTGTAATGAAAAGAATCGTATGTTTATTTCTTGTTTTGATATGTGTTCTTTTTGTTTCCTGCGGAAAAGAAAAATCAAAAGTTGATACTGTAATAATAAGCAACGTACTTGAAGAAATAGAGCCGCTTGAGTTTTTCAGTTGGTCAAGCAGTTACGAAAACGGTCAGTGGTATTCAGCAGACGGATATGGAGCGCGATTACCGGAAGATATTTCGAGCGTGCCGGTTATAACATATAATGAGTGGATCACGATAGATCTCCCTGATAAAGCCGAACGCAGAGGAGTCAGTGTATATAATATGAGTTTCGATAAAGCCGTCTATACCGGAGAGGATATGATGATACTTGACGAGGTGCCGAAAGGTGAGTGGTACGTATCGATCTCTGTCAGGTATATAGGCAAATATATATTGTTTGAAAATGAACACGAAGCTTCAGGCTATCAGTATCTTTTCAAACTGATCGTAGAATAAAAAATCTCCCGCTTAGTTATCGTTAGATAAGCTAAGCGGGAGCTATTTTTTACTCAAATTTACGGTTTCCAGTATTCTTCAATACATTCCTTTGCGATCTGAACGTATCTTCTGCCGCGCTCGAAATCACCGAAGATCGTGCCGACCTCTCTCTGCGCCATCTCGAAAAGACAACCGCTCGCCGATTCGCAAACACCCTTGAAGTAACGGCGTAATGCATCCTCGTCGAGAGGACCGCGATTTGTGACGTACTCGGCTCTGGGCTTGCTGTAATAAACAACGTTCGTTCCGCGAAGGTACTCTCCGACACGGCGCTCGTCGTTGAAGGGAGAAACGGAAAGCTTGCGAAGATTTGTCCACTTGGAAAGATAATCTTCCCAGATGTCGTCAACTCGCTCACAACAGCCGTAGGAAAGCAGTCCGTAACGCTTGACCAGCCTGTCCTGATAGGGAAAAACAAACTCACCGAAGGTCTCGGGAGAGACAGCCGTGGTCTCCTGGGATTCAAGGAAGCCCCAGACCTGCCTGGTGGAGGTTATAGGTCCTTCGGACGGAAGCTCGCTTGTGAAAGCAAAGGATTCCTGAGCTACGGGCGAAAAATTGTTGGTAGGCAGAAGTAGACCGTTCTGCTCAAGATAATCGTAGTAACGCTCGAAGAACGTTGTGGCGGTGTCCATGATCTCATGCAGAGCATCGGGGGAGTCGTACATGGAAAGATAGTAGGTCTCCATACTTATCATTCGGACGAGAGGGTTTGTGATAGAGCCCGTAAGAGAACCCATCGTCACTCTTGTCGGAAGAATATCTCCGATTATCTCGTCTACCCAGGCGCAGTACTCCGCAGTCTTTTGCGGATCAGCGTAGAAGCTGCCGCCCTTGAAAAGCTCAATGTCCGCTTCGATATCGTCGGTCAGCGGCTCAATGTGATAGCCGTTCGAGCCCTTGGCGCGGGTGGACTTGGGATGCGCGCTGAAGGGATATGCTCCTGTTAATAAACCAACGTCGAGAGTAGGGGAGACGGGAGTATCGTCGTCAAATAACTCTCTGCCGACGATTGGCGCAAGCAAGCTGCTTTCAAGAGCGCGAGCGTCCTTGCCTTCGCAACGCAGACGGGAGCCGATCACTTCGTTTCGGAAATTAGAATATAAAAGTCTGACTGTAGGAGTCCTGCGAATACCCTTTGAAAGAGCATCCCACATTGAAAGTATCTCAGCGTTACGCTGACTTACAGCAAGCTCAGCCTTGCGATAGGCGATCTCGCGAAGTATTTCTTTGTCTTTGAGGCTGATGGTTTCCATAGCGATATTCCTTTGATTTTGTTTGTGTAGATTTTTTTATTTGTGTAAAACTGAGATTTAATGAAATATATTGTTTTTTAGATGTTCATTTCTTTCCTCTTTCTTTCCGAAGAAAGAAGAAAGAAACGAACCAAAGAAAGAAGAAAGAAACGGGTGCGATCATACCGAGAAAAATCCTCGCGTAACACACTTCGTGTGCTCGGATTTCGGGAACTAAACCCGAGCACATATTCGCATTTTAGGTGTGTAGAGGTATTAACTTTTGGACCGGATTTGCGCACGTTTTTGAAAAGGAGACACATATTTTTTTCGTAAGAAAAATTTCAAACTATTCAATTACGCTGATGCCTTCACGGTGTCAGCGTAATTGAAGTTCTTTGCGCAGCTTTCTTTCAAGAAAGCGCGTACCTCTTTTAATAACGTCCGTACTTTTGAATAGTAGCCATAACGCAGCGCATGCTGGTGAGCAGAGAACCGTTGTTGATAGAGCCGGCGGTGGTCAGATTGAGACCGCGGGCGTCGTTCTCCTTAGCTGCTTCGCAGTCGCGGCGAACCTCAGCGATAATGTCAGCTTCAACGTTGCGCATAAAGGTAAAGGGCGCAAGCTGACCGTCAATGCGGGTGCGGGGCATATATTTGCGTATCTCCTGAACGGTTACGGTAGGACCGAAATTACATCCAGTCAAGTTGAAATCCGCAAGCTGAGGGATAAGATGCCCCATGGCAGAGTCGGAATGTTGATAGCGGTAATCCTCGGGATTGGGACAGGCAAACTCAAATACGCGCTTCAGAACCTTGTAACCGAAAACGTGGTACATATCCGGAGTCATAAGATTGGAGTCGTCATCGTTGAATTGGAATGCGTGCTTGAAGGTCTCAAGAGTGTTTCCCGATTCCTTGATGAACAGCTTTATGTAAGCCAGAACAACGTCACCGATTACGTCGGCAAATTCGGTGAAAAGCTCCTCGTCATCATAATAAAGGAATAGCAGATCCTCGACGCCGAAAACCGAGGTGGCAAGAGTAACGGGACCGCGAATACCGGTGAACTGTCTCGGACGCTTGCCGTACAGCTCATAGACCGCTTTGCAACGCTCATCCCAGTCGCCGGGCAGAACGAAATTTCTGAAAGCTTCGGGATCGTTTACCATTTTGCGAACGGAAGCAAGAGTCTTTTTCAGATCCTCTTCGCCGTTCATAGTACCTTTAAGCCAGGTAGTATTTCCGTCGAAAACGTACTTTCCGCCGAAGACCTCGCCTATCTGACGGTAAGCGGGAATGGTGACCTTCGGTCTCTTTTCGGGGGGAAGAGGCTTGTTTTCGGGAAGAAGAGCTTTGCCAACTATCTGACGAGCCTTTTCGTTATAACGGCAGTTCAGATCGTAACGGCGCTCGGGAGATGTGTAACCCCAGGGCTGACCTTCCTCGCCAAGCTCGGCAAAAACGCATTCTCCGCTCATACGGATACCCAGAGCCACCTGCGGCGCTTCCTTTGAAAAGCAGTTATCCTTGTGCGCAAGTTCATCGTCGCGCCAGAATTGTTCTATATCAAGATCCAGCATAGTTTTGTTCTCCTGTTTAATCATTGTCTTTTAGGATTTTGGTTTTCAGCAATTTTTGTATTTTAGCAATGTTGCATTGTTCATCATATGTAGTTTCAGAATTGCAATTAGGGCATAGATATATATAAGTTGCATCATAGTAGGAACTCATTCCAATGGGAGTGAATCTTCCGGGCATAGCGCTAGAAAAATCAGCATCACCTTTATTTACAATTCGAGAATTCTTCTTTATTTTAAGCCTTGTTCCGCATTTTTTGCAATACATCTTCTTAAAGAGCATTCCTGCGTCTATTGTACCTTTATAACCTCTCCAACCCATTTTGTTTGCCTCCAAATATAATGTTAGTGATAATTAGAAGAAAATGTTGTAGTAACGGAAGCCTTCTCCAGTAGGAGAAGGTGGCACCGTAGGTGACGGATGAGGTGTCAATAAGTTCAAGTGATGAGAAACACCTCATCCGCTTCGCGTTGCTCAGCACCTTCTCCCACTGGAGAAGGCTTTAATTCGAGCGAACACACCTATAATCTCCAATTTGTTTACATATACCATCACGAATAATAAAAAGCGTATTTTTCCATAGCATCCATCACGGCTTTGGCGTTTTCAAGGGGTACACCGGGGTAAAGACCGTAGATCATGCAAAGACCGCCGTCCTTGGTGGAGATCTTTTCAACCTCCTCGCGTATCAGCGCGTCGATCTGAGCGGGCGTGCCGTAGGGAGTTATCCTTTGGCGGTCGATGTCAAGCTCAACGCAGATCTTTCCTCTGAAACGGTCCGCTATCCAATCGATACCGTTTACAAGATCCTGCAGATTTATGACCTCAACTCCCGCGCCGATAATGTCGTCTACCAACAGTCGTATATCGCCGTCCGAATGCATATGTATGGGGATTCCCGCGTCGCGGGCAGGCTTGATTATTTTTTCATAAGAGGGTTTTATGTATTTTCTGAACATCTCGGGAGAGAGCATTGGTCCG
>SVSQ01000087.1 GCA_015064245.1 Oscillospiraceae bacterium | reverse complement strand
AGAACGTGGTTAGGCCCTGCAAAATAGTCGCCAAGGGGTTCGGGTGAGTTTGCTCCCAGGAACACCGAGCCTGCGTTTCTTACCTTACCGAGAAGCTCAAAAGGATTTTCCACCATCAACTCCAGATGCTCAGGCGCTATCTTATCGGATATTACCGCTGCGTCGTCCAGGGTATCAACAATCACGGCTGAGCCGTAAGCTGTCAGAGATCTTACTATAATCTCATCGCGCGAAAGGGTTTTCAGCTGTTTTTCTATCTCGGCTCTAACCTTATCCACCATCTCCGCTGACGTGGTAACGAGTACGGAAGCCGCCATAGGATCGTGCTCCGCCTGACTCATAAAGTCTGCCGCAACGTAAGCGGGATCAGCCTTTTCGTCCGCAATAACGAGCACCTCGCTGGGACCTGCGAACATATCAATATCCACCGTTCCGAAAACAAGTCTCTTTGCCGTCGCGACAAAGATATTACCCGGACCGACTATTTTATCTACCTGCTCGATGGTCTCCGTTCCGTACGCCATAGCCGCCACAGCCTGCGCGCCGCCAACGGTAATTATATCGGTAACGCCCGCAACCTGCGCCGCATATATAACTGCGGGATTTATACCGTCAGCCTTAGGCGGTGTCACCATAACGATGCTCTCAACTCCTGCGACCTTTGCGGGAATAGCGTTCATAAGTACAGATGAAGGATACGCCGCCGTTCCGCCCGGAACGTAAAGTCCTACACGGCGCAACGGAAGCACTCTCTGTCCCATTATGCGACCGTCTTTGTTATTTATCCAGCTCTGCTGTTTTTGCTTTTCATGGAAAGAATAGATATTTTCAGCCGCTTTTTCTATGGTGCGCTTAAGCTCTTCAGGTACTTTAGATATAGCTTCCGCTTTTGCCTCCTCGCTGAGTCTGAGCGCGGTTATTTTCACCTTATCGAACTTCTCGCTGTACTCAAAAAGAGCCTTATCGCCGTTTGCTTTTACGTTTTCAAGTATTGCTTTTACTGATTTTTCTATATCGTCATTTGAATTATCCGCGCGCTTTTTAAGCTTGTCTATAAGCTCGCACACGTTTTCTTTTGTATATACCGTAAACATTTTTATTGCCTTTCGATTATTATTTCTTTATTCTTCCCGTTTGGATTTTACCACCTCGGAAAGAGC
Organism: Oscillospiraceae bacterium; assembly: GCA_015064245.1. GTDB lineage: Bacteria > Bacillota > Clostridia > Oscillospirales > CAG-272 > SIG673. The sequence continues at coordinate 6,775 of SVSQ01000087.1, read as the reverse complement.
GCTCAGGAGCTTATCAAACTCCTTCTTCTTCATTTTTATTCCCGAGATGTTTGCAATAAATCTAGCGGAAATGGGAGCGACGTCCTCGTACACTTCAAGTCCGTTTGCTTTTAGTGTTGAACCGGTTTCAACTATATCGACAATAGCGTCGGAAAGTCCGAGTATCGGCGCAAGCTCAACGCTTCCGTCTATCTTGACTACCTCAACGTCTATTCCCTTTGCGTTAAAATAATCCTTTGTTACGTTAGGATACTTCGATGCGATTATTTTATGATTGTATCCGTCATAAAAATCCTTGCCTTTTATACCTGCAAGGGCAAAACGGCATTTGCCGAATTCAAGGTCAAGAAGCTCATAGACCGACGCCTTAGCTTCCATTATGGTATCTTCGCCGACTATACCGCCGTCGCAAACACCATGCTCAACATAAGTGATAACGTCTGCCGCCTTTGCAAGCACCACTTCAATATCGTCACCGACCTTAAAAAGCAGTTTTCTTCCCTTTTTATCTTCATCAAGCTCCGAAACATCATATCCTGCCTTTGCAAGATACTCAAGAGCTGTTTTTTCAATTCTTCCTTTTGTAAGCGCAAGTCTTATCATTTTCAGTGTTTCCTTTCCAAAGACTTTTCAAAGCTTTATAACTTTCTTTTCGCCCTTTTCAAAGCAAATCAGCGCGCTAAAGCCTGCATTTTCTGCGTATTCAAGATTCTCCTTCTTACCCGCAAGAGGTGAAAGTTCCGCAAAATCTGAATTTCTCGTGTATTCAAGCGCTTGACCGAGGCTTTCTTCATCAAAGCAAACAAGCTCTCTATGCACAATATTAAGCGTTTTTGCATCCCTATTTGCTTTAATGATCGTATCCGCTACCTCGCTTACATTAACACCGAATCCCGTTGCGGGAATATCGTTATTAAATTTACTGATAAGCGTATCGTAGCGTCCGCCTGCAAGCACGGGGGAAGCCGCGCCTGCCATATATCCCCTGAAAACCACGCCCGTATAATAATCAAGGCTGTGAACTATACCAAGGTCTATCATTATCTTATCTTTATATCCCGCTTGACAAAGCGCGGTGTAAAGCTCCTCAAGATACGCGATAGCCGCCAGAGCTTCTTTGTTATCACCTGCAAGCGCTTTAGCCTCGTATAGCACCTCTTCTCCGCCGAAAAGGAAGGGGATCTTCTTTATCTTTCCGTAATCGGAGATCTTGTTTATATCTTTTGCCTCAACGAGCTTACGGAGATTTTTTGCGGTCTCGTCCTCCAGCTCAAGCTCGGAGATTATTGCGTTGTAAAAACCAACGTGACCAAGCTCCAGCTTATAATCGTCGCTGAATGACGAAAGAGTTTCAATAGCGGTTATAAGGCACAGAAGGTCGCTCTGAACCCCCGACGCGCCAAGTATCTCAACACCGCTCTGAGCTATTTCGCTCTTTCTTCCCGTATGTCCGGGGCTGAGTCTATACACCTTTTGATGATAGAATAGCTTGTTCACTCCCCCAAGTCTTGTTGCCGCAACTCTTGCGATAGGAGTGGTATTATCGGCTCTCAGCACGAGAAGTCTGCCATCAGGGTCCGTCAGCTTGTACATCTGCTCCTGTCCCATTGTGCTTCCCGTCTCGAAAACGTCGTAATATTCAATGACGGGTGTCATTATTTCATAAAAACCGTTCTTTTTATAGATTTCTGTAAGTCTATTATCAAGTGAACGGTAAAGCTCCGCCTCGGCAAACATTATGTCTCTTGTTCCGCCGGGGATATTTCTGTTATTTCCAGACATTTTGTCATATTTCCTTTCTTTTTTGCGGACGACGGGGTGGTCGCCCTTTCATCTAAAAGTTTATGCCCCTCTCCGTCATGCTACGCATGCCACCTCTCCCTTGGGGCGAGGCTTAGAATTCATAAGGCTCTCACTCCGGGAGAGCTCCCGCGAAGCGGGTGAGAGGGTTGAAAAAGTGAAATTTCAGACAGCATACTACGATAAATTTATATGTCTCAAAGATCAGAAAAATCTTATCTGCGTAGTCTCGCTGATGCCGTCGAGCACTCCGTTTCGCTTCAGGATCTCAACGTGAGTCTTGGATATTTTGCTTCGCTCTCTCAGCTCCTCCACCGAAAGAACTCCGCCGTCCGCCATTACCTCCTCGATGCTTTCCGCCGCCTTTACGCCAAGTCCGGGGAGAGCGGAGAAAGGTATTCTTACCTTTCCGTCCTCGGGCATAAAGATCTTCGCCTTCGATTTTTCAAGGTCTACGGGCAAAAACTCAAGCCCTCTCGCGTAAAATTCAACCACAAGCTGCCATATCGGGATAAGATCCTTTTCTGCCGCTGTGGCTTCCTTGCCCTTGGCGTTTATCTCCTTTATCTGATCCTTTACGTATTCCTTGCCCTTCATAACTATTTCAGCGTCAAAGCCTCCCGGCGCGACGGTAAACATCGCCGCATAGAAGGCTATCGGATAGTACACCTTATACCAGCCGAGACGTATTGCGGAAATATCGTACGCTACCGCGTGGGCTTTCGGGAACATGTATTCGATCTTGTTAGCGGAGTCAATGTACCATTCCGGTACGTTTTTACTGCGCATGATCTCTATCTGCTTTTCGCTTAAGAACTTGTTCTTTTTACGAACGGTCTCCATTATGGTAAACGCATCTCCCGAATCAAGTCCGCAGTGAGAAAGATAGACCATGATAGAATCTCGCGTTCCGATACATTCGGAAATGGTACAAGTTCCGTCCGAGATCAGATCGCGGGCGTTTCCAAGCCAAACTCCCGTACCGTGAGAAAGTCCCGAGATCTGCAAAAGGTCCGAAAACGTCTTTGGCTGCGCTTCCACAAGCATCTGTCGAACGAAGTTGGTGCCAAGCTCGGGAAGGCCAAATGTTCCCGTCTGGCTGTCTATATCCTCAGGCTTCAGACCAAGCGGTTCAGTGGAGATGAGCAGGTCATAGACCTTTCTGTCGTTCATTGGAATATCTGCTATCTTTACTCCAGAAAAACGCTCCATATAAACGTACTTGGTCGGCACATCGTGTCCGAGGCAATCCAGCTTCAGAATGGTATCATGAAGATGGTTAAAATCAAAGTGTGTGGTTACTATGTCGGAATTCGGGTCGTCTGCGGGGTGCTGAACGGGGGTGAAATCGTATATCTCGTATTCGTGAGGAATAACGACGATTCCGCCCGGATGCTGTCCCGTGGTACGCTTAACACCGACGCAACCGTTTACAAGTCTTTGAACCTCTGCGCGATTAAGAGCTTTGCCGGTTTCCTCCATGTATTTCTTTACAAAACCGAAGGCTGTTTTATCGGCAAGTGAACCAAGCGTACCCGCTCTGAACACGTTCTCAGCGCCGAACAGAACTTCGCAGTATTTATGAGCGTCACCCTGGACGTCGCCTGAAAAGTTTAAGTCTATATCCGGAGATTTCTCTCCGTGGAATCCAAGGAATGTCTCAAACGGTATCTCGTGTCCGTCGCAGATATATCTCGTTCCGCACTTCGGGCAGTCCTTATCGGGAAGGTCAAAGCCCGAACCTACCTCTCCGTGCGTAAAGAACTCGCTGTTTTTGCACTTAGGGCATCTGTAATGGGGCGCAAGAGGGTTAACCTCCGAAACGCCCGCCATCGTTGCAACGAAGGACGAGCCAACTGAACCTCTTGAACCAACCAAGTAGCCCTTACTTTCGCTGTTGGCGATAAGCTTCTGCGCTATCATATAAAGCACGGCAAAACCGTTATCTATAATAGGCTTAAGCTCTCGGTTAAGACGGTCCGTAACTATCTGCGGAAGCGGATCGCCGTACCAATCCTTTGCTCGTTTCCAGCATATCTCCTGCAGCTCCTCTGGCGCTCCCTCAATCTTAGGCGTATAGCTCCCCGGTGGAATAGGCAGAATGCCATCGTCTATCATATCTGCCACTTTATTTGTATTTGTAACGACCACCTCGTAAGCCTTTTCCTGACCGAGATAGGAGAATTCCTCCAGCATCTCCTCAGTGGTTCTGAAATAAAGACCGCTGTCTCTATCCGCATCGTCGTATTTACCGTGCAAAAGCACCTGTCTGTATATATCGTCCTCGGGATTTGTAAAGTGAGCATCACAGGTAGCGCATACGGGCTTACCAAGCTCCTCGCCAAGACGAACGACGGTTCTGTTAAAATCTCGGATAGTCTCAAATCCGGGCGCGCTGTAATCTGAAGTTGACTTCATACTGTCGCGTTCGCTCTTTTCCAGCATAAACGCGTTATTGCAAAGCGGCTGTATTTCAAGATAATCGTAATACTCCGCAATTCTTTTAAGCTCCGAATCGGGTTTATTTTCAACAATAGCTTTATATAGCTCTCCCGCCTCGCAGGCTGATCCGACTATTATCCCCTCTCTGTATTCGGATAAAACAGTCTTGGGAACTCGCGCGGTATAGTAGTAATAATCTATATAACTCTTTGATATTATTTTGTAAAGGTTTTTAAGCCCCGCCTGAGTTTTGGCAAGAAGAATGACGTGATAGGTCTGTCTTATCTTCTTTGGGTCGGCTTTATCAGCCATAGCCTTGGACATTGAAGCTACGTCTATTATTCCGTCCTCTTTAAGCTTCTTTACCATACAGAAAAGTATCTGTGAAGTTATCTCCGCATCGTCGCAGGCTCTGTGATGATGGAAATCCTCAAGATGGAAATACTCCTTCAAGGCGTCAAGATTATGCCTTGAAAGATCGTTATTTACAAATCTTGACATAGCCAGAGTATCAAGATAAGTATTGGTGAATTCCAGTCCGCACTTATTGCACGCCGTTCTTATAAATCCCGTATCAAATGAAGCGTTATGGGCTACAACAACGGTATCGGAGCAGAAATCAAGGAACATTTTCAGCGCTTCCTCTATCTTCGGCGCGCCCTTTACCATCTCGTCGTTTATTGACGTAAGCTTGGTTATTTCTTCAGGTATAGCGACCTCAGGATCAACGAAGGTATCAAAGCGGTCAAGGATCTCGCCGCCCTTGCATCTTACCGCGCCTATCTCGATAATTCTATCGGTAACGGACGAAAAGCCTGTGGTCTCTATATCAAAAACTACAAATTCGTCTTCAAAGGAACATTCCTTATCGCCAAATATAGCCTTAGCCGTATCGTCAACGAGATACGCCTCCACTCCGTAAATGACCTTAAGTCCGCCGCCCATCTTCTGAAGCGATTCCATAGCGGGTGGGAACGCCTGAGCGTTTGAATGGTCTGTTATGGCTATTGCTTTATGTCCCCAGCTCTTTGCTAGCTTAAGTATCTTTGACGGCTCGATTATCGCGTCCATCTGCGAAAGCTGTGTATGCAGATGAAGCTCTACTCTCTTTTCAGGAGCGTTATCCTGCCTCAAATTAAGCGACTTGATCTCGCCTATTGAATAGGGCTGAAATTCATTGGTTCCCGAGAACTTGTCTTCGGTCATCGTTCCGCGTATAGCGGCGCAGGGGGACGCGGAAAGCTTTCCGCATATTTCTCTTCCTTCCTCTGCGGAAAGAACCATCTTACAGGGAACTGAGCCTTCGTTATCGGTTATGCAGAAAGAAACGATATGCTTCTTTCCTCTTGATACCTCTTTGGTCTCAACAAAGAATATCTTGCCCAGAACCGTTCTTATCTGCTTGTCCACCCCGCTTATTTCTGCAGGCGATGAAACCTCGTTAAGCTGAAAAGGCTCGCCGTATATCATCTGCATATCGCTCGTATCGAACAGCATAAAGCCGCTTTTGTAGATATGCTCGTCTCTTTTCTCTACTCCGTTGACTCTTTTGAGCGCGGATGCTTTTTCTGCTACCGCTGCAGTTGCGCGCGGAAGCATACTGTCCTTTTTGCGCATCATTTCATTTGCGTATTTTTCAAGACGTTCCGCTTTTTTCTCGTCTCTTACTATATCGACCTTATAATCTACGTCAAACTCATCTTTAAGTATCTTCGCGGCGGTAAGATGAGTATCATCGGAATACATAAGCTCTATTCCGCCGTTTGAAAAGCCTATTCGTATCTCTACTCTCTTATTTTCTTCGTCAACGCTGTAATCGTAATCGTAGAAAAAGCCTTTTGCAACAGCGCCTCTCATCTGAAGCTCCTGAAGCATTTCGTCTATGTACGTTTTTTGGAAAAGCTCTTTTCCGTAATGGGTTATTACGTGTACATAGTTGAGCTGATACGCCGCTTTTATCTCCGATTCAAGAAGACGGATATCTGATTTTCTGTATATTCTGGGGAAATCTGCAGTTATCTCCAGCATTTTTGCTTCTTTATTTACTCGGCATTTGTATTCCCCGGCTGACGCAAGTATATCCCTTTGTATTCCCTCGGGATTGTACCGCGCAAGGTATTCTATCAGCGGTTTGGACGCCACTATGTTCCGCCTCCTTCCGTTAGCTTTTATATATCCTTATAATTTTTTTATTTCCTCAATAAGCTCGTCTATTATCTTATCTTCGGAAATTTTTCTTATTATCTCACCTTTTTTAATAAGCAGAGCTTCACCTTTTCCCCCTGCTATACCTATATCCGCTTCTCTCGCCTCTCCGGGTCCGTTTACCGCGCATCCCATGAGCGCGACGGTTATAGGTCTTGTCACTTTTATTTCATCTATTCTTTTTTCAAAATCACTTACCAGCGAAACGAGGTCTATCTGTGTTCTTCCGCAGGTTGGGCAGGAAACCAAATTTATTCCGTTACCTCCGTACCCTACCGCTTTAAGTATGTCTCTTGCCGCCTTTATCTCCTCTTTCGGATCGGCTGTA
>SVSQ01000086.1 GCA_015064245.1 Oscillospiraceae bacterium | reverse complement strand
AATATTTTTTATTCGTTACTTTCTTTCTCTTTTTCTTTCCGAAGAAAAAGGAAAGAAACTAACCAAAGAAAGCAAAAAGAAACGGGTGCGAACATCTTCTGAAAATTCGCTCAAAAGCACGAGCGAATTTTGGGAACGATAGGGATGTTATTGCGGTCATTTCTACAAAAATGCTCGTAAAACACTCGCATTTTCTGGATGTTTTATCCGTTTCCGCTTGATTTAATGCTTTGGGAAGTTGCGGGAGCAACTCGGCAGAAACCGCATTCATAAAACCGCGAGCCTGCTTATGCGAGCGTGTTTTCTGCGTGCCGCTTAAAATCTACCACGGTCTTTCTTTCTTCTTTTTGGTTCATTTTTCTTCTTTCTTTCTCGAAAGAAGGAAGAAAAACGAACATTAAAAAAGTTTGAATTTTAGAAAAACATCCGTCTTAAACAAAATTTGTAAATTAAAACCTGCGGTGCTACGCACCTATAAACTCCAATTTATCAGTTATTTAATGTGACATAGCCTTTATTTTATATTGCAATTTCTTCATTTTTATGTTATAATCCTCTCAGAACGTGTTTTCAAAGAACGGAGAAATCTTATGAAAAACAGAAAAGAAAGTCTGAAAAAGTTCCTTTTGGGACTTCCCTACGTTTTCGATCTTACCACCAAGGAGATCGATATGCTGACTCACAACGTGGACAAGGCGGTGCTTCACGTCATCGAGGACGACGGCGCGGATGAAGCTATCCGAATGATAGACGCGGCGGCGAACTGGTATCACATCCCGCACGCCGCTGACGCAAGACATCTGAGCGGAGAGAACGATTTTCTCGCCATACGTCTCATCTGCGCGCTATACGAAAAGGAGTGCTACGACAAGCTCCCGCAGAATACGAAGGAAAACCTGAAAAACTTCTTTTTAAAGGACAATTACCGATCGATCTACGGATCGGAAAACCACGCCCTAATATTCCGCGCGGCAAGAATACTGGCGGCGCAGTTCTATAAAGACGGATATTTCGAGAACGCGGAAATGAGTGGCGAGGAGTGCTACAAAGCCGACGAAAAATATATCAGAGAATTCATTCTTTTCAGAGCGAAATACGGCTGGGGAGAATTTGATTCACTTGGCTATACGGCTGAGGTCATCATGGTCCTTGTCACGCTCTGCAAATATCTTGCCGATGACGGTCTGCGGGACATCTGCCGCAAGATGGCGGACGTTCTTTTGCTTGATATGATAGAGGATTCCAACAGCTATTTTTACGGCGGAGCTCACGGAAGAAGTTACCCCCGCCGCGTAATACACAACGCTTCGTGCGGAATGAGCTGTCTTTACAGATACTATTTCGGCGCGGATTTCGAGAGCAACGCTATGTTCCCGAGTGTCAACGTTTATCTCTCAAATTACGTTCCGTCCGAGATCGTTTACCGCATCGCCGCAAGCCCCGTAACGCCCCGCGAGAGCCGCGAGCGCAAGCACCTGCACCTTATGAGCGCCTGGGCTCACGAGATACTCCGCGACCGCATCGAAGCGGAGACCGGCTCCATCAGCAAGTACACCTACGTCTGCGAGGACTACTCCATCGGCGCCGTCAACCATCAGGACGATTACTCCCCGCTAAGCACCGATTCTGACCGAAGCTACGCCCATCATCAGCAGCACGAATGGGAGTTCACCTTACCCGCAAGCAGTCATAAGATATTCAGCCACCACCTTGGAACCCCCGGCTATCATCAAATAAACAACAGATGGACGGGCGACCACGGCTGCTGCTGCGGAAGCTTTTACTCAAACAAAGACACCGTTGTGGCGATGTATAACATCGATAACCGCGAAAAGACCGACATTATAAACGCCTTCATTCCGCTGGACGTCTTCAAAAAACACGTCCTCGACGGAAAATACGTCTTCCTTGAGTACGGCAAGCTCTATATCTCCGTCTACTTCGATAACGGCTACGAGATCTGCCGCGACACAAGCGACGAGTTCTGCGGAAAAGAATTTCTCAGCCGCGGCTGGCAGAACGCCGTCGTACTCCGCGTAAGATACGCCGCCGATTTCGGCTCGTTCGAGGAGTTCGTCGGCTATATCAAGGCTCTTCCCGTGGACTTCGACCGTACCGCCCGCGAGGTGAGATTTGACGGTATTCATCTCACCCGCAACGCAAGTTTCGTAAACGGGGAGCAGAATATCTTCCCCTATCCCGCCACTTACGACAGCCCCATAATGTACTCCGAGTGGGGCAGCGGCAAGATCGAGATACGCTGTGGGGACGAGAAAGAGATCTACGATTTCAGCGGGGAACGCCCAGCAGCGAAATAATTTATTTGCAGAAACATAGGGGCGACCATAGGGTGATGTCCTTAGCGGAGAATTTTACACTTTGAGCAAAGTGCGAGCATCGCATTTGACTAGCCAAACGCAAATGGGCTAAGCCCAAACCCATATTACAAGCAGAAAGAGAGAACAGACGGTTCATAGCCGAAAGTTCTCTCTTTTCTATTGGTATAAAGTGATATTCTTTGCTGACGCAAAGAGTGATATTGTCGCACAGCGACAGTGATATTAAAGCCTTACGGCTTCAGTGATATTCTATTCGCCTATAAACTTGCGAAGCAAATATCACTTGGCGTAAGCCGAATATCACTGCGTAGCAATAAAACTCGCCGAAGGCGAATAGAGTTAGCGTGATACTCCGTTAAGAGTATCACGCTATTGGTCGCCCCCCTTTAATTTTATGTGAAAATAATCAAATCTCTGACAAATCAATTATTCACTATTCATTATTCATTAAATATATTCAATAAACCGATCATTTTGAATATTCCTTCAAGCGCTCTCTGAAATGCAGATAATTTTCAAAGGACACTTCTTCCGGAACGCCGTGATCGCAGGTGGGAATGTACCCGCCGCGCTTATACATAACGGGCATGATACGGTCGATCTCGCGGTCTATGGCGTCTTTGCCCATGGCGATAATACGCTTGTCAAATCCACCGGAGATAAGAAGATCGGGATAGGCTTTTCCTATCTCAACCACGTTGCATCCCGAAGCCGCCTCGAAGGGCGACATAAACGTAAGCCCGATCTCTTTATACAGGTCGATCACCTTGTGAGACGCGCCGTCCGTTGCCAGCTGGAAATGGACCTTGCGGGTCTTGTCCCGATTTCTGCGCTTTACGTTGGTTATTAGCTGCTGATAATAGGGGAAAAGAAACTCTCGGATCATATCCTCGGAGATCAGACTGCCTTTATTATAGCAGATGTCTTCGTCAAGGAACACCTCGTCGAGATCAAAGAACTTCTGATGATATGCGGTGACGGCGTCATTCAGCTCAAACCAGGCCTTCATACATTCGTGTATAAGCTCGGGCATATCGTAAAAGGCGTAAAGCAGCTCGGTGGGACCGATCAGCGTACGCAGATACATATATCCGCCCGGCATAAGCTCGCTGAGCAGCTTGCCGCGGCTTACTTCTTTTGCGATGTAGTCTTTTTGGGCGTCGAAGCGCTGATAACGAATGGGCGTGCTCGGGTCCAGTCTCCATTTTATCTTTTCTTCCCAGCTTTTAAGATCCTTCACCGGATGGTCAACGTATTCCGGCATAAAGCCGTTTCTGCGTCCTTTGAAGCACTTGACGTGGCGCCCGATGTGATCCTGAACGATCTCATATTTTCCCTGATCCTCAAGCACCTTCGTCTCAAATGGCGGCTCAACTCCCGCCTGCCAGCTTCCGAGATAATCAAGTATATGTACTCCGGGTTCGTCAAAGCCAAATAGCTTATGCAGATTCTCGCCGGGCTTGATGTAGCCTTCGCTCTCCCATCTTTCGCGGCAATACCAGCCAAATTCCTTCATGACCAAAGGACTGTTCGGTTTAAGAGCGTAAAAATCTCTGTATTTTTTGATACCTTCTTCCATATCGTAGCTCCCTTGATAACAAATTTGATTGTTTATAGTTTAATGTAAATTTTTCTGAAAGTAAATGAGTTTTTTGGCGAAAATGATATACTTTTCGGAAATTATATGTTATAATATAAATTGCAGTCAGTTATCAGAAAGGAACGAGCGGAAATATGTTAAGTATAATGTCAAAGTCTCCCGCGGCTTGCCCGCCGCCGAGAATAGTCCTGACGACGATCTGGAAGGTGGAGGCGGACGAGACCTATCACGGACGCTACTGGGATAATCACGAAAGTAATATGATAGCCATCAGCACCATCGGCGGAATCGGAGAGGTTGAGGTGAACGGCACAGTTCACCAACTGACCGCGGGCTCGCTGCTTGTGTTCAGATATTCGGATATGCGCTATTATGAGCCGCTTAAGGATCACTGGGATTTCTATTGGTTCGAATTCGAGGGCGGCGTTTCCGCGCTTCCTCTCGGCGTGACGGTGAATGCGGGGTTCGATGAAAAAGACGTGGCGGATATGGAATATTGCTTTCGTTCTTTGCCTGTCCCTTCGGACGCGGCGTACATATCCACTTTTTTCAGCGCGTTACTTTTAAAATGGATACGCGGCTATCAATACGAGTCCGACGAAGAAAAAAAGCTGGTAAGCGATACGGTGGATCATATAATGAACAATCCCGATGTATCGATCGCGGACTTAGCCAAGCGCGTTCATATAGGAGAGCAGACGTTTCGGAATCTCTTTAAGACTTATATGGGTGTCTCTCCTCAGGCGTACATTTCCGAGATGAGAATAAAAAACGCGGAAGAGCTGCTGATGACCACCGCTATGACGGTGAAGGAGATCGGTTATGCCCTCGGATTTCAGAACCAGTATTATTTTTCAAGCTTTTTCAAAAAGAAAAAAGGCGTTTCTCCCTGCCGGTTCAGAAAACGCAAAAAGTATTGATTTGCAGAAAAATCAGCCCTAAAATTTCCGAAAAATCCACGCAAAACCCCCTGTAACACCGTAGGGGCGAACTGTGTTCGCCCGCAAAATTCTACACTACTTTAATTTTATGCAAAAACAAACAAATCACCCACCAAACCAATTATAACGCCTGCAGGCGCTTGCCTGCTGCTGTCCTTCTGCAAAGCTCCTCGATAAAGGCATCGTTGTCTTCAACGCTGACCGTTGTAACGTCGTAGGTGTTGTATTTAATATTGACGTGCTCAAGAGCGTTTTTCAGCGCCATCATAGACTCGCAGTAGAACTTCCGTTCCTTTTCTGCCGAGCGGATCTTAGCGTAAGGGATGGTCTTTTTGAGAAAAAATCCGTACTTTATAAATAGCTCCGTTTCCCTCAGTTCAACGTAGCCGAAAAGCGGCGAAACGAAGAAATAGTTGACGAAAACAAACAGCGGCAAGGTAATAAAAAGCGTTACAGGGCTAAAAAGAGTCGGTATGAACAGAAGAGGCAGACATAACGCGTTCGTGACGGTCAGCAATATCCGGTACAGCTTGTCGATCTTGGGGCGAAAACGTTTCACCTGCATAAGCCTATCCCCCGATCCCCAAAATTCTCTCCGCATTCTTGTGCGAGATCAGCTCGCGCTGCTCGTCAGTCAGAGGCAGGGAAGCCAAACGCTTCGCGCACGCGCCCTGATCCTGCCAAGGTGAGTCAGAGGCGAAGAGAATCTTATCTGCGCCGTGGGCGTTGATTATCGCCATTATAGTCTCGGTCTCCACCTGCTCTAAGGAGTACGCCGTATCAAGATAGATCGGCAGTCCCATAAGGTATTCCAGAGCCTCGTCGTGCTCCTTTACTCCGCCCAGATGCGCCAAAATGACGTGCGGATGATCCTTCTCGCCGTACTTTTCCAGCAGAGGCGCGAAGGTCTCCGCAAACAGCTTCGGCGTGCAGGGAGTGTAGTCGGGATAAGCGATGTCGTAGCCAGAATGGAATGTCATATACAGCCCTATCTTCATACAATGCTCCGCTATCCGCAGGTAACGGGGATCGTTTATATAACACCTCTGGTACGCGGGGTGGAGCTTGATGCCTCTGAGTCCCAGAGACTTGATATAGTCCAGCTTTGCTTCAACGTCCTCGCAGTCGGGGTGGATCCCGCCGAAGGAGTAGATGCCGTCCGCGCCGTTTATCTCCGCGGCGTAGGCGTTTACCGTGTCAAACTGAGCTGGCTTCGTTACTACGGGAAGCACGATCGACGCGTCGATCCCGTTCTTTTTCATGGATTCCTTTAAGCCCTCCAGACGTCCGTTTGTGTGGGCGGGAAGGCAGTTTTTTATTCCCGTACCTGCGTCGGCGTTTGCTTGCAGGCTCGCTATAGCTCTGTCCGCGATCTTATCGGGAAATATGTGTGTATGAGAGTCTATTAACATATTGGTTGCCTCTTGGGTGATTTTTTTGTGAAAAATTTATTGTTTTACGCTACTGGGATATTTAGCGTATATTTTTTTCTTATTAAAGAATCTTTTTGTTTAGATGCCCATTTCTTTCCTTTTCTTTCGAGAAAGAAAAATAAAGAAATAGGCGAAAGAAAGAAAAAGAAAGACCGTGGGCAGGCGAGCGCCTGCAGGCAAATATGGGAATATTCTGCGTAAGCAGGATATTCGGGGTGACACACACCTATGTTCGCACAAATTAAACAGTGTCACCTAAAACCCCTCGCGTAACACACTCCGTGTGCTCGGATTTTGGGACGTACGATATAATTGTGTAAATTTTATTGTTTGTGGGTTGGATGATGTATGCTCTTGTTGAAAATGGGAGCGCGGACGATTTCCGAAGGAAACACTCAATAATTCTATTACGCCGATGCCTTCTGGTGTCGGCGTAATAGAAGTTTTTGCGGAGCTTTTTTTAAAAAGCGACCGTACTCTCTCAGCAAGAATGTTACTTTATCAAACATCGAACTCAGCAAAGAACTGCTCAAGAGCGGCGATATAGTCAGCGCTGTTGGACTTAACTATATTATGTCCGCCTTCGACGATTTTTAGACGTGAGACGGGGAGACAGGAAGCGATGTACTCGGAGTGCTCGGGCTTAATGACATCGCGGCTGCCGACGAGAACGAGAGACGGCGCCGTGATCTTAGCCAGGTCTTCGGCGGTGAGGTTAGGCTCCTTGACCATAAGAGTGAGCAGATCCAGCTCGTCCTTGATACCGGAGTTATTCGGAGAACGGCGAAGTGCTTTTTTGACCTTTTTGTAAGCGGAAGTAATACTTTTCAGATCCTTATCGCGCAAGCCGGAGGGGAACATATTCGCGCCGTTGAGCACCAGCGCCTCGACGACCTCTGGGTGCTCGGAAGCCAGGATCATAGCGATATTACCGCCGTCGCTGTAACCCACGATGACGGCTTTTTCTATTTTCATCTCACCCAGAAACTCGTAAACGTCGCGCGCGAAGCGTTTCAAGGTGAACTCGCCCTCTCCCTTCGGGGAACGTCCGTGTCCGCGGGTATCGATAGTTATTACTCGGCGGGACTTCATGAAATGATCCACGACGTAGAAGAAGCTGGACGCATTTCCGCCGTTGCCGTGGAGAAGCACCAGCGGCGCTTTGCCGTTTTCATTACCGTTATCCGTATAAAAAAGCTTTATATCCATTTTGTTTCGTCCTTTCGGTTGATACTTATAGTATAACACAAAAAGGAGGATTTTGCAAGGTGTTTTAACTTAAAAACAGGAGTTAAGCACCGCGGAACGAAGATTTATATAAAAAAAGCCGCTGACACATTGGCGTGATACTCTTATCGGAGTATCACGCCAGTTCTATTCGCCTGTGGCGAGTGATATTGCTACGCAGTGATATTCGGCTCACGCCGAGTGGTATTCGCTTCGCGAGTTTGAAGGCGAATAGAGTACCACTGAAGCCGCAAGGCTTCAATATCACTATTGCGGTAGCAATAATATCACTCTTTGCGAAAGCAAAGAATATCACTAAAAAAGCAGAAAAAGAGAGAGCTTCACGGAATTTTGTAACCGCGTTACTCTCTCTTCTGTTTTTATTGCAAGTTTCGCATTTGTTTAACAAAT
>SVSQ01000085.1 GCA_015064245.1 Oscillospiraceae bacterium | reverse complement strand
GATGACGATCTTGCCGCCGTTTGTGAACTGTATTCCGTAAAGGGACGCGCCCGGCTGAGCCAAGGGTCTAAGCGCTATGGTCGACATCTTCAGCGCGACGACCGTGAAGGCTTTGTTCACCGCCACATCGTAGCTTGCGATATACGCGTCGTCCATGCATTTGACCAGCTTTGGGTTGCCCGCAGAATCAGAAACGCAGACCACAGCCTTCACGCCTATACGCTTAGCTTCCTTGAGGACTGCATCCGCAAGCGCTTCGGCGTTTTCCAAGGTCATGACGCTTTTTTTCTCTTTTTTGATATCGGAGATAGTATTTTCAATTATTTTTCTGATTTCAAGCTCATTCATAGCTTAAACTTATGTACTGTATGTACTGAATTATTTGCCGAGCTGTTCAAGTACCAGCTTTGTGATCATAGCTACGGTATCGGAATCAGCCTTATCGCCGCAGCTGCCGCCGCAACCGTGACAGCTGGGCTTACCAGCCTTAGCGTTGGGGCAGATATCTGCGGGGTGCTTACCCTTGAGACCGAACTGACGGCGGATCTCGTAAAGTCTCTGTACCTGAGCGTCTGTCAGCTGCTTAGGACCGCCGAGGACCTTGGACTGATACAGAAGCTGAGCGTAGAACTCAAGAGACTCCATCTTGTGATAAGCGTTGAGCAGGGAGTCGGAGAAGGAAAGAGCGCCGTGATTTGCAAGCAGAACCGCATCGTAATGCTGGAGATACTTTGCAACTGCGTCCGGGATCTCCTCTGTGGAAGGTGTGCCGTACTCTGCGATCGGAACGCATCCAAGCGCGATAACTGCCTCAGGCATGATAGGCTCTGTAAGCGGGATACCTGCGATAGCGAAGGAAGTTGCGTACAGAGGGTGAGCGTGAACGACTGAATTTACGTCGGGACGCTCGCGGTAAACTCTCATGTGCATTTTGATTTCGGAAGAGGGCTTGAATCCGGGGTTAGCCTGAATGACTTTACCGTCTCTGTCGACCTTACAAATGTACTCGGGTGTCATAAAGCCCTTGGAAACTCCCGTAGGTGTGCAGAGAAATTCGTTTTCGCTGATCTTGACGGAGATGTTACCGTCGTTTGATGCGACCATTCCCTTGTTGTAGATACGCTTACCGATGTCGCATATCTGTTTTTTGATTTCGTACTCGTTTACCATTTTGATTTCTCCTTTGAGTGTTATTTTATATTTTTATTTTTATATTTTTTTCAAATAAGCCTTCAGTTCCTTGACACCCTTTCCGGTGTGGGAGTCTATGTGGAACACCTTTTGGCATCCCGCAAGCCTCAGCCAGCTTTCCGCCCTCTCGGGCGAACATTTGTCTATCTTTGTAACTATTCCGATGACCTCTCTGTTGACCATCGAGGTACAGCAGGGCGGAAAAAGCGAATAATCGTCATCCGCCGCTATCAGCATAGCAACTATATCCGCTTCGTAGGAATATATCGCAAGAGCCGAGCTCAGTCCGTGAACCTCGGCGTACTCTCCCGGTGAATCGATAAGCCAGTCTCCGTACTGCATATACTGAGTTTTGACGTAGTGTATCTCTTCTCCTCTGAGCGCCTGCTTCAGCGTTGTCTTTCCGACGCCGTGACGTCCTACCAGAAGCGTTTTTTTCATCAAGTCTTTGTTATCCTGCATACTGTGAACCCGAGGGTTTCCTCCGCGTACTGCGTTACCGCCTTGAGCGAAGCCTCGACCTCCGAATACGTTCCCGTAAGTATGACCGTTCCGCTGAATCGGTCAACGAATCCCAGCTGCGCGCCCGATGCCTTTATCGCTATATCTCCTGCGATTATAGCCGTTTCCGCCGGACTGAGAGTAAGTATTCCGATAGCTGACTTTGAATACTCTACTGCCGGATCAAGTCCTAATTTTTTATAAAGTATCTCGTCGGGGTTCGCGATTATGTGCGCAAGGGTTATTTGCTTACCGGGGACGAGCTCCTGTATTATTCTTTGTTTCGTTACGTTATCTTCCATTTTTGTAAAGTTTCCCTTCTCACGCCAAACAGCGTTTTATGTCGGTATGCCGTAAGGCATATCCGAGCCATGGCGTACGGCTCGGAAGGCATAAAATGCAAAGAATGAAATTTTAATTTCATTCTTAACCGCCGATCCGGCATATCAGACCGTGTTTTTCCACCGTTTCTTTGAGCATAAGCATATGTTCTTTACTCGGCGCCTCTATATGAGACATCGTGTAGCCTCTGCCCAGTCCCGCGTACTTATCCGAACCGATCTTATGGTACGGAAGTATGTGCATCTCTTTTACCTTTGGCAGAGACGCGGCAAATCTTGCGATGCCGTCTATCTCGATAGAGCTGTCGTTGAAGGTTGGCACGACAGGAGTTCTGATTATCAGTTCCTTTGCCTCGCTTGCGATATGCCTTGCGTTTTCCAGTATCAAAGCGTTATCCGCCGTGGTAAACTCCTTATGCTTCGCTCCGTCCGTATGCTTTATATCCATCAGTACCGTATCGACGTAAGGGAGCAGCTTTCTGATGACGTCCATTTCGGCGTAACCCGTGGTCTCGATAGCTGTTCCGATACCTTTCTCCTTCGCCGCCTGCAAAAGCGCCGCGGAGAAGTCCGCCTGCCAGAGGCATTCGCCTCCCGAAAGCGTCATTCCGCCGCCTCCCGAGCGCATATAGTACACTCTGTCCTTTTCCACCTCTTCAAGGACCTCGCCGACCGTTACGTCCTTGCCCACCGTCTTGACCGTTCCGCCCTGAGTCATTATCTGTATATCCCATTCCTGAGACTCGGGGTTACAGCACCAGCGGCATCTGAGCGGACAGCCCTTCAGAAATACTATCGTTCGTATTCCCGGTCCGTCGTGGATGGAAAAGCGCTGTATATTGAATATTCTTCCTTTTGTCTGAAGCAATGAATTTTCCATCATATTTCCTTATATCTGATTTTTAAAATCCCTGCTGCTCGGTTCTGTTTATAATGTCCTCCTGCAGTCCCTTGGAAAGCGTGGTGAACAGAGCCGAATAACCTGCGACTCTAACGACCAGAGACTTATACTTTTCGGGATTCTTCTGGGCGTCCCGCAGCGTCTCGCGGCTGACTACGTTGAACTGCATATGGCTTCCCTTTTTATCAAAGTAACCGCGGATGAGAGCGACGAAGCTTTCAAGTCCGCTTCTGCCCTCAAGTGCCGACGGGTGGAACTTCATATTGAAAAGTGTTCCGTTTGACGCTATGTAATGGTCAAGCGCCGAAACGGAGTTCGCCGCCGCCGTGGGGCCCTTGACGTCTCTGCCCGCCGCGGGGGAAACACCGTCTGCGATAGGCGTGTACGCCAGTCTTCCGTCGGGAGTCGCTCCCGTCTGAGCGCCCAGCGGCACGTTTGCAGAAACGGGATAAAGTCCCGCCTGGTAGCTGCCGCCTCTGGGATTTTTATACGTTTCAAGAGGTTTCGTATAAGTATATGCCATCTCGCGGGCGAACTTATCAACCTCTTCCTCATCGTTTCCGAATTTCTGAAGAGAATTTATATCATCAAGAAGCTGACCGTATCTCTGCTTCTGCTCGTCGGACGCTTTATTCTCTCTTACCGTGTTATATACTGTCTTTATATCCTCGGCGGTAATTTCCTTTCCGCTCTCAACTATTGCTTTTACCACCTGCTGAGTGAGCTTCGCCGCCATCTGGGAGTCCATATCTTTTCCGAAATTCGCCGCAAGGGCTTCTTTAAAGAAACCAAGGGTGTACTTCTTCTCCTCAAATACCAGCTTCTTGACTGCGTAGATACCGTCCGCGATATTTGCTATACCAAATCCCTGGGGACCCGTGAAGTTATATACCGCGCCGCCCTCCTGCACGCTCTTTCCCTTATTTATACAGTCATCGACCATTGAAGAGAGGTACGGGAGCGGACATCTTTCCGCGTGGGCAAGGTCTATTGCGTTATCGGCGTTTACGAGAAGGGAGATGAAATACTCCATCTGCTTTCTGTACGCGTTCTCGAACTCCTCGTAGGTGCTCATCTTCTCGACATCTCCCGTCTCGGGACTTATTCTCACGCCGTTATCCATACCGTTCGAGAACACCATCTCGAGGGGACGGCACATATTGAAGAACGCCGCGTCGTGCCAACCGTCGGTCTTCGCCGCCTTTTGAGGCTCAACGCATCCGATTATATTGTAATCTCTCGCTTCCTCAAGAGTAAGACCTCTGTTCTGAAGCGCGGGGATTATTACCTCGTCGTTGTAGTACGCAGGGAAGCCTATTCCCGTTCTTGTCAGCTCTGCGGCTCTGATCAGGAACTCGTGGGGAGAGCCGTTCCATACTCTGACCGAGAATGACGGCTGAGGCAGGAAAACGTGCTCTGTCGCGGTGACCGACATAAAGGACAGATCGTTCGTTGCGTCTCTTCCGTACTTGTCCTGACCGCCTGCGATGAGATTCTGGAACAGACTGTATCCCGCAAATCCCTCGGCTGACGCCGAGTCTCTGCATTTATTGAGATCGTTCAGCTTCACCCAGATGCAATCCATAAGTTCCTGAGCGTCTTCTCTCGTTATGCTGCCTTTATCAAGATCGTTTTTGTAATAAGGATACATATACTGGTCGAAGCGTCCGGGAGAGATCGAATGTCCGCTGGACTCTATCTGCAGGAGCATCTGCACGAACCAGAAGGACTGGCACGCTTCCCTGAAGCTCTTCGCTCCGTATTCGGGAACATTCGAGCAGACATCCGCTATATCCTCCAGCTCTTTTCTGCGATAGACGCACTGGCAGGTCTTTGACATCTCCTTTGCAAGAGACGCGTATCTCCTTGCGTATTTGACGACCGCCTCACAGCTCGTTATAACCGCTCTAAGGAAATGCGAGCGCTTCGCGTAATCCGCGTCCCCCTGCGAAAGCCCTGCAAGCTCCGCCTTTACTTCGTCGATTATTCCGCGGTAGCCCTTTGCAAGCACCTTGGGATAATCTACCGTGACGTGGCCTACTCCGTTATAGAAATAATTTCCCGGAGTAAAAATATTATGCTCCATAGCCAGCTTCGCTTCGTCCGACATATAAGACGTCGCAAGCTCGCTTGTGGTCTTGCCCTTCCAATACTTATAGACCTCGCTGAGCGTCTTCTTCGTTTCCTCCGATATGTAAAACGGATCGGCTACTCTGGTCTCCACCGTATCGAACTCCGCCTCCAGCCACTCAAACGAGAATTCGGGGAATACCTGACATCCCCTCGGCGCTTTGGTGGCAGATCCGACTATAAGCTCGTCATCCCGTATTACAATAGGAAGATTTTCGAGAATATGACAAAAGGCTTTTGCGCGTCTGGTTATCATCGGCTCGCCTTCTGTTTTTTTGTATGACTCCGTTATAAGCACCGCTCTGTCCGCTTCGATCTGCGGCATTTTTTCATAAAGCGCGGCTTTCAGCTTATCAATTCTCGGAGATTTTGCTATAGGCTCGGTGTAAAACTTCACTTCTGTATCTTCCTTTCAATGTGTCACGGAAACTTTAAATATATAAATATATTTACCCAAGTAGCATTATATCACAATTCAAAAGATTTGTCAATAGTTTTTGATATATTTTTGTTGTTTTGGGTTGTTTTGTTTTTGATTACCGCGAACTAAAATGTTGTTTTGGTATTTTTTGATATGTTTGTATTGCAGATAAAACGAAGTACAGCTATGCGCGTTTTACGCGGTTTACTCCGCTCTTGCCTTCGTCTTTTTTACCAAAAACGAATAACCGATATGTGCATAATATATAATATTAAGTTTTTTTGAAAAAATTGTTGATTTTTGTCCGTTTTTGTGATAAACTTATACATAATATAATTTGTGTTTAAGAAAGGATCACACAAAAAATGTTTAAGAAGTACTTAAAGTTCATCATTGCATTTGCTTGTGTTGCGGCGGTACTGATCGCAGCCGGAATCTCCTGCGGCTCTATCGGAACGTCTGCCCACACGGTCGATTGCGGTGATTGCGGAGCGCTCGGTTACGTTCTCTGCGATTGCGGCGGCGTCAGCGAATGCGAAGCCTGCGCAGGCGCAAAGACCTACGCTTGCGAGACCTGCGGAGCCACCGGTTCGGTTACTGCTGACAGCGCGCTCTACTCTACAGTCTGGTCCCTTATCCCCCCCGTTGTCGCTATCTTCCTCGCTCTCATCACCAAAGAAGCGTACTCTTCTCTGTTCATCGGTATCCTGGTAGGCGGTCTCTTCTCCGCTAACTTCGCTCCCGTTGGCGCTTGGGATGCCGTTATAAACAGCGGTTTCATCGGAGCTCTCGCCGACTCCTGGAACGCAGGTATCTTTATCTTCCTCGTTCTGCTGGGTATCATCGTCGCTCTGATAAATCAGTCCGGCGGAGCCGCAGCCTTCGGACGCTGGGCTACAAAGAACATCAAGACGCGCGTTGGCGCTATGCTTGCCACCTTCGTTCTCGGTGTTATGATCTTCGTTGACGACTATTTCAACTGTCTGACCGTTGGTTCGGTTATGACACCTATCACGGACAGACACAAGATCTCAAGAGCTAAGTTGGCGTACATAATCGACGCAACTGCTGCTCCCATATGTATGATCGCTCCCGTTTCCTCTTGGGCAGCCGCTGTTTCTTCCGTTGCGGCTGAGTCCGGCGGAGCTTACTCCGGAATCGAGCTCTTCTGCAGAGCTATCCCCTACAACTTCTACTCTCTTCTCACGTTCGTATTCGTCATCGGTCTCGTGCTGATGAAGATGGATTACGGTCCGATGAAGCTGGCTGAGATGAACGCTCTCGTCAACGGCGAGCTCGGCGCTCTCAAGGCTCCCGCATCCGACGACGAAGAAGGCAAGAAGGGAATCATGCTTGATCTTCTTCTCCCCATCATCGTCCTTATCATCTTCTGTGTTCTCGGTATGATCTACGTTGGCGGATTCTTCGACGGCGCTAACCTTATCGACGCTTTCGGTGACACGGACGCTTCAGTCGGTCTTCCCTACGGAGCTATGATAGCTCTCATAATTACCGTTGTTTACCTCATCGCCCGCAAGGCTATCACCTTCAAGCAGGCTATGGAAGCAGTACCGAAGGGCTTCATCGCAATGGTTCCCGCTATCCTGATCCTCACCTTCGCTCTTACACTTAAGAATATGACCGGTCTTCTCGGAGCTGACGCCTTCGTTGCCGGCGCTATGGAAAACGCTGCAGGCGGACTTCAGAGCTTCCTGCCCGCTATCATCTTCCTCGTAGCTTGCTTCCTTGCTTTCTCCACCGGTACGTCCTGGGGTACGTTCGGTATCCTCATTCCGATCGTTACGGCAGTATTCGATCCCACAAGCCCGCTCTACATCATCGGCATTTCCGCTTGTCTTGCAGGCGCTGTTTGCGGTGACCACTGCTCTCCTATCTCCGATACGACTATCATGGCGAGCGCAGGCGCTAACTGTGAGCACGTTTCCCATGTCTCCACTCAGCTTCCCTACGCTATTACAGTTGCAGGCGTTTCCTTCGTAGCATACATTCTCGCAGGCTTCATCCGCAACGCATTCATCGTTCTCCCCATCGCTATCGTTCTTATGATCGCGACACTCTTCGTTATCAAGTTCATCACGAAGAAGAACGAGGCTAAATAGTCAACTTAAATAACTAAATAAAAAAACTGCGCTTTAGGAGCGTTCTCATAAGGATGTTTTGAGAATATGGTAGGGGCGAACTGTGTTCGCCCGCGGGAGACCGCAGGTCTCCCCTACGAATACACATAAATTTCGGCAGAGATGTTGTTTTCTCTGCCGATTTGTGTTATAATGGGATTAGCGAAAAGCCTCTCCCTTTGGGTAACGAAGTGGCGACACGGTAGTGAATGACTGCCGGGGGCAGTCAGAGCCGTGGCGTGACCGAGCCGCAGCGAGACAGTGGCGGCGTAGCCGACGGAGAGGGTTAGATTATGGAATGAAACGCCCTCTCACCCGCTATCGCGGGAGCTCTCCCAGAGGGAGAGCCTTTGGACACGTGCAACC
>SVSQ01000002.1 GCA_015064245.1 Oscillospiraceae bacterium | reverse complement strand
TGAGAGAGAGGACTATAGTTGTAAACGGTTTTTCAAAGGCATATGCGATGACGGGCTGGAGAATGGGTTATGTTGCCGCACCGCATGAGATAACCGAGCAGATGCATAAGATCCACCAGTACGCTATCATGTGCGCTCCGACCACCAGTCAGAAGGCGGCGATCGAGGCGCTGAAATTCGGAGATCCGGATATTGCGGAGATGACGGCGGAATATAATCGCAGAAGAAGACTGATCGTTGACGGACTCCGTAAGATCGGACTAAGCTGCTTCGAGCCTGAGGGCGCGTTCTACGTTTATCCGAACATCAGCGGCTTCGGTATGACAAGCGAGGAATTTTGTGAAAAGCTTTTATATGAAGAGAAAGTCGCAATAGTCCCAGGCACGGCATTCGGAGCCTGCGGAGAAGGCTTTGCGCGCATTTCCTACGCGTATTCAGTTAAGCATATCACGCTCGCCCTTGAAAAGATCGAAAAGTTCGTAAAAAAATATAAGAAATAATTACACGATGTCAAAACACCGCCAAGCAATAAAGCTTGGCGGTGTTTGTTTATATTTCGCAGTTAATTAAAAACCAAAGAAGTTCTTGGTGTTATTATAGCAGATATCCATAATAAGATCGGCAAGAGCCTCATAATCTGCGGGATACTCGCCGTTTTCAACCCAATCGCCGATAAGGTTGCAGAGGATGCGGCGGAAATATTCGTGTCTGGGATAGGAGATAAAGCTTCTGGAGTCGGTGAGCATTCCGAGGAAATTACCGAAAGCGGAAAGGTTTGCAAGAGATACCATCTGAGAGCGCATACCGGTCTTGTTATCATTGAACCACCAAGCGCTGCCCTGCATAACTCTGGGCATACCGCCCTCGGAGTCGGTTTGGAAAGCTCCGATTATAGTACCGATAACAGCGTTATCAGCGGGGTTGATAGAGTAGATGACAGTTCTGGGGAGCGCGTCACCTGTATGCATATAGTTAAGAAGTCTTGCGAGGTTCGCTCCGGAAGAAGCGTTACCGTCGATAACGTCGTATCCTGTATCGGGGCCCATCTTCTTGAACTCAATGGAGTTAGAGTTGCGGAGAACGCCGTAATGGAACTGCATTACCCAGCCGCGCTTCTTGAACTCTCCGCCGAAGAACTTGAACATATAAGTTCTGAATTTGTCTGCATCCTCAACGGAAACTCCGCCGTCAGTCTCGTACGCCTTCTTGAAGATATCGTCGATCTCTTTTTCATTTACTGCGAGAGAGAAGGGGATATAGTTATCGATACCGTGGTCAGACGTCTTGCATCCGAGAGAAGCAAAGTAATCGATACGCTTTACAAATGCCTCTTTAAGTGTATAGACGTCCTTGATATCAACCTCTGCGGCTTTCGCGAGACTGTCGATGTACGCCTTATATCCTGCGTCGCACACCTTAAGCCCCTTGTCGGGACGGAATGCGGGCAGAACCTTTGTTGTGAAATTCTTGTCCTCAGCTATGATCTTGTGATACTCAAGGCTGTCAATAGGATCATCTGTTGTGCAGAGAAGCTCAACGTTTGAACTCATAACGATATTCTTAGCGGTCATTTCGGGAGATGCGAGCTTTTCGTTACAAAGCTCCCATACCTCGTCGCAGGTATCCGCGTTAAGTATTCCGTTGTAGCCGAAATATCTCTTGAGTTCGAGGTGTGACCAATGGTAAAGAGGGTTTCCAATAAGCTTGGGCATTACAGTTGCAAACGCCTTGAACTTTTCATAATCCGACGCGTCGCCGGTAATATACTTTTCCGGAACACCGCAGGAACGGATAGCTCTCCACTTATAGTGGTCGCCGCCGAGCCAAAGCTCTGTAATGTTTCTGTAGCTTTTGTTTTCAGCCATCTCCTTAGGGCTTATATGACAGTGGTAGTCGATGATAGGGAGCTTAGACGCATAGTTATCATACAACAGCTTCGCTGTCTCGGTTTTCAGGAGAAAGCTTTCATCCATGAATTTTTTCATAATTTTTACTCCTCTGTATATCAATAAATTTAATTTTTGTTGCACTTGTTAAAAAAACGCTCATATTTGGTGCGATTATCCGTTATGGGTATTTCCTGTAGATGCCGAATACGAATCCGATCTCGGTGTCAAGATCCGAGAGTGGCGAGAGCTTTTCAATGTCTTTTTTGCCCGTGTTATAATAATACGGAGTCATTTTGAAAAGGTCTTGTATTTCATTCTGAGACGATAAATGAATTTTTTCGGAGTGGATGATCTCATTGGCTTTTGTCAGAATTTCCGGCTCAAAGGTCGTGATGGGATTGAGATAAGGCGTATCATAGATCTTTTCCTTCAGTCCGAAAAGATGTCTGGGTGATGGGCTTACGGTTATTAAGATACCGCCGTTTTTAAGAACTCTGTGGAATTCTTTTTCCGCAAGCGGAGCGAAAAGCGACAAAACTACGTCAAACCTTTCGTTAGCGAAAGGTAACGCGTTTACGCTTGCAACGGCGAAATTTATGCTTTTGTATCGCTTGGCTGCAGGCAAAACTGCGTCTTTTGACACGTCGACGCCGTAAATATTTGCCGAAATATCGTCGGAACTACATTTATCTGCAAGCGCTCCGGTATAATAGCCCTCTCCGCAGCCTGCGTCCAATATATTGATACCGTCTGAATCATTTATATATGAGCGTATCAGATCGAATAATATATTTGGTATTGCGCTGTAATGACCGAGAGACAAAAATCTTCTTCTGGCGTCGATCATTTCCTTGTTATCGCCGTGTACTGCGCTCTTTTTGCTTGATAATATCAGGTTGACGTAACCGGCAGAGGCGATATCGTAGCTGTGTCCGAGCTCGCATTTATAGGTATTTTCATTTCTGATCAACTTTTGTGAACATTTTGGACATATATACATAACGCTTCTCCGAGTGCTTTTTCCTTATTATACTATATATTTTCGCCTTTGTCAAGAGAGCTTTAATTTACAAATTCAATATTGATTTATTTTTTTATATAATATATAATAAATATAATTATATTTTTAATAGGATGATAAGGTTATGCTTGAAAAAATAATGGAGATACTGTCCGCTCAGCTTTCGCTGGATCCCGATGATATAACGCTCGATGCGGACGTAGTGGGTGATTTTGGCGCTGATTCTCTTGATATAGTACAGATGGCGGCGGAGTTCGAGAGAGTATTTAATATCGAGATAAGCGACGAGGAGATCATGTCAGTCAAGACCGTGGCTGATATACTTGAATACATTGAAAGCAGGGTTGGTGTGGTGCAAAAATCCGATATTTTGACCAGCGGACAGCTTTCCTGGTAACGAAACGCTATTGATATACGAAGGGAATGTTCATATTTATGGAAATATCAAGTTATTTAAAAAAAGCGGCAGAGGATATAAAGAAGACCGCGGGAGCAATCGCAGAAAAGGTTGAAAATACTCATACTAAGTATAAGACTGCATCGGAGCTTGACGAGCTATACAAAACTCTCGGACGGATCAGATACGAGGAGCTTATAAGCAGTACCGACGCGACCGAGGAGAGCACGAAGCTTTCCGAGGAGATCACGCGTCTTAAAGCCAAGCTTGAAGAGCTCGGAGACGCCGAAAAAGGTGAGAGATCCTGCAGCTGGTGCGGAGAGAAGGTACCGGCGGACGCTGCCTTCTGCCCGTACTGCGGCTACAAATTTTAAAAGCGTGAAGGAATGGTCGTATAAATGAAACAGAGAAAATTAAAGCCAAGCATCGTGTTCATTCTTGGCTTCTGTACGTTCGGTATCGCTGATCTTATATTTGTTTATACTTTTTCAAGGATGCTCAGATTTGACAAGGACGGAAACGTTATTTATCCTATGAAGGAGTTTATCCTTAATATAATAACCTTTGGTATTTACGGAATATACTGGACGTATTCCGTGAACCGTACGCTCGATAGCTACGAAGAGCAGGGAAGAGGAAACACTGCTGCTGTACTCCTTGCTATAGCTTCTGCATTTCCTATCAGATTTATCGCGTTTGCGATCACGTATTCAAGGATAGAAAAAGCAAGCGAGAGCGTTCCATACATAAATTGACTCGGAGACTGAATAATGATAGCAATTGGTTGCGAAAGCGTTTCATTAAGCTACGGTACTGAAATTATTCTGGACAAAGTAACCTTCAGTATAAACGAAGGGGAAAGACTTGGAATAGTTGGTGTAAAC
Source organism: Oscillospiraceae bacterium (assembly GCA_015064245.1). Classification (GTDB taxonomy): domain Bacteria; phylum Bacillota; class Clostridia; order Oscillospirales; family CAG-272; genus SIG673. The sequence goes on along the minus strand of SVSQ01000002.1, from coordinate 55,312 downwards.
GGAGCGGGAAAAACAACGCTTATAAAGATATTTTCGGGTGAGTATTCATCCGACGAAGGTAATATATATATATCGAAGAATCTGCGGCTGGGCGTACTTAAACAGCATATTGAATATGAAAGCGACAAGAATATTTACGACGCCCTTGCGGACGAATTCGTTCCGCCGAGGGTAAACGACGTAAACGCGATAGAACAGGCTAAAGGCGAGTATATCAGCCGCGTAAAAGGCTTTTTGAAAAATCTCGGATTCAGCGATGGCGAGATACACGGTCTGCCCGTATCTGCTTTGAGCGGCGGACAAAAGACAAGGATCGCGCTGGCGTCGGTGTTGCTCAAAAACTACGATATCCTGATGCTGGACGAGCCCACTAACCATCTTGATATATCGTCGCTGGACTGGCTTGAGGAATACCTTAAAAACAGCGGTAAAACAGTGCTGATAATATCCCACGATAGGTATTTTCTTGATAAAGTTACCACAAAAACACTTGAGATAGAGAACCATAAAGGAAAGCTTTATAACGGTAACTATACTTTCTACGCAAATCAGAAGAAAAAGGACAGAGAGGTCCAGGAAAAGCATTATAAGGATCAGCAGAAAGAGATAGCCAGGATCGAGGCTTATATAGCTAATCAGCGCAAATGGAACAGAGAACGCAATATAATTGCCGCAGAAAGCCGTGAAAAACAGCTGAAAAAGATGGAAAGAGTCGAAAAGGTATCGGCTCTGCCTGAAAAGATAAAGCTCTCATTTGCTTCGGCAGGACGCTCGGGTGATGACGTTTTGTCCGTCCGCAAGGTAGGCAAGCGTTACGGAGAAAGAGAGCTGTTTTCGGACGTATCCTTTGAGCTTAAATATCAGGACAAAGCCTTTCTTTTTGGAAATAATGGCTGCGGCAAATCAACTCTGATCAAGATAATCGCCGGAAGGATCCCTGCGGATAACGGAGTTGTTGATATCGGATACAACGTCCATTGTGCGTACTACGATCAGGAAAACCAGGATCTCGATACGAGCAACACGGTCATGGATGAGCTTTGGAACGTAAACGACAGTCTTTCTCCGGGAGAGATCAGGGCGATCCTTGCAAGATTCCTGTTTACGGGAGAGGACTGCTTCAAGGAAGTGAGCGTGCTGTCAGGCGGAGAAAGAGCCCGTCTTACTCTGGCTAAGCTGATAATGTCAAAGAATAATTTCCTTATACTCGACGAGCCGACGAACCATCTGGATATAAACAGCAGAGAAGCACTTGAAAGCGCTCTTGAGGATTTCGACGGTACGATACTTGCGGTAAGCCACGACAGATATTTTATAGATAAGCTGTCAACCCGTATGCTTGTATTCAACGCTGTCGATCAGAACAGAGTATTTGATTATAAGGGCGGGTATTCCGAGTATCTGGAATATAAAGAAAAATATCTGATAGCAAACGAGACGCAGGAGACGGTCAAAGCCGAGACTGCTTCAAAGGCTGAATACAACCGCAAGAAGGAAGAACAATCCAATAAACGCAAATTCGCTCACAAGATAGAAGTAGCTAAAAGAGAAGTGAGATCTATTGAGGCGAGGATACAGGAGATCGACGAGGAGTGCAACGGTCCTGCGGCTACGGATCACAAGAGACTGGCTGAGCTGTTTGAAAAAAGAAATCAGATAGAAGCAAAGCTTCTGGAGCACTACGAATTCCTTATGGAGATCGGTGAAGAAGTATAAATTCAATAATTTAAGGAACAGAGCGTATCTGTTCCTTTTATATTCTATCCGGGAATTACATAAGGTGAATTATACTAAATGGAAATTTAGTATAATAAGGAGAATAGATTTTTTGGGGTCAGGGAATATATATGGTATTTATAGCTTGCCTTGATGACATATTTATATTTGGATACGCATATATATTATACGGATGCGGACAAGTTCATTTGTGAGGTGCTGTTATGAACGGTATTATGCTTGATTATATTCTGTCATTATTTCCGACTCATTTTCGTCCTGCGGTTAAAAATTTCCTTACTATATATACGAGCGTCTCCGAGATCCGTCTGCGTTTAAATTTACCACTATCGTTTACCGCCCGCGATGATAATATCACCACAGCGCTTACAGTAACGTATTCGGATATAGACTACATAGTCGCCAAGCTTACAGATAATAATCTTATCCTTTACGAGCCTTTGATACGCCTCGGGTTTATACCTTTAAAATATAATATACGCGCAGGCGTCGGCGGTGATGCATTTCTTGCAGACGGTGTTATCAAATCTATACGTCGTATCAGTTATATCAATATCAGAATACCGTTTAGCTCTGTCGCTGAATGTGATGACGTTATAGATTACATAAAATCAAAAAACTACCGTGTCAGTCTTCTTGCAGTATCTGCGCCCGGCTGCGGTAAAACAACGCTACTTCGCTCGCTTTCCGCTATACTGTCGTCTCCGCCACACTTGCGCAGAGTTTCGGTCATAGACACTAAGCGCGAGCTGTACTGTGATACCGTTAAAAGCGGGCTTATCGATCTATTTAGCGGTTATCCCAAGGCTGAAGGTATATCTATAGCTACCGGATATTTTAATCCACAGTATATCATATGCGACGAGCTTGGATCCAGCCATGAGACCGAGGCTGTTTGTGAAGCGTTGAACGCCGGTGTACCTATAATAGCGTCTGCTCACGGTAATGATATAAATCAGGTTAAAAGACGGAAAAATATAGCGTTTCTCCTTGAAAATAACGTGTTCGACGCAGCTGTAAATATCCATAGACGGGATAATAAGTATTATTACGATATAACGGAAATTTGAAATATGAGAACATTTATATGCTTTTTGGCAATAGCACTGTCAATGCTCGCGGCGGTTAACAAGGAAAAAAACATGCGTTCTGTCCTTGAAAGCAACAAGCTGCTTTGTGATATAGCAGAAAATATCAAGGAAGATCACGTATATAAAATGTCTCCCGTCAGCGATATCATTGCAGACGCTATAGGCGTTTCCTGCAGCGATTTTTCGGAGATTTCCGATCTTCTGAGAACTATGACACATAACGCGATATCAGCCTCGGATATATACGAAAGGCTGAGAGACATCACATCGGCAGTATTATCAAATTTTGAAGAAAAATGCGACGAACTGATCAGGATCACTCGGTCAAGTTATGAAAAAGCATCCTCGGAATACTTAAAATGCAAAAAAACCGTGTTTTACGTATATCCGGGAATAACCGCTATGATAGCTATACTGTTCATTTGATTCCGTGGAAAGGTATATAAATAAATGGAAGTAAATCTGATATTGAAAATTGCCGGAATAGGCATAATAGTATCCGTATTATGCCAGGTTCTGGCAAAAAACGGACGAAGCGATCAATCGGATTACGTATCTCTTGCGGGAATAATGATAGTAATTTTCATACTTATAAATAAGGTCGGCGAGCTTATAGACGTTATCAAAGGAGTGTTTGGCGTTGTCTGATATATTGAAAATATGCGGAATAGCGGTTATTGCGGTGGTTTTAGGGGTTATTCTCAGATCTCAGGGCTCTGTTTTATCAAGATACAGCTCGGAAAGCGCTGCTGTAATAATACTGAGCATAGTCGTTTTATCCCTTGAACCGCTTATAAATCTGCTTAAAAAAGCCTTTGACGGCAATATTCTTAACGTTGACCTTCTTCCCATTGTATTAAAAACAGCCGCGATCGCTATAATTTGCCAGATAACCTCAGATATTTGCAAAGATCACGGTGAGAATACGCTGGTAAACGCCGTGGAATTCGCGGGAAACGCTTCAATAATAATTATGTCGCTTCCCGTACTTAAAGCTCTGCTTTCCGACGTATTTTCGCTGCTTAAAACATGAATAAAAGGCTGTTTATATTGGCTTTTTCGCTTATCATTTGGCTATTTTGCTTTGATTTGCGTGTTTTAGCTGATGATATTATAATAAATGAAGATACAGAGCTGGAAAAATATTCGTCGGAGCAATATATCTCAACGGAAATTGAAGATATTCTCAGCGAAAACGGAGTTTCCGATACCGATAATATCGAGATGACCAACGTGCTTGAGATCGTAGGATCATACATAAAAAGCTCGTTTTCAAAGTATTCAGGATATATAAATCTTATTATGATAATGATATTTCTTTCATCTGTCATAAAAAGGATCGTGCGAAGCGAACGATTTATGATTTCTGAGGGTTATGTTACGTCACTTGTCCATATCGTGGCTGTATTCGGCATATTTTCGGAAGTCGTCAAGAGCTCAGAAGCCGCGCTTGCATCGCTTACCGATATTCTTGGGCTGACACTTCCCTCTCTATACGCCATTTTGCTTAGCTCAGGGTGCACGGTTTCTGCTCTTGTTTCGGGAGCATCTGTAGGCGTTGCGCTGTCGTTTATCAACGATATTATAATGCGTTTTATCGCTCCTCTCGTATATATACTTATGGTCATTATGCTATTTGAAAAAATGACGAGCTATCTTTCAGATACCGGTATATTTAAAGTAGCTAAAAACACGGTTATGAATACGCTTAAATTCATAACCACCCTTCTTCTGTCGGTTATGAGCTTTCAGTCCATCCTCGGAGCTTCTAAGGATTCCTTAGGGATGAGAACGATCAGGTTTGCAGCTACGAATTTTATCCCTATAGTCGGCGGCGCAGTAAGCGAATCTATGCGTACGGTCTCAGCCGGATTCAAGCTCCTTAGGACAAGCGTTGGCGGAACGTTTATTTTCGCGATGGTTCTTACGGCTCTGCCGATAATTACAGATCTGCTGCTTCTGAAGACCGTATTCGGAATGTTTTCTATGTTTTGCGGACTGCTTGGCGCAGGCGTGGAAAAATCGCTTTACGACTCGGCAGTAGATATACTGAATATAATCAACGCCATCATCATTTTTACGCTTCTTGTTTCTCTTTTGTCAATGATCTTATTTATAACTACGGGGTTTATTACCTCTTACTGATTAAGAATATGGATGATCTTTTTGATTTGAGCAAAGCTCTTATAACCGTATGCATCGCCTGCTCTCTGCTTACGATGCTCTTTTATAAGACCAATCTTTATCAATCTGTACGTTTTATATGCTCTATAATAGTTATCGCGTATATGATACGGGCTTTTATGCCGCTGTACTGCGCTGTCGCTGAGCTTATAAATACTGAACAGCCAAACGCGCCCGAGATATCCGACGAGAGCAACGATCCATCTGACGAATACGTAAATCATGTTTCCGTCGGTATTTGCAAAAGCGTTAAAAGCGTGATATGCTCAAGATACTGTATTCCGGAGGATGACCTGAAGGTCTCGGTAACGGTAAATAACGACGAACCACAGAATATAGTAATAAAGAGCGTTACCGTAACCTTAGAAAAGGCGCATTCGGATATATCTGCAGATATTTCAAGATACGTGGCTGATATGCTCGGATGCGGCTGTACCGTTATAATTAAATAAATTTAAGGAAGAAACTTAAGTATGTTTAAGAGCATTTTTAAGAATAAAAACGTTATTATAGTAATACTCGGAATACTTGTAGGAGGAGCGCTGATATTTTACGGAGAGGTCGGTAATAGCGAAAAAAAAGCAACCGAAGCCGACGGATCTGTCTATTCTTCGAACGAGCTTGAGATATACACCGAGCGTCTGGAGAATAAAATATCGGGCTTTCTTGAGAAGATAGGCGGTGTATCAGACGTTGCGGTGGTAATTACCATTGATAACAGCAAGGAAAACGTATACGCAACTGAAGGAGCGAATTATGATTACGTCATCCTGACCGATTCGTCGGGAAATCAGTCAACGGTAAAGCTTACCGAAATTACCGCGACTGTACGCGGGATCGCCGTGGTGTGTAACTATGAAAGCGAGGAATTGAAGCAGCAGATGATAACGACGCTGTCAGCTTTATTTAACGTCGGAACGAACCGAATATCCGTTATAAGAGCTTCTTGAAGGCAAAATCAGACCGCTTATCTGTATAAAAGCGGTCTTTTTATTATTAATTTAAGATAATTTACAAAAAATATTAAAAAAACTCTTTACAAATAGTAATTTTTAGTATATTATATATTGTATATAGCAAAATGTAATCTCTTTAATGAAGAAAAATATAAGGAACGGACATAATAATGATTCAGAAACCAAGAGGAACAATGGATATTCTCCCAAAGGATTCTAAAAAATGGGAGTTTATTGAAAAAGCTGCGAGAAAAGTATGTAAAAAGCGCGGATTCGGGGAGATCAGATTCCCTACGTTTGAAGAGACATGCCTTTTCTCAAGAGGCGTCGGCGATACTACAGACGTCGTTCAGAAGGAAATGTATACTTTTATAGACAGGGACGGCACCAGTTATTCGCTTCGTCCCGAGGGTACGGCCAGCGTTGCACGTTCCGTTATTGAAAACGGACTTGCAGGCGATACCATGCCCCTCAAGCTGTTCTATATCATAAACTGCTTCCGTCATGAAAGACCTCAGGCGGGCAGATACCGCGAGTTTTACCAATTTGGCGCGGAGCTCTTCGGAGCTACTACTCCTACGGCTGATACAGAGCTTATCTCACTTGCAGACGATTTTTTGAAGGAGCTGGGAATTACAAACACTTCCCTTCACATCAATTCAATCGGCTGTCCTAGCTGCCGTCCTCAGTACAAGGCGGCTCTCGTCGAGTATTTTTCAGCTAATCAGGATGAGCTTTGCGATACTTGCAAATCAAGACTTCTTTCAAACCCTCTCCGTATTCTTGACTGTAAGAGCCCCATCTGCTCTAAGATCGCGGCGGACGCTCCAAAGACTATCGACAGCCTTTGTACTGAGTGCTCCGAGCATTTTGAAGGTCTTAAAGCAAGACTGGACGCTATCGGCATCAAGTATGAGGTGGATTCCCATATCGTAAGAGGACTTGACTACTATTCGAGAACGGTATTTGAGTTTATCAGCGAAGGTATCGGCGCTCAGAGCACAGTCTGCGGAGGCGGCAGATACGACGGTCTCGTTAAACAGATCGGCGGTCCCGAGCTTGCGGGAATAGGATTTGCAGCAGGAATCAACCGCCTTATCCTTACCATGGAGAACGGTTCCGCGTATAAGGAAGAAGAAAGCTCCGTTCCGCTCTATATCGCGGCTCTCGGAGAAAAAGCTTCCGTAAAGGCTACCGAAATATGCGCGCTTCTTCGCAACGAAGGCATTTCTGCTGAGACTGATATAGTCGGCAGAAGCCTCAAGGCTCAGATGAAGTACGCAAATAAGATAAACGCTCAGAATACCCTTATCGTCGGTGACGGTGAGCTTGAGAGCGGCAAAGCTCAGCTCAGAAATATGCAGAACGGCGAGCAGAGCGAGATATCTCTTTCAGATATAAACGAACTTATAAATATATTAAAGTAAGGACAGGTAAAATAAAATGGCAGAATTTCTCAGCAGTACAGATAAAAGAACCAAATACTGCGGTCTGTATACATCCGCTGATATCGGAACTGACGTATGCGTCATGGGATGGTGTCAGAGACAGAGAGACCTCGGCAGTCTTATATTTATAGATCTCCGCGACAGAACAGGTATAGTTCAGCTCGCTTTTGACGAAAATACTCCCAAAGAAGTATATAACACCGCTTTCAAGGTGCGCTCCGAGTTCGTTCTCTGCGCTAAGGGTACGGTCCGCGCGCGCGGAGAGGGCGCTGTAAACCCCAATCTTCCTACGGGTGAGGTCGAGATCGCAGTCAAGGAGCTAAAGGTCCTTTCCGCAGCTCAGACTCCTCCCTTCGCTATCGTTAAAAAGAGCGACGTTAAGCCTGAGCTTCGTCTTAAGCACAGATATCTTGACCTTCGCCGTCCCGATATGCAGCAGAACATAATCGCAAGAAGCAAGATCACAAAGATAACCCGCGACTATTTTGAAGAGCAGGGCTTTATCGAGATAGAGACACCGAACCTCGTTAAGCCCACACCCGAAGGAGCAAGAGACTATCTCGTTCCCTCTCGTGTTCATCCCGGCTCATTCTACGCTCTTCCTCAGTCTCCTCAGCTTTATAAGCAGCTTCTTATGCTCTCCGGATTTGACAGATACATCCAGATCGCAAGATGCTACAGGGACGAGGACCTCAGAGCTGACCGACAGCCCGAATTCACTCAGATCGACGAGGAGCTTTCCTTCGTTACTCAGGATGACGTTATCGCGATCAACGAAGGCTTCCTCAAGAGAGTCTTCAAGGATTTCCTCGGAAAGGATATCGAGACTCCCCTTCCCCGCATGACTTACGCTGAAGCTATGGAGCGCTTCGGCTCGGACAAGCCTGACCTTCGTTTTGGCTATGAGCTTAAGAACATTTCCGATATCGTTAAGGACTGCGGTTTCAAGGTATTCACAGGCGCAGTAGAAGCCGGTGGTTCCGTACGCGCTATCAAGATCGAGGGCGGCTCTAAGTTCTCCAGAAAAGAGATCGACTCTCTCGGTGAATTCGTAAAGACATACAGAGCTAAGGGACTTGCGTGGTACAAGCTTGCAGAGGACGGCACATTCTCCTCTTCTTACGCAAAATTCCTTACAGAAGACGAAAATAAGGCAATTCTTGATTTCATGGGCGTTCAGAACGGAGACCTTCTCCTTATCGTCGGTGACGCTAAGAATGAAGTCGTATTCGATTCTCTCGGCGCTCTTCGCCGCGAGGTTGCGTTCAGAATGGACGTTATTGAGCCCGGCGATTACAAGATGCTCTGGATAACAGAGTTCCCGCTCCTCGAGTATTCCGAGGAGGACGGCAGATACTACGCAAAGCATCACCCCTTTACCATGCCTATGGAAGAGGATATTCAACATCTTGACAGCGATCCCGGCAGAGTCCGCGCTATTGCTTACGATATCGTTATCAACGGTATGGAAGCGGGCGGCGGCTCCGTTCGTATCAATATTCCCGAGGTACAGCAGAAGATGTTCTCCGTACTCGGTATGGAAAAGGAAGAATACGAGGAAAAGTTCGGATTCCTGCTCGAAGCTTACCGCTACGGCGCACCGCCTCACGCAGGTCTTGCATTCGGTCTTGACCGTCTCGTCTCTCTCCTTCTCGGCATAGACGATATCCGCGACGTTATCGCCTTCCCGAAGGTCCAGAACGCGTCAGAGCTTATGACAGGCGCTCCCGCTCCTGCAGATAATAAGGCTCTGAACGAGCTTTCAATAGCTGTTACAAAGGAAGAAGAATAATTTTTAAAGTAAAAAAGCCACGCACAAAGCGTGGCTTTTTAATATTTTATTTCAGTTTCATTATAAAATCACCAAGAGTTTTAACGGCATTGGGCTTCCCCAGTTTTTTTGCCGCCTCAGACATATCTTTTCTTATAACTTCGTCGGAAAGGAACTGCCAGACTATCTCTTCAACAGGACAGTTATCCGATACCGCCATAGCCGCTCCGCTGTTGAGAAGGAAGGTGAGGTTTCTCTCTTCATGTCCGGGAATGGGCGTAGTAAGTATCATAGGAAGACCTTTTGCCAATGCTTCCGAGGTCGAAAGTCCACCGGGCTTGGTTAAGATACAGTCGGAGGCGTCCATTATAAGGCTTATTTTGTCCGTGTATCCAAGCTTTAAGACCTTATGCTTGAAATTCGCCTTGGTCAGCTTATTGAACTCCTCTTCAGATGAACCGCAGACGGCTATGATCTGGAAGCATTTTTTCAGTTTATCAAGCTTCTTGACCGTATTGGTGAGACCGCCGTAGCACATACTTCCGCTCATAACCGTTATCGTCGGCACATCAGGATATAGGCAAAGTCTCTCTCTCGCCGTTTTTTTATCTACCTTAGTTGAAAATTTAGGGTTTATCGGAATACCGAACGGCAGCATCTGAGAGGGTTTAAAGCCTTTCTTTCTGCACTGCCAGGCAAGACGCTCGGAGGGGAAAACGATGTAATCAAAGTTCGTTACGTCTTCCCAATACGGATGGATGGTGAAATCTGTGACTATACCGATCGTCTTGCAGCTTATCTGATGTTTCTGCAGGAGATTCTCGACCGCAAGCGCGGCAAAAATATGCGTGCATACAACGACGTCCGGCTCGTAATCATTTATATAGTCTCTGAGCTTTGAAGCTACGACGTTAAATGCCGCGGATTTTGTAAGCCTCTTGGAAGGTCTTCTCTTCTCCAGCTTTTCGTAGATATTCGCGTAGCTTTTTGAAAAAGAATCAACGGACAGCATGTATCCCTTTGAAACTGTAAAGCCGAGTATTTTATTTACATAATAACAAGCGTCAAGGGTTCTGCATTCACTGCCGGACGCAGTAAGGTAGGAATGAATAGCAGAAGCGGTGGAATTATGTCCCTGGCCTGTTGATACGGTTAGTATAAGTGTTTTCACTATGTTTCTCCTAAATAAATTCAGTATTATTATCATATCATACTTTTATGAATAAATCAATAGCCAAATATTAACGACAAATATTAACTAATTGTTATCAAAAAGTAAAATAAATTATAAGACAAAAATTGTTCTTGACATTCGAAAATGTATATGTTATAATAGAAATACCTCTGCGGAGAGGCTTTTTTTGTGTGCTGATTTTTCTCCGTTGAGGGAGAAAAGAACGGTATATACCGTATCGAATCAAAATTCAGGAGGTGCAACCAAGTGAGAGTTAAGGTTACATTGGCTTGTTCGGAATGCAAGCAGCGCAATTATGATACCACAAAGAATAAGAAAAACGATCCTGACAGACTTGAAATGAGCAAGTACTGTCGTTTTTGCCGCAAGCACACTCCCCACAAAGAAACTAAGTAAGGAGGGGTTTAGTGATGTCGGATAAGGAAAAGAAGGTTACTTCCGAGGAGATCGAATCCGAAGTCGTTGAAAGCGAAGTTAAGGAAGAGGTATCCGAGGTAAAGGAATCTAAGAAAGAAAAGAAATCCGAAAAGAGCAAAGGTCCCGGGTTCTTCGCAAGACTCGGAGCAAAGCTTAAAAAGTTTTGGAAAACAATGAAGAGCGAGCTCAAAAAGATCACATGGTACAGCCGTCAACAGACAGTTCTCAGCACACTTCTGGTTCTTGTTGTAATGGGTATTTCAGCGGCAGTCATCGGTGTTCTTGACGTTCTCTTCTCTATGGGACTTGAAGGTCTTGCCAATCTCTTTTAATTAAAGGTGATTTGTAATGAGTGATTTCAGCGATGCTATCCCCGAGATACACTGGTATGTAGTTCATACTTACTCGGGATACGAAAACAAGGTCAAAGCAAGTTTGGAAAAGATTATCGAAAACCGCGGTATCCAGGATGAGATAGTCGATATCCGAATCCCTCTCGAAATCAGAGAAGAGGGCGAAAAAAAGGTCGAAAGCAAGCTTCTGCCCAGCTACGTTCTGGTGAAGATGCTTATGAACGATGCCAACTGGCACGTCGTCAGAAATATTACAGGTGTTACCGGTTTCGTCGGCCCCGGATCAAAGCCTGTTCCGCTTACAGATGAAGAAGTAGCAAGAATCGGTATTGAGGTATCGGTCGTTACGCTCGACTACGAGGTTGGCGACTCCGTTACTATCACCGACGGACCTCTTGCAGGTTATACAGGTGTGGTTCAGTCCATATCCGATGACAAAAAGACCGTTAAGGTGCTTGCTTCTATGTTCGGAAGAAATACGCCCGTTGATCTTAAATCAAACCAGATCAAGCGCGTAGATTGATATTTCAAAAAAATAATTAAGTTTCTACAGAGTTCATATAACTGTAAATTAAGTGGGAGGAAGATTAAATTCTTCCGAATCAAAAAATAACCACATGGAGGATTAAAGACATGGCAAAGAAAATTACCGGGTATATTAAACTGCAGATCCCGGCAGGTAAAGCAACACCCCAGCCCCCTATCGGACCCGCGCTCGGTCAGCACGGTGTTTCCATTCCTAACTTTACAAAGGAATTCAACGAAAGAACCAAGAATCAGATCGGTCTTATTATCCCTGTTGTAATTACTGTTTACGCAGACCGTTCCTTCACATTCATCACAAAGACACCTCCGGCTCCCGTTCTTATTAAGAAGGCTTGCGGAATCGAGACAGCTTCCGCTGCTCCTAACAAGACTAAGGTAGCTCAGCTCACAAAAGAGCAGGTTCGTCAGATCGCTGAAACAAAGATGCCCGACCTCAACGCAGCTTCTATCGAGGCAGCTATGAGCATGATCGCAGGAACAGCTCGTTCCATGGGTATCACAGTTGAAGAGTGATTGGAGGTAAATAGAAATGGCTAACAAAAAGTACAAAGAAAGCTTAATGCTTATTGAAAAGAACAAGCAGTATGATTCTGCTGACGCGCTCGCTCTCGTTTGCCAGACAGCTAAGGCTAAGTTCGACGAGACTATCGAGCTTCACGTTCGTCTCGGTGTTGACTCCCGTCACGCTGACCAGCAGGTCAGAGGCGCTGTTGTTCTTCCCAACGGTACAGGTAAGACTGTTCGTACACTCGTTTTCTGTAAGGAAAACCTCTACGCAGCTGCTAAAGAGGCTGGCGCTGACTACGTTGGCGGCGCTGACTTCGTTGAAAAGATCACAAAGGAAAACTGGTTCGAATTCGACGTTGTTATCGCAACTCCCGATATGATGGGTGTTATCGGTCGTCTTGGTAAGGTTCTCGGTCCTAAGGGACTTATGCCTAACCCTAAGGCTGGTACTGTTACAATGGATGTAGCTCGTGCAGTAAACGAGGCTAAGGCAGGTAAGATCGAGTACCGTCTCGACAAGACCAACATCATCCACTGCCCCATCGGTAAGGCTTCCTTCGGCGCTGAAAAGCTCGCTGAGAACTTCAATACTCTTATGGGCGCTATCATCAAGGCTAAACCTGCTGCTGCTAAGGGTCAGTACATTAAGAGCTGCGTTATCGCATCTACAATGGGCCCCGGCATCAAGATCAACGCTACAAAGATCGGCGGCTAATCAAACTTAATAATATCTGGTGCAACGCTCGTTGCACCTTTTATTTTTCACTTGATTTTTTTATAAACCTGTGTTATAATATATTTATATCAAAATATCTGAAAGGATAACAAGATTTTGAATAACGATATCAAAAGCATGATGGCATATCTTGCTGAGAAGATAGAATATCACGCAAGGAAGTATTACGTTGACGATGCACCGGAAATATCCGATTTCGAATACGATGAGATGTTCTATAAGCTCAAGGCTCTCGAAGAGCAATACCCCGAATTTGCAAGCGACAACTCCCCTACCAAGCGTGTCGGCGGCGCTGTGCTTGATAAATTTGAAAAGGTTACCCATACCGTCCGTATGGGAAGTCTCCGCGACGTATTCAATTTTGAAGAGCTTACTGATTTTATAGACAAAACTCCCGCAGACGACGGTTATTCGGTGGAATGTAAGATCGACGGTCTTTCCGTATCTCTTGTTTATGATAACGGTGAGTTTGTTATCGGCTCGACACGAGGCGATGGTATTACCGGAGAAAACGTCACCGAAAACCTGAAGACTATACCTTCTATACCTCTCCATATTCCGTACAAAGGTCATCTTGAGGTACGCGGCGAGGTATTTATGCCGAGAAGCAACTTTGAAGAGCTTAACGCCAAGAGAGAAAGCGAAGGCGCGCAGTTGTTTGCAAATCCGAGAAACGCGGCGGCAGGTTCGCTACGTCAGCTGGATTCAAAAATAACTGCGGAAAGAAAGCTGGATATATTTGTTTTCAATATTCAGCAGTGTGATAAGGTATTTGCTTCTCATACCGAAAGTCTGGAGTTCGTGAAGGAACAAGGCTTTAAAGTAGTACCGGATCTTGCTAAGCTCTTTACTTCCGAAGAGATCATAGCTAAGATAAATGATATCGGCGCAAAACGCTCTTCCCTACCCTTTGATATCGACGGCGTGGTCATAAAAGTCGACAGCCTTGCAAAGCGCGAGGAATACGGCGATACAGGTTCCGTGCCGAAATGGGCTGTTGCTTATAAGTTTCCGCCTGAAGAAAAGGAGACGGTACTGAGTGATATATGCGTAAACGTCGGAAGGACCGGTGTTATTACGCCTTACGCGGTTCTTGAGCCGGTAAGACTTGCAGGCACTTCCGTAAGCCGCGCAACGCTTCACAATTACGATTTCATATCCGAGAGGGATATAAGGATCGGAGATACGGTCATCGTCAGAAAAGCCGGTGATATAATTCCCGAAATAGTCCGTGTCAACAAGGATAAGCGTCCTGATGGCGCGGCGGAATACCGTATGCCCGAGACCTGCCCGTCCTGCGGTGAAAAGGTCTACCGCGAAGAGGGTGAGGCGGCGTTTTATTGCACGAATTCTGCTTGTCCTGCTCAGCTAATACGAAATCTTTCCCACTTCGTCAGCCGCGACGCTATGAACATCGACGGTTTTGGCGAGGCGCAGGTAAACCTTATGGTCGAATCCGGACTTCTCTCTTCTGCCGCGGATATTTATTACCTTGAAAAAGAAAAGGTCGCTCAGCTTGAACGTATGGGCGAAAAATCCGCTGATAATCTTATGAAGAGCATCGAAGCATCCAAAACGAGAGGGCTTGACAAGCTGCTTTACGCCTTCGGTATCCATCAGATAGGCGAAAAAGCATCGAAGGTTCTTGCAACTCAGTTTAAGGATATTGAAAGGTTCTTTGATATAACCGAAGAGGAGCTTTGCGCGGTGAACGATATCGGCGCGGTATCTGCAAAGAACATAATCAACTTCTTTTCACATCCGCAGACGAGAATACTCGTTGACAGACTTAAATCCGCAGGCGTTGTTTGCGAATATGAAACGGATATCAAGGATGACCGCTTCGAAGGTAAGACCTTCGTTCTTACGGGAACTCTTCCGACCATGAAGCGCGATGAGGCTTCCAAGCTGATAGAAAGCTTCGGCGGCAAGACTTCTTCCTCGGTTTCTAAGAAAACGGACTACGTTCTCGCAGGTGAGGAAGCGGGAAGCAAGCTTGTAAAGGCGCAGCAGCTCGGAGTTAAAATAATCAGCGAAGAAGAATTTTGGGAAATGATAAAATAGCTTTTAAAAGCATTTGGAGTATGTTTGAAAATAAATTTTCAAACACGCATTTTGTGCCTTTTTAGCCGTAGATCATAGCTCAAATTTGCCATTTGGCAAAACGTAGCAAAACGCTATTTGGTGTAAGAAAGGAATGGTCATATATATGTTTATAGATAAAGTAAAAATATTCGTTAAAGCGGGAAACGGCGGAAACGGCTGTGTTTCCTTTCACAGAGAAAAATACGTTTCACACGGCGGTCCCGACGGCGGTGACGGCGGAAAGGGCGGAAATATCGTTCTCAGAATAGATAAGGGCTCGAACACTCTTTTTGCCTACAAGAACCGCAGAAAGTTCGTGGCATCGAACGGCGCTGACGGAATGAACGGCAAAATGCACGGCGCAAACGCCGAGGATATAATCCTTATGATCCCCGAAGGTACTGTCGTTCGTGACGCGGAAACAGGAAAAATAATTAAGGATATGTCGGATTGCGAGGACTACATCCTTTGCAAAGGCGGCAGAGGCGGCTGGGGCAACAGACATTTCGCAACTCCCACCAGACAGATCCCGCGTTTTGCAAAGGCGGGTACTCAGGGCGAAGAGCGTGAGGTAATACTGGAGCTTAAAATGCTGGCAGACGTTGGACTCGTAGGTCTTCCCAGCGCAGGAAAATCCTCTCTTCTCGCCGCGATCAGCGCCGCAAGACCAAAGATAGCGGCGTATCACTTCACTACGCTCACGCCCAATTTAGGCGTAGTAAACATGGCAGGAAATCAGGGATTTGTCTGCGCGGATATTCCAGGACTTATTGAAGGCGCGTCAGATGGCGCGGGACTCGGTCTTGACTTCCTTCGCCACATAGACAGATGCCGTATGCTTATCCACGTGGTTGACATCTCGGGATATGAGAGCGTTGATCCCATCGGAGATATGGAAACTATTTCCGCTGAGCTTGAAAAGTACAGTCCCGAGCTTGCAAACCGTCCGCGCATTATCGCGGCTAATAAGTATGATATACACGATCCCGACCTGGTCGATCTTGATGAATTTGAAAAGTATATCGATGAAAAGGGATACGAGCTGGTTTATATATCTGCCGCAACGGGCGAGAACGTTGATACTCTTGTGCATCTTGTTTCCGAGCGTCTGCGCTTCCTCCCTCCCCTTACTATATATGAAAAGGAGATCGTCGAGGAAGAAGCTTACGATCCCAAGGACAAGTCCGTTACTATCAGAAACGTCAACGGCGTTTACGAGGTCGAGGCAGATTGGCTTTATAAATTTATGGGAACCATCAATTTTGCCGACCGCGAATCGCTTATGTATTTTCAGAAGGTACTGAGAGACAACGGCGTTATAGACGCCCTTGAAAAGGCAGGCTGCGGAGAGGGCAAGACTGTAAGCATTTACGATTTTGAATTTGATTTCATAGAATAAATTTCCTGTAAAAAAGTATATTCATTTTATATTTTGTTAATACAAGCTTGTATTTCTCTTAATAATTCTATGGTAAAATGGTTATATCAAACATTTAAATGTTCATATTGTTCATTTTTTCAGTTTGAAATCTAATTGATTTGGAATTTTCCTATGAACGTTTTACCACCTGAATTTTTAACCGAATTCACAAAAGGCAGATTTTTCTATTACAAGGAGCTGAAGGAAAACGAGCTTCTTTCCGACGTTAAAGGTAATAGATATCATCATTTTCTATATTTCAGATCAGACAGCTGTGTAATTAAATTTGAAGACGGAAGCGAGATCACTCCGCAGGAAAGCTCGCTCTGTTATATCGGTCCCGGCGTTGAGTACACCATTACTACGCCTGATTCAATAGCCTTTATTTCCGGCATCGCTTGCTACGGTTGGCTTGCTGATTCCTTTGCGTTTTCATGTAACGCCTTTCAGACTCACATCTCTCTCCGTCCAACGTCTATTGACTATTTTAATGAAATATGCGACTTTATGGATGAATCTGATAACAAGGTCGAGACTACGAACCAAATGGCTCTGCAGTTCTATAAGCTGTTTATCGAGCTTATATTCGCTCAAAACCATACGGTAGAATGTAAATCCGCCGTTATCGCGCAGAAGATCAAGCATTACATAGAAACGAATATAGACTCTGATATTTCCGTAACCACCATAGCAAAGCAGTTCTATCTGAGCGAAACTCACGTTATCAGAATCTTCAGAGAGAAATTCGGTGTTACACCAAAACAGTACATATTAAAAACCAAGATAAACGCGTCTAAGCTCCTCTTGCTCAACACTTCCCTGCAGATCAAGGAGATCGCTATGACCTATCATTTTGCGGACAGCTACCATTTTTCTCATACATTTAAGCGCTTTACCGGCGTTTCTCCTGAAAAATACAGACTTCACGAGGGTGAGCACGAATAAAAAAAACAAAGGTACAGAAGTTAAAATCTGTACCTTTTTCATTTATCTGTCGAGTGCTATATCAGCGGCGTACCATGTTCGCGTGTCATAATCGTCTGCGTCACTTACCCATGCAACGCCTAAGATCAACTTAGTTTTTTCCGAAAAATCCGTAAATATCAAGCCGTTTTCTATATGTCTTACGCTATATTTAGAAGTTTTGCCGTATGATGGGTCTTCAGTTCCGACGGTGAGCATTACATTATCTTTTGTAAGAGTTGTGCATATATAATCCTCTCCTGACTCGGGGGAAAAGTCAACGTCTTCCGTCGTTTCTATTACGCATTTTACTTCGGATACATTTGAGACGATGCCTTTTATCCTATAGCACGCAGAAAGCGGCTTACATGGCGGACGGTCGTATCGTAGCTTTATAGGAAGATAATTTATGGGCGCTCCGTCGACATAAATATTGAGCTTACCAAACGGTGTTGAGATAGTTTGGGACTCTTTATACTCTTCAAGTATGATCCTCGCCCATTTTGTAGCTTCTATTTCAATACTGCGATCTGTTCTATCGCGTATTTCATCGAAAAACCATTGATAATAATGAGATAGCTCGTGAAGTATCGTGTAGAGTATCTGCTCGATACTTGAACTGCGGTAAAGCCGACCGGCGACATATATCTCAGGATAGAGCTTTCGCTTCCGGTACACGTCATTGTTATCATAAAATACACCGTAAAAAATATGACCGTCAGAATCTGAGCGATATCTTTTGTGATCAGTAATATGGATATTGCATCTTACAGGAAAATAATAGTGTTTCCTCAAATACTCTGCAAGCGCATCAACTTGATCTATGAGAAGCTGATCGATTCCGTTCTCATATTTGATCCTTATCGATGTGGCTTTGGCGGAATACTTAACACATCTTTTTCTGTCCTTGCGGTCTATCCATAGGTAAGGAAAGGTCTCTTCCATTTAAGATCATCCTCCTATATCGCTTTATTTAACAGTTAACAAATAATTCTTTTCACTTATGTCTTCTTTGGTAGTAAGAGTTATGCGGTACAGAGTCTCCACGTCCCAATGCGAAGGGATATTTGCCGTCTCGGACCAGGTCTTATCAAGGGGCTCGGAACTAAATTCAAGTGAAGCGTCATAGCGGACTTCCCTTCCGTGTACGGTGAAGGAACTATCCGTAACGTTTTCGGGCTCGCAATCGCAAATAAGGCTGAACATAATTTGTCCGGGCGCTTTGAGTTTGATCTTGTCTTCAATAATCACCGCAGAGTTTTCAAGAACAGCGCTCTTGTAATACGACTCGATTCCCGCTTCCTCGGGGTATGCCTTTAAAAGAGACATGGTAAGCTTACCGATATTTTCGTCATATACCTCGTCGCAGGTGACGTACTCTGCTCCCTGCTTCTGAGTGACTCCGTTGATCGTGGCGCAGTTATGATAGTCGGAGAGCATTGACCAGATGGTGTATCTTTCTTCGTTAAATGTCCTGCGTGTATATGTTCCCGAGCCTGCGTCAAGGAAGATCGGCTCTCCGTCCGCGAAGACTATTGTAGTACCTAAGTCGTTGTGGTTATGACCTTCGTTGTTTGTACCGCCCTTAAACGCCACGTATAGGCCTTTTGAAGTATCGGTATACTCTCTTGTAGCTGCGATCTTGATGCCGTCCAGATAGAATTTTTTCGGCGCTACGAAATCGGTCTTTTCAAGTCTCGGAATACACAAAAACTTGAATGCCCTATACGGAATATAAACAAGGTTCATATTGATTCCGTTTTGAGCGACCGTATCATAAAGCTCGCCGTTCAGACGATTCTGACCGTAGCTTATCATCATTTCCGAATTACAGCGTTTCCCCCATAGATACATCATCACGGGATTTATATTTACTTTAGACGGCGAATCCGCAAAATTCATAGCTCTTACGCCGTTGATTATCGCCTTTACCGCGTATTCGCCCATATTTTTGATCAGCGGATCGTCGTAAACATTTATATATCCGTTTGTTAGGTCGTACAGTACCTCGCAGGCATTAAACAGTGCGCCTCCTGCAACGTTGAAATAGCTGGGACCTTCATCGCAGCCTCCGTCGCTGTGGTAGGTAGCGGTAAATGCGTCGAGGAGAGGGAGTGAACGTTTTACGATCGCTTCTCTCTTCCCCTTTTCTTTGACGCAAAGAGCGCAAACAGTTAGAATATTTGAGACGATCCAAGGACACCAGTTGTTTACCTTATTGCCTCTTGAGCCAGACCACCACAGATGCTCTATCATATCAACGTCGTTTAGGAATGGCTCTATCAGTCTTCTGTCAAGTTCGGAGATTATTCGGTCATTAATGATCGTAGTAACGCTGTCAAAGCGCTCTTTCATAAGGTGATATACTAATGCGACGCAAGCTCCTGTCATAGCGGAAAAGAGGTCGAAGAAGTCAACTTTTTCTGAAAAAGAGTACGGCAGGCAGGTATTTACGTCCTTTTTAGGATGGTTGTGCGCAGGTATAACCCAAGTTGTTTCCTCAAGTAGCATCCACATAAGATTTATGATAGTATCGGTAAATCTGTTCTTTTTCTCAATAAACTCTGCAAGAGAAAGTACCAGAATATCCTGTCTTCTTTCCATATACTTGAGCTCGTAAATGGCGCGGTTGCCGTCACGCTTATACATCATATAATCCGAGGCAATAAGCATTGGGTATTCTTTATCCAGCAGTCCTTCAGCTCTTGAAATAATATTGGAATAATGTCCGGGATCGATCTTAAAACCATCAGGATTATCGCAGAATATCTTAAAATGTTCGTATGGAACGAGCTTACCTACAATGTTGTAATTTCTTTTGTCGAATACTCTTTCGTTCATTTTTGGCTAAGTCCTTTCTTAAATAAAAAATACTAAAGAAAATAAGGCGTTATCCACGCAAATTTTGTGCAATATTACATATTGCATTTTAGGTTAAAATATGATATAATACTAAAGTACGGAGGCATAGCTCAGCTGGTTAGAGTGCATGCTTGACATGCATGAGGTCACTGGTTCGATCCCAGTTGTCTCCACCATAGATCCTGCACATTGTTGCGGGATCTTTTTTTATTATTCTTTTGATAAAAAAATTAAACGGTTCTCCCGGGATTCAGGCAGGAGAACCGTCTTTGTTTTTAGGTCTGATCTGTAAAAGCTATTCGGAATCAAAAACCTCGTTCTGCATCGCTTCACTTGGTGAAACTGTCGACTGAATCACTTTGTGTCGCTTTGCATCGCTTAGCCGTTGAAACTTCATTTCAGATACAGATTGGTTGAGCAATATTCACATCGCCGCTCGGTCAGTTCCGAAGACCGAACTACTCTGTGATAATCGGAACTCTATTGCTCTGTTCTTTCTATTTAGGGTTTGCTATGTCTATTGTATGCTATTGTTTTCTATGGGTCTCTGTTGGTTTACTATTGGTTTTCTATTTCTATTGGTCTTCTCTATTGGGTTTCTATTGGGTTTACTATTTCTATTGGGTTTATCTATTAGGTTTGTTTTGTCATTTCTCTATTGTCATATAAGGTTTCGCTATTGGTTTTGCATCTCGGTGTTACTCATTAGTCAGTTTAAAGCAATCACTTGAGCTAAATCCGTAACGTATATTTATCAAAGCTCTGATTCGGAATGCCGACTATGCTATTTCGTCATTCGCTAACTTTGTTTGAAGCAGATACGTAATTCCTCCTATAGTACCGTGCATTTCTCGCAAAAGTTTTGAGAGCCGTGAGCAAATATCCGAAGGTGACGCCTATCTTACCTTGACCGCCGTGTCTCGGTAAGTACGCGGTTTTGTGATGTAACTTAATTTCCTTGGTCAATATCAGGCTTGCTTATGTCCTTTTATTTAACTGTCAGAACGTATTTTTTCTCTTTTATCTTGTCTTTGCTTGTCAGTGTTATGCGGTATATGCTTTCAACGCCCCAGTTTGTAGGAATTTTAGCTGTTTCAACCCAGGAGCAATCAACTGTCTCGTACTTGAACTCAAGAGATGCGTCAAAGGTTATCCTGCGACCGCTCAGAACAAAGGAATCTTCCGTTACGTCTGAGGGTTCCTCCACGCACAGATAGTTAAAGACGATATCTCCTTCGTTATTAAACTTGATGTCATCTTCAATGATTGCCGTTGCGTTTTCAAGGACCGCGCTTCGTGTGTATTCTGCTATGTCTGCTGATTCGGGATATGCGCGCTTGAGACTTATTTTCAGCTTTCCGCTCGTCTCGTCATACTCTTCGTCTTCCGAATGGTACTCAGCGCCTTTTTCTTGTATCACTCCGTTCACTGTTGCGCAATTGTGATAATCGGAGCGCATAGCCCATATCGTGTATCTGTCCTTACTGAAGGTTCTGCGAGTATATGTTCCGGAACCCGCGTCGATGAAGATCGGCTTTCCGTCCGCGAAGACTATAACGTTACCAATATCGTTGTGATTATGGCTTTCGTTATTCGCTCCGCCCTTTAATGCGAGATACAAGCCTTTGTCCGTAGCTTCGGTCTCTCGCGCAGCCGCCACTACTATACCGTCAAGGTAGAATTTCGTGGGCGCGATGTACTCTGCCGCTTCGTGTTTAGGCTCGCTTGCTAAACGGAAATATCGATAGATGTGATTTATGTCGGGCTTCGAACTTATGAGTCCGCCGTTCAGACGTGACAGTCCGAATGTTTTCAGCATTTCGGAATTGCATCTGCAGCCCCAGTCGTAAATCAGTCCACCGCTTGGGTTCAGTTTAGAGGGTGAATCCGCAAAATTGAGGAAGCGGTTACCATGTATTGCAACCTTAGCCTCATACTCACCCATTTTTCGTAATAGTTCGTCGTCAAAGATATCAACGTATCCGTCTGTCAGATCGTACAGTATGTTGCAACAATCGAACAGCGCTCCGCCTGCCGCGCCCCAGTAGCTCGGTCCCTCGTCGCATCCGCCGTCATCGTGGTAAACTGATGTAAAGTTATCGAGATATTTCATAGCTCGTCTTACAACGGCTTCCCTTCTTATCGGGTCTCTTTCTGTAAGAGCACAAACCGTAAGCACGTTTGAAACTATCCAGGGATTCCAGTTATTAACTTTATTTCCTTTTACACCCGTCCATCCCATTTTACTTAAGATGCAGTAGTCATCAAGGAACGGCTCAAGGATCCTTCTGTTTAATTCATATAAGATCCTCTCGTTGATCAGGGTCGTAACGCCGTCAAGGATATCACCGCACAGGTAATATATAAATGAAAGCGTTGCGGCTATGGTAGCTGAGAACAGGTCGATATAATCGACTTTGCCGGAATGAGCGTACGGTAAACAAGTATTTACTCCCTCTTTCGAAGGATTGTGCGCTGACGCTACCCACGTTGTTTCCTCCAGAGTCATCCAGATAACGTCGATGAGCTTGTCAGTGAACCTGCCCTGTCTTTCAAAGTACTCTGCGAGAGCGAGTGCCATTACAGCCTGCCGCCGCTTTCCGTACTTCCCGCCGTACACGGTTCTGTCACCGGTTCTTTTGAACATCATATAATCTGTCGCCAGAATTACGGGAAACTCATATTCAAGCCATTCCTCTGCGGTACTGATAATTTTTGCCCGATGTTCTTCACATATGTTGAAACCTTCGGGTTTATCAATAAACAGTTTGAAACTTTGGTACGGAACGACTTTGCCGGTCACATTAAAGTTTCGTTCTTCAAATAACCTACGTTTCAATACAAATTCCTCCTTGTCTGCCAGAAATTAGTGACATTTATATTGTACAATTTTTTCGCGAAATATTCAATATGCATTTTGCACAAACTTCATCTACGTTTTTCACAAAATATTACTCAATTCTCGCTAAAAAGGCAAATTCTGAGCACTTTTCTTCTCTTTGCTCAAGCATTTATTGTCGAGTTATCTTTTAAATTTGCCTCATTTATATTATTTATTGTCTTGTTGATGTGTGCTTAATAGCACAAAATGTCGTTTTCGACATTTTGACGTTTTTCAGCCAAAAATAAACAGGAGACCGATCTTCGATCTCCTGTGTTGAATATCTGTTTAAGAGTATCAGAACAGTCCCGTTATCTTTCCTGCGTCGTCAATGTCGATCTTTTCAGCCGCGGGGATCTTAGGAAGTCCCGGCATTGTCATAATATCGCCCGTAAGAACTACCACGAAGCCTGCGCCTGCGCTGATCTTTACGTTCTTGACAGTTACCGTAAATCCTTCGGGAGCGCAGAGCTTAGTAGGATCATCTGAAAAGCTGTACTGTGTTTTAGCCATACAAACCGGAAGATTGTCGTAGCCCATAGCCTTGATCTGATCAAGCTGTTTTTTAGCCTGTGGAAGAATGGATATTCCCGCTCCGCCGTAGACATTCTTTACGATAGCTTCGATCTTAGCCTCTAACGGAAGCTCGCTCGGATAACAGAAGCTGAAATTGCTCTCCTCCTCGCAGAGTCTTACGACCTCTTTTGCGAGCTCAATTCCGCCTTCGCCACCCTTTGCCCATACCTCGGACAGGCATACGTTTACGCCAAGCTCTTTACATTTCTTGACTATAAGCTCGATCTCCGCATCGGTATCCGTTGGGAATTTGTTTACAGCTACGACAGAAGGCAGACCGTAGACCTCTTTTATATTCTTAACGTGTCTGAGAAGGTTTGGAATTCCCTTTTCAAGCGCCTCGAGATTTTCATTTCCAAGCTCGGTTTTTGCAAGACCGCCGTGCATCTTGAGCGCGCGCACCGTCGCGACGATTACTGAGCAGTCCGGTCTGAGACCTGAGCATCTGCACTTTATATCAAAGAACTTCTCTGCTCCGAGATCGGCGCCGAAGCCTGCCTCTGTTACTGTGTAATCAGCGAGCTTAAGCGCAGTCTGAGTAGCGATAACGGAGTTACATCCGTGAGCGATGTTTGCGAAGGGACCGCCGTGGATAATAGCGGGAGTACCTTCCAGAGTCTGAACGAGATTAGGCTTTATAGCATCTTTTAAGAGCGCAGCCATTGCGCCGTTTGCCTTGATATCCTTAGCCGTGATAGGCTTTTCGTCATAGGTGTAAGCAACGATGATGTTGCCGAGTCTTTCCTTTAGATCCGTGATAGAGGAAGCGAGACAAAGAACAGCCATTACCTCGGATGCTACGGTAATATCGTAGCCGTCCTCACGGGGAACGCCGTTCACTCTTCCTCCGAGACCGTCCGTTACAAATCTAAGCTGACGGTCGTTCATATCCACGCATCTCTTCCATACTATTCTTCTGGGATCGATGCCGAGAGCGTTACCCTGATAGATATGGTTATCAAGCATAGCCGCAAGTAGGTTGTTTGCCGCGCCGATCGCATGGAAGTCACCTGTGAAATGCAGGTTGATGTCCTCCATAGGAACGACCTGAGCGTATCCGCCGCCTGCCGCGCCGCCTTTAACTCCGAAAACGGGGCCGAGTGACGGCTCTCTGAGAGCGACCATTACGTTCTTCCCTATTCTCTTCATACCGTCCGCAAGTCCGATCGTGGTGGTGGTCTTTCCTTCTCCTGCGGGAGTGGGAGTTATTGCGGTAACCAAAATCAGTTTTCCTTTTTTATCTGTGTTTCCGATTTCGGAAATATTGATCTTAGCTTTATAATTACCGTAGAGCTCCAGAGCTTCTGCAGGTATTCCTGCGCTGTCAGCGATCTCGGTTATCTTTTTCATCTCAACGGATTGTGCAATTTCAATGTCAGTAAGCATTTTTCAGTCCCCTTTACTAAAATTAACTAAAGTAAGTTTACTACAAAATATTTGTTTTGTCAAGCATTTTCGTCCAATGTTTTCAAAATAAAGTCTTCTATTTTCTTTTGGTATTCCATTTTATTTATCAGATAGCTGTATCCATGTCCCGCGCCGTCTACGAGCAGCAGTTGTTTTGGTCCTTGATACGCGTCAAAATTCGCTTTAGTCATGGAGGGCGGCACGAAATCGTCTGCATTTCCGTGAACGAAAAGTATCGGTATATCGCAATTCTTTATGCCTTCAACGGTGGAATACTCCCGAAGATCAAATCCTGCGAGCTTATTGCATAAAAAATTCACGGTATAGATCAGCGGCCTAAAGGGTATCTTGATATGAGTTTTTACAACGTGCTTTATTATTTCATACGGACTTGTAAATCCGCAATCCGCGATAAGACCTATGACGTTTTTGGGATATCCGAGGCCTGCGCCCATAAGTATCGTAGCGCTTCCCATTGAGACTCCGCTGAGCAATATCGGGGCATCTTCGCCAAGTCTGTCTTTGACAAAATCTATCCAGCTGAAAACGTCTCTTCTCTCTTTGACTCCGTAGGTCACGTATTCCCCGTCACTTTCGCCGTGAGCGCGCTGATGCACGAGAAGCACATTTATATTATTGTTTTTGTAAAAGTTGAAAGAAGCGGTGAATTCTATAAGCGGTGAAGATCGATATCCGTGAAAGAAGATGACCGTCGCTTTTGCGCCTGTGAAGGTGTAAAACCGTCCTCTGAGCGTCAGACCGTCAAAGGACTTTATTTCTGCTTTTTCATATTCCGTCGTATCAAGCTGCTTTCTTCCTGCAAGCAGTACCTCCTCGTGATCGGTCAGCTTCAGCTTCGCGATACCTTCCTTCGTACACATATCTTCAACGAACGGGCGTTTTACCGCAAGCTTGAAATATGACCACGCAATTATCAAATATATCAAAAGAAGTAAGATCAGTACACCTATAAAAATAAACGCTGTCATTTACTTTCTCCTATATAAGGTAATCCGGCACGGAAAGATAATGCTCTCCGCTGTCGGGTGCTATCGCCACGATTATCTCCCCGTCAAACCTTCCGCTTTCAGCAAGTTTTTTAGCGGCGCAAACTGCCGCTCCGCCCGAAATGCCTATCAGTACTCCTTCGCATTCAGCTACTTCTCTTCCTGCCGTATACGCTTCGTCGTTTTCTATACAGACGATCTCATCGCATATATCGGGATCGTAGTTATCCGGAATAAAATTAGCTCCGATCCCCTGTAGCTTATGCGCGCCTGAAGTATTCTTTGTTATCATCGGCGAGGACGCGGGCTCGACTCCTGCAACGAAGATCCTCGGATCCTGAAGCTTGAGATAGTTTGCTGTTCCGGAAAGCGTTCCGCCGGTTCCTATCCCTGCGACAAATGCCTTGACCTGACCGTCCGTATCGTTCCATATCTCCGGACCTGTTGTTTCGTAATGCGCGATTGGATTGGCAGGGTTGTCAAACTGGCTTGGAATAAAACTGTTTTCCATTTCCTTTGCCAGCTCCTTTGCCTTTTCGATCGCTCCGCTCATTCCATTACTGCCCTCTGTCAGAACCAGCTCCGCGCCGTAAGCTTTAAGAAGATTTCTGCGTTCGACACTCATTGTGTCAGGCATAGTCAGAATTACTCTGTACCCTCTTGCCCGTCCTATCGCTGCAAGTCCGATTCCTGTGTTTCCGCTGGTTGGCTCTATGATAACAGAGCCTTCCTTTAATACGCCCTTTTCTTCCGCCGATTTGATCATATAATAAGCGGCTCTGTCCTTGATGCTTCCCGCAGGATTGGTACATTCAAGCTTTACACAGAGCTTTGCTTTGATTCCGTGCTTTGCGCAATAATTAGATAAATAAAGAAGCTTTGTGTTACCGATCAGCTCGGTTATATTATTATAGATATTCATTATCCACCTCAACATTTTAATATATCATTATTATATCACGCTTTCCTTGAAAAATCAATATAAATGCTTTTAAAATCTGATTTTTTATCACGATGTGTTGACAATTCATATGTACTGTGTTATACTTAATTTAACTATTAAGACGAGGTTGAATGATATGAAAAAAATAAGATTTAATTATTTGCTTTTGGTACTGGTGCTTATCATTTCACTTTTAACGGTATCCTGCGGTAAAACCGAGCCGCCGAATACTGACAACGACGGCGAAGCCGGAACTGAAGACACCGTAAATGACAAGGAAATATATAACAAAATGCAATCCGTGCTTCTGCTCGGTCAGTCAAATATGGCCGGACGAGGAGATACTGAAAGCGTTGTACCCATAAGCGATGACAGAATATTTATGATACGGGACGGCAAATTCGTAAAAATGCAAGAACCGATCCATACCGACAAGCCCGATATTGCAGGAGTAGGTCTCGGAGCGAGCTTTGCAAAGGCGTTCGTCGAGACCTTTGACTGTGAAGTAGGTCTGATCCCCGGCGCATTCGGCGGAACCAGTCTTGCTGATTGGGAGCCCGGCGGTTTCTATTATAGCCGCGCTCTTGAAATGGCTAAAGCCGCGCAGAATACCAGCGAAATATGCGCTATCCTCTGGCATCAGGGCGAAAGCGACATGGATAATCCTGATTATACTCCTCAGCTTAAAAACATTCTCGATTCCTTTATCAAGGATCTGAGGCTTGACGAAGAAAAGATAGTTATCGTAGCGGGCGAGCTCGCAGACCTCTACTATGCAGATTACACCATAAACAAATATCTTGTTGATCTTGGCTCTTTTTACGAGAATTACGGCGTGGCGTCTGCAAAAGGCCTGTCTGCTTGGGAGAATTACGGACATTTTGACGCTCCAAGCCTCAGAGTTTTCGGTTACCGTTATTTCGATATATTCTATAACGAGATAACAGGAAAAAATTATACGTTTAACGATGATCCAAACGCTTATCTTATTGAGGTTGCGGAAAAAATAGAGTGTCCGTAGCAGTGTCTTAAATCAGCAAATATGCAGTCAGTTGAAGTAAAAAACTACGGGAAGCATAAAAGCCTCCCGTAGTTTTTTTACTTTATAGTTATTACCGCTGTTTTTTCACTCGCTTTGGTCTTCAGACAGATACGCCACAGGCAGTCTCTGCCCCAAACCGAACGAAAATTCAGATCCTCGTACGGCAGATACGTGTTTTCTACCCTCTCGATCACAAGCTCAGCTCCGTCACATTCGTACTCAAACGCCACATTTTCAGCCAGAAGCAACGTCTTTTCATCTAAAACTCTCGGCTCGTCGACCGTAACGTAATTGAACTGAATATCTCCCGTGTGGTCTAAGCTGATATCGTCTTTTACCTTGATATTTCCGTCGCACAGCGAGCAGGTGCGTTTCATGCTGACGATACCCGCGCTTTTCGGAAATGCGTTTTTCAGCTCCATTGAGACTATGTTAAAATCCTTGTCAATCGTTTCTTCGGATGATGAATACTCCGTCTTTCCTGCCGATTGCTCGATGCCGTCAACTGTCGGAATGCTGTGATAGCTTGATTTCATATACCATCGCTTATATCTTGTAGGTCCGAAGAATCCGTTATCGTACGAGCCGTGGCTCGGATCGATTATTACCGGCTTTCCGTTTGCATATACCACGAAACAACCGACGTCGTTGTGATTATGACTCTCTCTGTTATGTCCGCCCTTAAACGCAAGATACAGCCCTTTGGACGTATCCTCGTTCTCTCTGAAAATAGCTATCTTGTTCTCCTCGTACCAAAGTCTTTTTTCTCCGAGAACCGCAGGGGCTTCCTTTATCTCCTCGGTCAGACAGTTCTTATAAACTCTGTAGATCATTCCGAAAAACAGCCCGGTGTTTACAGGATTGTTAGCCGCAGTCATACGTCCGAAGGAATACAGCTTTTCCGAACCGCATTTCTCTGCAAACCGCATTATCAGCTTTCCCGTTTGCTCAAGAACCGGCTTCGCATCCGCGAAATTCAGATAGTATTTCCCGTCGATATTTGCTGACGCGATATATTCTACCATTCTTTTTATGAGAAAATGATCGTAAACCTTGATCCTTCCGCCTGACATATCCTCAAGAATCTCAAGGCAATCAAAATAGTTTCCGCCCGCGCCGCTCCAGTATCCGGGGCCTTCGTCACACCAGCCGTCGACGGGATAGTGAGACGAAAAGTTATCGAGAAGATGCATCGCCTTTTCCGCTACTCTTTCACGAAGCTCGAGGTCGTTTAACGTAAGGGCAGCGGCTGTAAGTATGCTGGACGTTATATTGGTGACCCAGTTGTTGCAGGTACCGTTCTCTCCCGCCCAGGAAAACGTTACCGAAACAAAAGGTCTGATTCCGCGAAGATATATAAGATGGTCTATTCTTTTGCATATAACGGGAGATATCGCGTCCAGCTGTTCTTTGAGAAGATATTTTGTAAGAGCCACCGACGCGCAACAGCTTGCGGCGTAGAGATCAAGTCCCGGCATCTGTGATTCGGTATATACCTCGGGAATAGGCGTTTTCGGATCGTTAGGAGAATGATAATAATGCGCAGGTATCACCCAGCAGGTCTCCTCAAGTATCGCCCACAAAACGTCCGCCAGCTTTTCGGTAAATCTGCCTTTTCTTTCGTATGCTTCTGCAAGAGTAAGGTGCATGAGTATATTTCTTCTTCTATGATGAGGCTTTTCAAATCTTGAACGCACGTCCGTCAAAGCTTTATCTCTGTAAAGAGACAGCGGAAGGAGCGGTATCTCCTCAGATAGCATTTTTTCAGCTTGTGCAACGAAATAAGCTCCGATCTCGTCGTTAATTATCTTATTCGGAATATCTCTTGCAAATTCAAACTCAGACAAAGGAAGTATATTTCCCTTTGCCGTTATTTCTCGTTCCTTGAATACTCTGATGTTACTGTCCATATTAACCTCCTACCTCTTTATTACATACTAATTATAAATCCGATCTGCGTTTATGTCAATAGCTTTATAAAAAAACCGCTCTGTATTTCTACAAAGCGGTATTCTCTATTTATTATCTGAGCTCGAAGCTGTTATTGAGAACGAGCGTGCTGTAAAGGAACAGTACGTCTGCGTTTTCAAACTCAACGCCGTTAAGAAGGATCTGAGGAATCTGATAACGGATGTCAATAACTGTGATCTTTGCGTAATCTTCTGCCATAAGAGGAAGAATGCTTCTGCCGAAGGAATCACGGAAAACGATAAGCTCTTTATCAGTCTTTGCGTTAGGGTTTTCAATGGTGATCTTTGAGAGCTCACCGCCAAGGAACATATCGTAAGGGTCCTTTCCGTATGCCTTTTCCATATCGTAAAGAGTGGTCTGCTTTCCGCCGTTCTGATAATCCGTTACTATAATGTTCTGCATATTATCGTTTGTGAGATAATATATAGTCTCGGGATCCAGAGGCTTGGGAGCTCTGCCTGCGTAAACGCCGTAAAAAGGATTGTCAAGGGTATTTACGGTGTACTTACTGTCGTAATTTCCGCCCATACCATTGATAAGGAGTCCTGCGATATCTGTAAGAGTCTCCTGACGCCAGTGGGTATCTGAATTATAGTAATTCTCTATCGTAAGGCTGTCCTTGATATTGATATACTTAGCAAAATCAACGCCTGCCAGCATCTCTGTAATAAACTGATCGTAGTTCATGGAAAGGTATCCGTTCTTTTCCGCAAGGAAATACGCCTTATCGGGAATAATGGATACATAAGGTGTGATGCCCTTGTCCTTCAGATACTTATCGTATATGAACTGAAGCTTATTTGCCGCGTGGTCGATCGAATCCTTATTGATCTGCTCCTGCATTTCGGTAGCGTATCCGTCTGCGATGAATACGCCGTCCTTATCTCTCTGAGCAAAAACGTAAGTTCCGATAAACGCCTTGATCTTTCTGAACGCTTCTCTGAAGGGGAAGTTATCGGGAGTATATTTATCGTCGAACAGCTTCATAAAGCTGGTGCCGTAATCTTTACCGTCCTTCATGATGTTCTCTAAGGTAAGCGCAGGAAGCTTTTCAGGCTCACGGCGTTCGCTGTCAAGGAACTCGGGCTTTGGCATGAATATGCAGAGCGCGCTGAAGCCAAATATAAACAGCGCCATGATGGAACATACTATTATACTTTTAATTTTTGTATTCATAATGTTTAACTCTCCTCCTATCAGAATCTAAAGTAAAGGAAGGGGTTGGAAGAGGAATCAACGAGGAACGCAGTAACAACAACGAGCAGCGCTACGAGAACGATAGGCTCGACGATGCTTACGACCTTCGCGGTCTTCGGCGAATTTGCCAGCTTGGTAGCTACGTTCTTGATGAGCGGCGTAGAGCCAACGATAGCGAATATCAGAAGCACCGCATAGTTGCGGAGATGATAAAGAGTCGCTGCGTTTACAAACGGTATTCCGCCTGCTCCAAAGAGTCCTCCGATGTATTGGAACGCCTCTCCGAGAGTGTTGATGTTGAATACCATGAAGCTTGTCATAGCTGCCAGCAGGATGTAGATACGGCTGAGAACTCTTGTCTTTTCAAGGTACTTGAGTAGCCAGAACTTCTCTATTACCAGCAGTACGCCGAAGAACAGTCCCCAAAGGATGAAGTTCCAGGACGCTCCGTGCCAGAATCCGGTGAAGAGCCATACTGCGAAGATGTTGATAAACCATCTCCACTTTGGAACTCTGTTACCTCCCAGCGGAATGTAAACATAATCGCGGAACCAGGAACCGAGGGACATATGCCAGCGGCGCCAAAATTCCGTTGCGCTTCTGGAGATGTAAGGATAGTTGAAGTTCTCAAGGAAGTTGAATCCGAAGATCTTACCAAGTCCGATAGCCATATCGGAATATCCGGAGAAGTCAAAGTAGATGTAAAGCGCTACGGAGATGCCGTAGATCCAGTAGAACAGGACCGTCTTTTCGTCAGCCTTATAAACTATCTCGCTTATATCGTACATTGAGTTCGCGATAAGAACCTTCTTTGCAAGACCGATTATAAATCTTCTTGCGCCTGCCGCTACAAGCTCAAGGCTGTGTGTACGGCATTCTAGCTCTCTTGCAACGTCTGCGTATCTTACGATAGGACCTGCGATGAGCTGAGGGAACATAGCGACGTAAGCTGCGAGGTTTATAGGGTTCTTCTGAGCCTTCTCTCCTCTGTAGACGTCAACCACGTAGCTGATTATCTGGAAGGTGTAGAAGCTGATGCCGATGGGAAGAACGATTCTGAGAAGCGGTATATTAAGACCGAGAATCTTGTTGAAGTTATCTATAAAGAAGTCCATATACTTAAAATAAAGCATGAAGGATATTATAGACGCTACCGCTAAGAATAAGAATAATTTAGAGATCTTACGTCCGCGGTATTTTTCAACAAGCAATCCGAATATATATCCGAGGATTATTGCCACGACCATTGTGATCGCGTATTTTACACCGCCCCAAGCGTAGAAGAACAAGCTGAATGCAAGTAAAACAGCGTTTTTGAATTTAAACGGAACTATAAAATACAGGATAAGTACCGCGGGAAGAAAATAATACAGAAAAGATATACTTGAAAAAAGCATTTTAAAATCTTGTCCTTTCTTATATTTACCGTCTTTTTTTGATATTATTGGTTCGGCGCCGTTACCGATCTGCGATAACGGCGCCGAAAGAAGTTCAATTAAACTTATGCTATTGTCTCAGTTACAACGATGGAAGAACCGGGAACAACTGTAGCAAAGCTTTCTGTGTAGGGGTTAACGATACCGCCGTCAACAGAAACGCCCCAAGTTACGATGAGGTAGTTGCCGGGAGCCTTAGCGATAACGAGCTTATCGGGAGCTCCGCAGATCCACTGACGAGCAAGGATGTTTGTTTTGAGAGCAGTCGCAAGAGCGTCGATGTCTGCATCAGCCTTAACCTTGATAACGTAAGAAGTGAACATATTAGCGTTCATCATGTTGTGCATGGAAGCAGCGCCTTCGATCTTTGCAACATCTTCAACAGCAATGCCAAGATTCTCGTTATAGTCTGTATCAGCAAGAGAAACGAACTCTGCGGGTCCTTCGGGATTGCATGTCTCAAAGTTGAACATATTACCGCCAACAACGTAGAGCATTGTCTCTTCTGTTGCTGTTGCATTGTAACCGGTGAAGATCTTGTTGATAAGCTCGAGCGCGCTCTTGTAGTCGGGCTCAACTGTTTCGTTCTTGTCGTCTGTGTTGGGATCTTCTGTCTTGCCGCATGCTACGAAGCACATAGCGAGCATAAGTACTGCGAGTGTGAGAGCTAAAATTCTTTTCATTTTGTTTTTCTCCTTAAAATTGTTTTTTTGTTTTTAAATTTTTGTTTTTATTTTTCTATATTAACGTACCAAAGTCCGGACTGTTCATCCTGATTCAGTACTATATTATAGCCTCTGTTTGTTTCGATTCGGCATTTGGTCTCTCCTACGGGAAGCGTTACGCACACTGAGATGTGTCCTTTAGCTTCATAATCCGTTCCTTCAAAGACAGTGTTTCCGTCCTTGTCAAGAACTATCATAGTTCCCGTGTCGAGCCTAAGCATGGTCTTCTTCCCGAAATCAAATTCCAGCGGAAGATTGACCTCCGTGAGAAGTGACGGATCGATGGAATGGGTAACGGCGCGAGGCATGTATTCCGTTATCGTCTGGGGCGACTGCGAAATGCTTTCTCCGTAAAGAAGCACGTCGTTTCCGCCAAGTCCGCTCATTAACAGCACACCGACTATGAGAAACGCGCAAGCTGCAAGGCTTCCGTATTGATACAAGCGCTTTGTGAATTCCGAGCGCATAAACCATTTGCGGCTTACTGCGGTCTCATTCGCTTCTTCTATCAAAGCATCGTCGATATGTGTCATGGCGCGAGCCATGAGTTCATTTTTCATCGTTTCAGTTTTGTCCTTTATATTTATATGTAGACGCCGTTTTCGCCAAGATAGGTCTTCAGACCAAGACGAGCCCGATGAAGCATTGATTTTACCTTTGATTCGCTCATATCGAACTTTTCGCATATATCGACTATCGAATCATTAAAAAAGTATCTTCTGACGAACACCTGCCGCATTTCCTTTGATTGAGTGTATAAATAATCGCTTATATACCGTCCGAGCTCCTCTTCGGTCTGCTCTTCGGCTATACTGTCGACTATACAGTCATCAAGCTCGTCAAGAGAGAGCGCAAATTCTCCTCCTCCGCGCCGCTCCGCCGTATTTGATTTATAGCGGTTAAGCGAAAGATTGCGCGTTAGCTTTCCAAGATACGCGGAAAGCTTCTCCGGACGATTTGGCGGGATCGAGTTCCAAGCGGCGAGATACGCGTCGTTTACGCATTCCTCGCTGTCTTCACTGCTGTTCAAAATATTCATCGCAATCTTCATACAATATGAATTGTATTTCGCCGAGGTCGCCGCGATGGCTTCCTGGTTCCTTGCGAAATACAGATCAATTATCTGACTGTCTTGCATATTTCCTCCGTTCTACGAAGCGCCTTACACTAATATAGACAACTTTTTTTTGCTTAGGTTGCGCGTTTCGAAAAAATTTTTGAAAAATATTTTTGAAAATTTTTTGGAGCCGTTTTTAAATGCTAACTTATTACTTTACCATTCCGTATCCGCCCGCGTATCTGCTGACCTCAGATGCTGCTACGAACACCTTATTCTCGCATATAGCTCGTATCTCTTTGATCACTTTGGAAGCTTCTTTTCTCGGAAGGACTATGAAGATCATATTCATCTTGTCCTTCGAGCCGTGTCCGCTCAAAACCGTATATCCCTTATTATTCTTTTTAAGGTAATCCGTGATCTTCTCCGTGCTTTCATCGTTTGCGATAAGCTCAAGGTTTGAAGTTCCGAGAGCTATCTTGTTTTCAATAGTAGAGCCAAGGAATAGTCCCGTTGCATAACCGATGCAATAGAACAGCAGAAGAAAGAGGTTGTCCCCCAAGGTTCCGATTATCGTTGAGATCACCACTCCCCATATAACGCACTCTATAAAGCCGAGTCCGGCGGCTTTCAGCCTCTGACCTCTCACCATCATGCAGGTCTTCAAAGACTGGATAGTTATTTCTATGATCTTTGCAAAGCAAACTATCAAGCAGACTACGATCGGATGTAATGAATTTAATATCTCAGACATTTTTTAACTCCATATTATCGTGTTTTTGAAATTTCATATTTATATTATTATACCACAATTACGCCATTCTGTCAATTTATTTGCTGTAATGTTTTGGATATGTTAAAAAATTATCCTATTTATATAAAGGCGCCGCATCGGATTTGCATCTGATACGGCGTTTCAGCTCTATATTTTATTTTCTATCTCTTTTTTCAGCCTTTGCATTATTTTTTTCTCAAGTCTCGAAATATAAGACTGTGATATGCCGAGCAGGTCGGCGACCTCCTTTTGAGTAAGCTCCTTATTGCTTCCGTTCAGTCCGAACCTCAGCACTATTATCTCCCTCTCACGCTTGCTCAGCCCGTACAGCGCGTTCTGAATCGTCTTCTTCTCATCCTCACTCTCAAGCTCGCTGTATATCTGCTCCTCGTCGCTGCTGAGTATATCGGAAAGCAGCAGCTCATTTCCGTCCCAATCGGTCTTCAGCGGCTCGTCTATAGATATCTCACATCTGGCGGAGCTGTTTTTTCTGACGTACATCAGGATCTCATTTTCTATACATCTTGACGCGTAAGTTGCCAGCTTGATGTTTTTTTCCGGATTGTACGTGTTTACCGCTTTCATAAGCCCGATCGTTCCGATCGATATAAGGTCCTCGATATCTGCATTTACGTTTTCAAATTTTTTTGCTATATAGACAACCAGCCTCAGATTGTGCTCAACCAGCGCGGTCTTAGCCTCCGAGCTCGTATGCATATTTGCGATGGCTTCGTTTTCTTGCTCCTGCGTCAGAGGGGGCGGTAAGGTTTCGGGACCGTTTATGTAAAAAACGCCCTCTGCTTTGATCAGCTTACTTCTGATCGAATTTATTATTTGTTTAAGAATAACCATATTTACCCTCTCCCCTTTATCAACTAAGCGCTGCAGATGGCGCGATCCCCTCGCAACCGCCGAACGACATGTTTTTCCCCACCGCTATCCAAGCGCTCAGTTCTTTATCTTCAGTCTGTATTTTTGAAGGCTTTATGCAAGCGCAAAGCTCTTTTCCGCTTACTGTTTCATATACCAATATTCTGGCTTTTATATTACTTTCAGTTACCTTTGGCAGGTCTATATTCTTAATAGCGTCTAACTCGGACTGA
Organism: Oscillospiraceae bacterium; assembly: GCA_015064245.1. Taxonomy (GTDB): domain Bacteria; phylum Bacillota; class Clostridia; order Oscillospirales; family CAG-272; genus SIG673. The sequence continues at coordinate 18,921 of SVSQ01000002.1, read as the reverse complement.
TTAAAGAGCCTGAGCATAGCGCTCTCCGTCAGAAAAATGACGGATTCTCCGCTTACAACCTCAGTTAGAAGATTTCCGGAATCCTCTCGCACTAAAAAGTTTTCCGCTTCGTTATTTACCGTTATTGTAATTATCGCTTTTCTGCTTTTGGATTCTCTTGTCATTATTCTTCCAAAAACTATAGCTACAACGGTTATGAGCGAAAATCCAAGAGTAAATATTCCGAGCGGCATATTTTTCGACACCGTATTCAGTTCTCCGAATATCAGTATCTCCCTGCTGTTCCCCAAGGAGTTGAATAGGTTGAATACCGCCGTCATTCCGCCGCCTAACAGGAAATTCACCGCAAAAAATACGATGACCTCATAAAGCAGATATTTCTTACTGTTTCCCCAAAAAGCCACGAAACACATTATAAACGCGCACAGCACCGAAAATACTATATGATCTTCTGAGTTCATTATACATATCAAAGAATACAGCGAACCGAGCATAGCTGAAACAAATGCTCCCCAGCGCTTATATTTGATCCTTAATAAATATGAAGTTATGTATAGGGCTAAATAATCCATGCAAAAATTTATTATAAAAAGCACGTCTCCGTAAACCACCTGCTTCAATACTATCCCCTCTTTTCCTGCAGTAAAGTAATTATACCAAACTGCTGTCGCGAAAAGTGTCAAAATCTGCAAGCAAAAGAAATTTTAGTATTGCAAGCTATTTTTTAACAAATTGTTAAAGACACATAAAGCTATTGAAAAAAATCTGATGCTATGCTATAATTAAATAAATATAAATAAAAGGAAAATTGATGTGGATACCTGTAAACATTATAATACCGCTGATTTGAGAGAGCATCTTTCAGAGCTGCGAGCCGGAGATGCGATCTGCCTTTCCGGAACGGTCTATTGCGCCCGCGATGCCGTACATAAAAAAATAACGTCTCTTATCCGAGAGGGCAAAAAGCTTCCTTTCGAGATTAAAGACGCGGTTATCTATTATTGCGGTCCTACGCCTGCAAAGCCCGGCATGGCAATCGGCTCCTGCGGTCCGACTACCTCCTCGAGAATGGACGGTTTTATGGAAGAGCTGCTGGAAATGGGGCTTCTCGCGACTATCGGCAAGGGCGGACGTTCAAAACAAGTAAATGACGCGATGAAAAAACACGGAGCCGTGTATCTTTGCGCTATGGGCGGGGCGGGAGCTATCGCCGCAAGCTGCATAAAGAGCGTCGAGGTCATAGCTTTTGAAGAGCTCGGATGCGAATCCTGCAAGAAGATGGTTTTTGAGAACTTCCCTCTCGTCGTCGGCAACGATATTTACGGCGATTCTCTATTCAATTAAAAGAAAGGTAACATTAAAATTGATCACAGTCAATAATCTAAGCTTCCATTTCGGTGGACAAACGCTTTTTAAAAACGTAGATCTTAAATTCACACCCGGTAACTGCTACGGCATCATCGGTGCAAACGGCGCCGGAAAATCCACCTTCTTTAAGCTTCTCTGCGGAGAATTGGAGCCTGCGACCGGTGATATCTCCATTCCCGAAGACATCAGAATGTCCGTGCTCAAGCAGGACCACTTCGCTTTTGAAGCATTTACAGTACTTGACACGGTAATTATGGGCAACAAGCGTCTTTACGACATTATGAAGGAAAAGGACGAGCTTTACGCAAAGGAAGACTTTACGGAGGAGGACGGTCTCCGCGCCTCCGATCTTGAAGCTGAATTTGCAGAGCTTAACGGTTGGGAGGCTGAATCCGAGGCTTCCAAGCTTATCGCAGGTCTTGGTCTTTCCGTTGACATTCTTTATGACGAGATGTCCACTCTCAAGGAAAGCGACAAGGTCAAGATCCTTCTTGCTCAGGCGCTTTTCGGAAATCCCGACATTATCCTTCTCGACGAGCCTACCAACGGTCTCGATCTCGCGGCAGTGGCTTGGCTCGAAGACTTCCTTGCTGACTATTTCGGAACGGTCCTCGTTATCTCTCACGACCGTCACTTCCTTAACGACGTTTGTACCAACATCGTTGATATAGACTATAACGGAATAAAGATGTACGTCGGTAACTACGAGTTCTGGTACGAATCCAGCCAGCTCATCCAGAGGATGATCAAGCAGCAGAACAAGAAGAACGAGGACAAGATCAAGGAGCTTCAGTCCTTTATCTCCCGTTTCTCCGCAAATAAATCAAAATCGCGACAAGCTACCTCCAGAAGAAAGCTTCTTGAAAAGCTCACTATTGAGGAGCTTCCCGCATCCAGCAGAAGATATCCGTACATCGGCTTTGATATCGACCGTCAGCTTGGTAAGGATATCCTAACCGTAAAAGAACTTTCTCTTGAAAAGGACGGCGTTTCTCTCTTCAAAAACGTTTCGTTTACCGTTGGTAAGGACGATAAGATCGCTTTCGTTGGAAATGAAATGTCTATTACCGCTCTCTTTTCAGTCCTTATGGAAGAGGCTGAGCAGACAAAGGGTGAATTCAAGTGGGGCATCAGCACCTCCCGCTCCTACTTCCCTCACGATAATTCCGCTTACTTCAACGGTCATAACGAGACTATCATCGACTGGATGAGAAACTACTCCACCGATCAGACCGAGGCTTATCTCAGAGGCTTCCTCGGACGTATGCTCTTCTCGGGCGACAGCGTCTATAAGCCTGTTAACGTCCTTTCAGGAGGCGAAAAGGTTCGCTGTATGTTCTCACGTATGATGCTCAAGGGCGCAAACGTTCTTATTCTCGATCAGCCCACCGACCATCTTGACCTTGAATCTATAACCGCGGTAAACAACGGTCTCAGCGATTTCAAGAGCATCGTTCTCTTCACCTCACACGACTATGAGATCGTAAACACCGTTGCAAACAGAATAATCGAGATCACCCCCGACGGAATGACGGACTTCCTCGGAACCTATGAAGAATTCGTTGAAATGAAAGCGGCTAAAGCTGCTGAAAAAATGTAAAGGATCAAAATCGGCACAACTTATATGATATCTGACATAAAACTAAAAAAATACTCTTTTGAAACCTTTATAACTGATTTTCAAACATTCTTAAAAAAGAACGCCGTTCTCTGCATCGCCTTTGCAGCGGCGCTTATTACCTCGATCATTGTTCCGCCGGACAGTAAATACTTAGATTATTTTGATCTTAATACACTGTCCTGCTTGTTCGCCACTCTTGCAGTGATCTGCGCGCTGAAAAATATCAGATTCTTTTCGATTCTCGCAGAAAAGATCGTCGCTCTTACGGGAAATCTAAGAACTTCCGTAATTGCTATAGTTTATATAACCTTTATCGGCTCGATGCTGATCGCCAACGATATGGCTCTGCTGACGTTTTTGCCGCTTGGTTATTTTGTTTTGCAGCGTACCGATAATGAAAAGCATATGGCTAAGCTCTTCGTTCTTCAGAATATTTCCGCTAATCTCGGCGGTATGCTCACCCCCTTCGGAAATCCTCAAAACCTCTATCTCTACTCCTACTTTAATATTCCCACCGCAGAATTTATGCAAATAATGTTCCTGCCCTTTGCACTCGCTATCGCTATGATCACCCTCTGCTGTTTTCTCTTTCCCAAGACTGAGCTTCACATGAGCAGCTTCGATCATAAAAGACTAAGTGTAAAACGTACGGCTTATTATCTTGCTCTTTTCGCAGTTTCAATAATTATCGTATTCAGAGTTATACCCTACTTTATTGGTCTGCCGATAGTTTTCATCGGAATACTTTTTTCGGACAGAGATGCCCTTAAGAAAGTAGATTATGCTCTTCTGTTTACGTTCGTATTCTTTTTCATCTTTGCCGGAAATATGGCGCGGATCGATGCGGTGAACGAGCTGCTTTCCTATCTGCTTTCAAAAAACACGCTTATTTTTTCCGTAATATCCTGCCAGTTCATTTCAAATGTTCCGTCCGCTGTTCTGCTCTCACATTTCACAACAGATTATAAAGCCTTGCTTCTTGGAGTCAACATCGGCGGCACCGGAACATTGATCGCGTCTTTGGCTTCGCTTATTACATTTAAGAATTACGTTTCTTTTAATCCCGGCTCTGCCGGAAGATTCATAAAAGTCTTCACAATATTTAATTTTGCGTTTTTATTCATTCTCACAATCTTTTGCTTTTTTATAATTTTATAAAGGTAAGGAAACTAACGTTATGAAAAAAATGATAAATGAAATCAAGAAAAATGCACTCAGCTATGGAAGCATCCCTTTCTGGAGCTGGAACGACAAGCTTGACCCGAAGGAGCTTCGCCGTCAGATAAGAAATATGCACGATATGGGCATAAACGGCTTTTTCATGCATGCCCGCGGCGGTCTTGAAACTGAATATCTTTCAGATGATTGGTTCAAATGTGTCAAGGCTTGTATCGACGAGGCTGAAAAGCTTGGCATGGAAGCCTGGTCCTACGATGAAAACGGATGGCCAAGCGGATTTGCAGGCGGTATTCTTCTCGAAGATCCCGACAACCATTCCGTTTTTCTTAAACACAAGTTTTTTGAGACCTTCCCCGAGGATACCGACGGTATATACGCGCTCTACGCTGTATGCGGCAAAGATAAGCCCGTTCTTACCAAAGCTCCCATTGAAAACGCTGAAAAATATCTGGCTGTTTATTACTGCACAGACTCCTCTTACGTTGACACGCTGAGAGGCGATATCACAGAAAAATTCATCGAGCACACACACGTTGAATATCAGAAGCGTCTTGGTAAGACCTTCGGTACTTCAATGCCAGGCTTCTTTACCGACGAGCCCCAGTATTACAGATACGCTTCCCCATATTCAAAATTTATGGAAAAATGGTTTGAGGAAGATTACGGCTATTCCGTTTTTGACGCTATTCCCGCTATTTTCTGCGATTTTGAAGGCTTTGAAAAATATCTTTACGACTACAATAAAATGATCCACGTTAAATTCATGGAGAATTTTGCAAAAAAGATATATGACTGGGCGGAAGAAAACGGTATCATGATAACCGGTCACGGTATCGAAGAGTCCAGCCTTGCAGGACAGATGGCGTGCATGGGCTCGATAATGCCTTTTTATCAGTACGAGCATATTCCGGGCATCGACTATCTCGGCAGAGGACTTCAGACTCCCCTTTCCGGCAAGCAGCTCGGTTCTGCCTGCCAGCAGCTTGGTAAGAAAAAAGCGCTTTCCGAGATGTTCGCCTGCTGCGGCTGGGACGTCTCTCCCACGGAGCTCAAGCATATCGCAGAGCTTCAGTACGCAGGCGGCGTGAACATTATGTGCCAGCACCTGTATCCTTACTCCGAAAGAGGTCAGAGAAAGCGTGACTACCCCGCTCACTATTCCGAGCATAACCCCTGGCAATACAAGCTCAGAGAATTCGACGAGTATTTCAACAATCTCGGATATATTCTTTCAATGGGCAAGGAGCACGCGGATATACTCGTTATCCATCCGATACATACCGCTTGGCTTACTTACCGCCGTCACGTCGGCGGATCCGTGGCTAACGTTGAAAACGACTTTAATCAGTTATTCGTCAAGCTTTCTCAGCATCAGCTTCCCTATCATTTCGGCGAGGAAAGCATGATGAACGAGCTTGCTTCCGTGAAGGGAGACGTTTTCAAGGTCGGAAAATGCTCCTACAAGACGGTAATTCTCCCTGCGGTCGATACCATTGATTCAAATACTCTTTATCTCCTTAAAAATTTCAAGGAAAACGGCGGAAAGATATACACCTTCAAAAAGCATCTTCCGAAATACGTTGACGGTAAAGAGATCGACGCTTGCGCCTTCGAATTCTTAAACGGCTGTCCCGATCTTGCAGACGAAGAAGTTTTTGCTTCACTCTGCGGTAACTGCGAATATACCCTCCGCGGCGCTGACGGTAACAATATCCCTCAGATTAACGCCATGGTCAGAGAAACTAAGTACGGAAAAGTCTACTATCTGACCAATCTCTCAAACACCGAGTTTAAGGATACCGTATTCACAGTAAAGGGTAATTCAAAGCTTGTTTCTCTTGACATTCTCACCCTTGAGCCTAAGGCTCTTCGCGGAAGATACAACGGCGAAAACACCGAAGTCCTCCTCGACTTTGAAGGAAGTCAGGCTTACGTGATCTGCGAAGGCGAAATTCCCTTTGACGAATTTGTAAGCGTTCCGGAAAAGGCTCTGATCAAGCTTGAAAACAAGTTCGTATTCAATAAGCTGCCTGAAAATATGATGACTCTCGACAGAGCCGAGATCTCCTTCGACGGCAAGGAATTCTCCGAGGAGCGTCCAATCGAGCGCATAAGAGACAATCTGCTTACAGAACGTTTCAACGGCGATATCTGGCTCAAATTCAAGTTCAATTCCGAATTTATTCCCAAGAAGCTCTCGGTAGTTATTGAAAAACCCGGAATTCTCGATGTTATTGTGAACGGTCAGCCTGTGGAAATGGGCAAAAAGGCTTGGTTTGACCAATATTTCAAGCTCACGAATATCGCACCCTTCACCTGCGTCGGAGAAAATACCGTCGTTCTGCATCTGAACTACTATCAGAGCGACTACGTATTCCACGTTATTAACGATAACGTAATGGAGAGCCTTCGTAACTGTCTCGTATTCAACACCGAGATAGAAGCGATCTACCTCCTCGGAAGCTTTGAGGTCAAGACGGACGCCGACGCTTTCAAGTCTGAGCCCAACGCCGCTTACCGCTATCCCCTCTCCTGCGGATTCGCGCTCACGGAGCAGAAGAAGTCTATCGATGCGTCGAACGTCGTAACGGACGGATATCCCTTCTACTGCGGCAAGCTGGAGATGAAGACCACGCTTGATTATAGATCCGGTGACGCGACGGTTCTGAAGCTTGACGGAAGATTCTGCGTTTGCGACGTTACAATAAACGGTGAATTTGCAGGAACGGTAATGTTCTCTAAATATCTCGACCTTGCACCCTACCTTAAAGAAGGTAAGAACGAGATCGTGCTTACGCTTTGCAACTCTATGCGAAATCTGCTCGGTCCTCACCACTGTCAGAACGCTGAGCCTTACGGCATCAGCCCAAAGACCTTCTCCTTTGAAAAGCAGTGGAATGGCGCTGAATGTTCCGCCTTCGTTCACGATTACAGCTTCGTGAGATTCGGAATCGACGTTAAATAAGGTTATACATAAAAAAAACAGGCTTAAAAGCCTGTTTTTTTATGTAAATCATTCGTCTATAAAATATTCAAGCGGAGATTCCGAATACACCTCGATCTCAATTTGATAGTATTTACTTCGCATTTTTTTGTCGTAGGGTTTAAAAGCGCATCGCCAAATAAATGAATTATACGCGTAATATTCGTCAAAGATCTCCAGCTCATAATTATCAAAAATCCTCTCGAATTCCGCAAACGTAAGATCTCTGGTTATCATACGGTGATAACCCCAAAAATTAAATGGCTTTACGCAGGTTATTCTGAATTCGTCAGGATCAATGTTATTTATGACTATTTCTCCCTTGACGTCCTTGTTTCCGTCTTCACAAACATGGATAAATCCATCTGAAAAAACAAACTTTATTCCGTCCTGTAGCTTAACGAGCTTGAAAGCCTTATCATGCAGGCTGATCTCAGGATATGCGTTATTCTTTAAAAATTTCATCATAGAAAAATATCCTCCTCCATATCGCAGAACATACACATGATTCTGAGAAGTGTGATCCTTCTTCTCATATACGGGCTGTAGATAAGTCCTTCTATAGCAAATTCGGGGCTGAGGTTGCACTCTTCAAGAGTTGTGGCGCATCCAGCTTTCTTCATCGCTTCGAGAAGAACGTCGTAATCCGGCAGAACGGTTCTTATATCCTCTTTTATGAGCTTCCAATCCGCTTTAAACTTTTCAAGATCGATCTCGTCCGTGGGCAGCGGAATATTATAGCCCAGTATCTCATCCTTGTTTCTTTCGCTGTAGTGACTGAGGACGTCATCGATTACGAAGCGCTCCTTTTTAGGCTCGATCTCGTCGTATTTAAGCAGAGCTTTATATATTTTGGTAACGAGAAGCGTCGCCATACCTACCTTTTTACCGTGGTAGTCGGGCCATATTCCCTTCTCAAGCTTATGTATCTCCCAAAAATGAGACACGACGTGCTCTGAGCCCGATGCCGGACGCGTACATTTTGCCAGCTGCATAGCGCAGCCCGTGAGAATGAGCGTATCCATTATAGCCTTGGCGGCTTCGGGAGATTTTGACGTCACCTTGTCAGCCAAGGTCATTACGTTATCTACCGTATCCTTTACAAGCTTGACTATATTTTCGCAGTAGTACTCCCCTACCGTGTATCTTGCCACCTTCCAGTCAACTATTCCGACATATTTCGCGATAACGTCTCCAAATCCCGCGCTCTTGAGTTCATCCGGAGATGCGGCGAGGATATCAGCGTCTGCGAGAACTATCGAGGGCTGACGGCAAGGATAGGATATTTTGAAGTTATTTGCGATAAGCGGCGCGGAATCCGAGGCGAAGCCGTCCATAGAGGGCGCTGTTCCGAATATTGCAAAAGCTTTGTCTGCTCTTGCAGCGGCATATCTGCATACGTCGTTTACCGAGCCTGTTCCGACAGACAGTATTCCGTCAAAGCTTTCGCTTGCTTTTAATATCTCGTCTGAGGTTGCCATATACGCGTATTTCATATCCGGATACACTTTGATCTCCATGTCAAAGCCCGCCTTTTCAAGGGACTCGACGATTCCCTCTGCGGCTCTGAACGCGCTTTCATCTGTAACAACGTATATCTTTTTTGGAAAACTATTTGCTTTAAGTATCTCTCCGCATCTGTGAACGAGTCCGCTCTCGCACTCGTAATATTTCAAATCGAAGCTGTGTTTTCTGCCGCAAGGGCAATCCTTAAGTGAGTCAATTATTGCGTTTAAATTCATTTTTATACCTCGTTAGTTTATAGATCAAAACATCTTTTTCCTGCGTTTCTGAATACGCAGGAGTTTAACATTACACATTTTCCGCATTGTTTAAGCGCCGTTTTTCCGATAGCTATTATGCCGACCATTGATTTTTGCGGTACGATCCTGTAGCCTTCCGTCAAATACATTCCTATTCTCTCCGCCTCAAGAATATCGAAGATCGCTTGCAGGTCTTTTATATCACTTCCCTGATAACCGGGCGCGAATTTATAGGAAATATCCTGTTCAAGCGTTTTTTCGTATTCGTCAGCTTTGAATTCAAGATACGCGTTTGCGCAGGCGTCGAATATCACACCTTTTTCTTTATCCGCTTTCAGATAGTATTCGGTTTTTAAGTCGACTGCATCTCCCAGAGTCAAAGCGCAGAGATAATAACCGTTACTGCCGCTTAAAAATGAGACGTACGGCTCCTTCAGCAAGAAATCGATCGGCTCTGAATATTTTTTATATACGCATCTGTAGCTGTTAAGCTCGGCAAGCTCTTTTATGCTCTGCTCTATCAACGCGTCGTTTGCCTCGCTTCGGTATATCCCTTTAAATTCAAGATAACCGTATATCTTATCTTTAAGCGCGTTCATAGCCATAATCAAGCATTTCCTCAGTATATCCTTTCAGAACGGAGAGCATATCCTCAGCTACCGCCTTCGCGCCTTCAAGATCGTGCTCGAGATAGTTTCCGCACTCGATCTTATTCGTTCCCGGTATATTGCCCTCGAACTTTGATATAAAATCAAAGCTTTCAACTATAAGACTAATAGCGTCAGCGCCTGATACGTTATCGCGGAGAAGCAGATAAAAGCCCGTTCTGCAGCCCATAGGTCCGACGTATATAACGTCCTTTTCGTAAGCGCTGTTTCTCGCGTACGTTGCGAAAAGATGCTCGAATGTGTGCATAGCGCCGTTTCCGAGATAATCTCCGCCGTTTGGAATCTTTACGCGGACATCGTAAGTGATCACGTCACCGTCAACGCGGGAAATATATATTCCTTTTTTAAGCGTATCGTGGTTTACTGTAAAGCTTGCTATTTTTTTCATAATGCTTAATCCTCAATATATGTAAATCTTTTAAATACCTTGCCGTCACGCTCGACGGTCTCGTTCCACATGGAAGCGGGACGCACCCATACTCCGCCTTCTCCGTACAGAGCCTGATAGACCACCATCGGCTCAAGAGTTTCGGAGTGCTTAGCGATATACAGCACGCGGTATTCGTTTCCTTTGAAATGTTTGTATTTTCCTATCTTGATATCTTCCATAAGGTATTCTCCTTAAAGCTTGATGTAATTACAGTATAACATATTTATTAAAGGTTGTCAATTATTTTTACTTGACTTTATCTTTATAATATTATATAATAATATCAGTAAATCAAAAAGGTACGCAAAATATGGAAAATACAAACAAAAAAGCCGTCATAGCTATGAGCGGCGGTGTTGATTCGAGCGTTGCGGCGCTTTTGATGAAGGACAAGGGGTTTGACTGCGTCGGAGTAACTATGAAGCTTATTCCCGACGATACTGACGTGATCGACTTTGAAGCCTCTTGCTGTACTCAAAAGGATATTGAAGACGCTCAAAAGGTTGCAAAAAGCATAGGTATTCCCCATTATCTATATAATTTTTCCGACAGGTTCAAGGAATGCGTTATAGATAACTTTGTCTCCTGCTATGAAAACGGCAGAACTCCCAATCCTTGCGTTGAGTGTAACAGACACCTTAAATTCGCCGCGCTTTTCGGAAAGGCAGAAGAGCTTGGCTGCTCATTGGTCGTTACCGGTCACTACGCAAAGGTGGAATACGATGAAAAAATCGGCAGATATCTGCTGAAAAAAGCGGACGATCTTTCAAAGGATCAGAGTTACGTTCTGTACGCGCTTACTCAGAGCCAGCTCTCAAGAGCTTGCTTCCCTCTCGGTTCCCTTTCAAAGGACACGGTCAGAGAGATCGCCGAGCGCAACAGCTTTATAAACGCCGATAAAGGCGACAGCCAAGATATCTGCTTTGTAAAAAATTGCAGTTATTCCGAGTTTATTGAAAACTATACGGGGAAGAAATACCCCGAAGGAAACTTCGTTGACGCAGACGGAAAGGTTCTCGGAAGGCATAAGGGTATAATCCGTTATACCGTCGGTCAGAGGAAGGGACTTGGTCTGGCTCTTCCCGAACCGCTTTACGTTTCAAAGGTTGATAAAGAGACAAATACCGTTCTTTTATCAAAAGAGGCGGACATTTTCACAAGGGAGCTTTACGCCGAGAATATCAACCTTATCGCCTGCGAGAAGATCGAAGGAAAGCTAAATATTAAAGCTAAGATCAGGTATCGCCAGCAGGAAGCGCCCGCTACCGTTGAGCAGATTGGTGAAGACAAGCTCCGCATTGTTTTCGATACTCCTCAAAGAGCCGTTACAAAAGGGCAAGCCGTTGTGCTGTATGACGGTGACATTGTTGTCGGCGGGGGAACTATCTGCTGAGAAATAAATGAAAGCCGCCAATTAGGCGGCTTTTTCTTCTGAAGTTTTCCCTACATCAAAGCTAACCGTCCAAATCATATTTATTTAGACGAGCTTATATGTTGGTCAAAGATCTCCATCGCAGATGCAATTTCATCTTTTATAAGTAAAGCGTTAATAAAGTCGTTTCCTGATTTGTAGTTGCTCAAGTTTGGTTCAGTATACATCACGTAGGTTATTCCTGAACTCACCCAGGTAACAGAAAATAACTCACCTTTAATATAGTTGTATATTACATTCTGCTCTATATATACTCCTGATTCGTTTGACGGTAAAGTTCTTAAATCCGTGTTGGTTTGAGAAACGCTCTGACCTTTAGCATAAGATTCGAACTTCTCTATCGAATGATATACATACAGATTTATTTCTTCTTTTTCTGAGAAAAATTGGTATAGATACGATTCGAATTTTAACGATCTTGCGTCTTCTAAGAACACAATGCTTTCAAACAAACCGAGGTGCGACAATTGTTCGTATGATATAAAATGCTCCGGAAGTGTTGCATCAGCCATATACGCATTATATTCGTCTTCAGAATATAACCCGAACAGCGGTATTTCGCCGCCGGAATGCTCAACGCTCGGACGAGAGGGTTCATTTGCTTGGTTGCACGAAGAAAAAATCAGTATTGTTATAATGATAAATAATAAAAAATTCACCTTTTTCATAACTTATCTCCTTCGAAGCTTTTGTTACTTTTACAGCTTCACACTCTCTATATACTCAATAAGATCAGTATTATCTTCAAACCCATGAGGATGGTGGTCACACTCGGGCTTGCACCAGGATCTTATGGGAGCTCCCTGAAGCTCGTAATACTCCTTCAGCATTCCTGCGTTTGTATGGGGATCGACCACTTTATCACTGCCACCATAAACAAGCGCCACGGGAATATTATTCTCTGTAAGCGTATGCAATCTATGGATTGGCAGATCGTTATAAACGTAAACCTCGGCTTCGGTCTTAAAACCGTAAGCCTTTTTTTGTTCCTCTATCCAGCTTTTCTTGTTTCCGAATTCATCGCTCCAGCCGTAGAATGAAAGAAGCGGAGCGTCAAGGTACAGAAGCGAAACGTAAGAAGGATAACGGGATGCGAAGTTCACCGCGTGGAATCCGCCGCAGCTCATTCCTACACATATACATTTGCGATTCAGACCGTATTTTTCATGCAGGAACTCGGCAAAGTCGCGCTTCGCTCTCTGATCCTCGTCCGTTCCCCAGCGGTTGTTGTTTTTCAGATACGCAAGATAGTAGCCTTTTGCAAGCATATCTGCTTCGAATTTCGGGAACGCGCCGAAGTACTCCGTTTTCAGCATCCATTCCTTCTTCTCGTTCTCCTTGTTTGGCAGGACTAAGATAGCCTCTCTGTCTTGAAAAGTGAAATCTATTCTCTCAAATCCGCAGAAATCCATAGTATTTTTCCGTCCTTTTTATAGCTGTGATCTTACGACCGTCATATTGCCGCAAATTTTAACGTTACCGCTGTCAGCATGGATAAATACAGTCTCGCCTTTCGTTAGCGACATCTCGTCGCCGCAGTTAGAAATTGTACCGTCACCGTCAGTCACAGTGAATGCGGAAAAGCTTTCTTTACCTACAGTTACCAAAGCTTCGCCTTTTACGTCAAGTCTTGAGACGTTAAAGTACGGACAGCTCACAAGAACTGTTTCGCCGCCTTTGCGGACGCCTTCTTCGTAGAACTTTTCCGGCGGTGTCTGATCGGTGGCTATGATCCCCTTCTCTATATGCAGTTCTCTTTCGTTTCCGTTTGCGTCCTTGCGTTTGTAGTCGAAAAGACGATATGTAGTATCAGAGGTCTGCTGTATCTCGCAGATGGTTATGCCCGCGCCTATGGCGTGGACCGTACCTGCTTTGATGAAGAAGGTATCTCCCGGCTTTACGTACACCTTGTTAAGATGCTCGGTGATGCTTCCGTCAAGGATTGCTTTTTCAAAAGCTTCTGAGCTGAGCACCTCTTTCATACCGTAGTAGATAAAGGCGTCCTTTTCGCAGTCGCAGATTATCCACATCTCCGTTTTTCCGCCGTCAGCGCCTAATTTTTGCGCTATCTCGTCGTTTGGATGTACCTGTATCGAGAGGGGCGCCGCCGCGTCTATAAGCTTTATAAGCATAGGAAACTTGTCGTATCCTTCCGCTTTTATTCCAAGCGCGCGGGATCCGAGAACAGAAATAAGCTCTGTTATAGTTTTGCCGTCAAACTCACCGCCGACTATAACGCTCTCTTTTCCCGGATATCCCGAAAGCTCCCAGGCTTCCGCGATATTCTCATCGCTTATCTTTCCGTATTTTTTTCTAAGGTTATCTCCGCCCCATATTGCTTTCGCGCAATATGGCTTTAATTTAAACAAATTCATTTTTTCAGTTCCTTTATGTCAGTAAAGCCCGTAATAGGTCAATATTCCGTTAAATATTCCTCTTGCGTAGAGGGTTGGGTTTTCGTACATATATATCGCTTCTTCTCTGTTGCTGATAAACCCAAGCTCAACGAGAACCGCGGGCATATCAGTATTTCTGAGCACGTACAGCGATGGGCGGACAAATACGCCTCTCGCTGTATATCCCGTCGCCTCGGAAAGCCTCAGCAGTATATCCTCTGCCAGAGAAAATGCAGGTGTGTCACGTCTGAAAACGTAGGCTTCGCTGCCCGTTGCTGACTCGATATTTGATGAGTTGACGTGTATCGAAATAAAAGCGTCCGCTCCGAAGGCGTTTGCCTCCTCCGTTCGGATCCGAAGACTTTCGGCGTTTGAAGAGCCAAGTATCTCATTCGGTGTATTCCTCGATACCATGACCTCGAAATTTCCGTTCTGTCTTAAAAGCTCCGCGAGCGCCGTTCCTACTGCGTAGGTTATATCCTGCTCACGCAGTCCGTTTCCTTCCGCGCCTGCGTTTGGGTTCGTGGGATTGTGTCCCTGATCTATGTAGATTCTGATAGCCATACATTTTACCTCCGAAAATAACGTATTTATTAAATTATACGTTATCGGCGTAAAAATGTTACGCTTCTTGCTTTACTCCAGCTTTTTCGCTCTTGTTCCAGACACCGAGGAAATAAAAGAGTACGGAAAGGAACGCGCCTATCACCCAGCCGATCGGCCAGGAGAGCCATATTCCGTGCTGCTTCATGCTTGGGAACAAAACGTATGAGATAACGACTCTGATGATCAGATCCGAAAACGTGGTGATCATAAAGTATCTCATAGCCTTTGCGCCTCTGAGCACGCCGTCAAAGACTAATTTTGAGCACACAACGAAATAGAACGGTCCTATCATTTTCAGAAATTCTATTCCCGTCGCCATAGCGTCGGATGAATCGCTCTCCATGAATATTCCAAGGAGATGACGTCCTGCAAAATAGTAGGAAAAGGCAAATACCACCGTAAAGCTCATGGCAAGGATAAGTCCGTATTTAAGTCCTGCGCGGACTCTGTCGTATTTACCTGCGCCTATATTCTGCGCGGTGAATGACGAAACCGCGCTTGCTACCGTGGTTATCGAGGTAAGGGCGAAGGTGTTGAGCTTGAACGCCGAGGAAAAACCTGCTATGACCGCCTCGCCGCAGGAATTTATAAGTCCCTGGATAAAGAAGTTTCCTACTGAAACGAAGCTGCTCTGCAATATACTTGGAATTGCTATAAAAAGTATCAGCTTCAGCTTTGGCACTGAAAACAATGATATATTCTTTTCGCTGTCAAGCTTTGAAAGTCTGAATAGAAGTATTATAATAGCTAAAATACAAGCCGCGCCCTGCGCTATAAAGGTTGCCCAAGCCGCGCCGCTGACTCCCATGTTCAGTATCGCTACGAAAACGTAATCCAGAACTACGTTCGCAATTGAGGACATTATAAGGAGATAAAGCGGTGTTTTGGAGTCTCCGAGGGCGTTGAAGACGCCGTTTGCCATATTGTATAGGTATAGGAACGAAAATCCGCCAAGGTATATATTCATATACGCGGCAGCGTCCGTAAATATGGAAGCAGGCGTCTGTATAGCGGTTAGTAATGCCGAAGAGGATATCAGCGCTATGACCGTCAGAATTCCCGAAAGCACGGCGCCGAATATCAACGCGGTATAAGCCGCCGTTTTTACGTCCTTATACTTCTTTGCGCCGAAAAGCTGTGAAAGAACAACAGTGCATCCGATATTGCTTCCCGTTGCAATAGCCATAAAGATCATCGTGATAGGATAAGACGCTCCTATCGCGGCAAGAGCGCTCTCTCCCGCGAACTGTCCGGCTATTGCGCTGTCGGTAATACTGTAAAACTGCTGGAAAACGACGCTGATAAACATCGGAAAGGTAAAGCGCCACAGCGTTTTTCTCGGCTCTCCTACCGTAAGATCGTAATTCATTTACCTTGCGCCGTCCTTACTCTTGTTTGCTTCCGCATTCCGGACAGAATTTAAAGGGAGAGGGACTGGTATAACCGCATCGGCAGACGTAGCCTGTTACCTTCTTCGCTCCGCACTCTGAGCAGAACTTTCCCGTATTCATATGACCGCAGGAGCATTTCCACTCCTCTTTTTCCGGCTTTTTGCTTCCGCACTCCGCGCAGAACTTACCGCTGTTCTCCGCTCCGCAGGAGCATTTCCACGTATCTGCTCTTGCAGGAGTCTCGGGAGCGCTATCGCCGTGAAGCTGCTTTGCGGTGTTTATAAGCGTTTGCTGAGCGGGGGCGCTGCTGCCGCTGAGTCCGTTCATCATTCCAAGTCCTACGAAACCGTTTACCGCTCCGCCGGAATTCTTCGCGGCGTTCTGCATAGCCTGCATCTGAGCGTACGCAAGACCGCCTGCCATTGCGCCGGGATTTGAATGCATAAGATTTGTATCGAACTCCTCTATTCTCGCCCTGCTCTTTTCGTCCGGAGTTACCTTTGAAATCGCGACGGAAACTATATCCATTCCGCGTCTGCGTCCCCATTCCTCGTCGAGTGTTTCAGACATATATCTCGCTATCTCGCGCTGCTTCTGAGGTATCTGGCTGAATTTTATACCGTCTGCCGAGAGCATTGAAAGCGAGGTGTCAAGCGCCGTCATGAACTCTTCTCTGCAAAAGCTCATGAGCTCGTCCTTATTATAGCCGTCACTTACGTTCCCTGCGATTGACGTGAAAAACAGGATAGGATCCTTGATCCTGAAGGAAAACTGACCGAAATATCTGATATAAAGCGCGGTACCGTAATATCTGTCGTCATAGACCATAGGAGTGGTGGTCCCGAATTTATTGTCTATGATCTCTTTGGTATTTACGAAGTACACTCTTTGATTCTTTCCCGTATCTCCGCCAAATGTGAAGCGTTCGCCTATCTTCTTGAAGGAGTCGACCATTCCCTTGAAAAACTCGCCGCAGAGCATTGAAGGCTCGCTTGACGAATCCCAAACGAATCTGCCCGGCTCGGCGCAGAACTCAACTATTCTGCCATCCTCGACTATAAGCGCTACCTGACCGTCCGCAACGGAGACCACAGATCCGTTTGATATGATATCGTTATTTCCTTTATTATTACCCTTGGTCGTTTTCTTTGCTTTGACTACGAGCTGATCGTTCGTCATTGAATCGACCTGAAAATATTCCTTCCACTGATCGGCAAATACCGAGCCGACAGATGATGCAAATGCCTTTATAAGTCCCATTTTGATTTCCTCCTTGTTTTATCTTATCTACAATATATTTTACTATATCTTTTTTTCCGTGTCAATAATAAATTATAAATGTTTATCCCAAAAGTAATTATTTAAAGAGCGCGGACTGATTCCGAAAAGCGCTCTCCTCTTTCCTCAAAGCTTTTGAACTGGTCAAAGCTGGCGCAAGCCGGAGACAGCAGCACCGTTTCTCCCTCTCCCGTGACACTTACGGCTTTTGCAAAGGCTTTGTCAAAAAGCTCTTCCGTAAATATCCTTACCGCCGCATATCCCTTTGATCTGAAGCAAGAGTAAATTTTTTCGGCGGCTTCGCCGTAAAGAACGAGGTTTTTGACTCGGCTGTTTACGTACTCGGCAAGCTCCGAATAATCTAAGTTTTTATCGTAGCCGCCGCATATAAGTGTTACACTTTCGTCAAAGCACTTTAAAGTATTGAGCGTTCTTGAAGGCGTTGAGTCTATTGAGCTGTTATAAAAGGATATCCCCATTTTTTTATCTACGAACTCTATTCTGTGGGGAACGCCTTTGAATCCTCTCGCGGTCTTTAAAACACTTTCACGTGATATATCGGGATATGATAATGCGATCGCCGTCATAAAATTTTTGACGTTATGCTCTCCTTTTACTAAAATATCGGAGATATCGAGCAGCTTTTCGCCTCCAAGGTATATACCTTCACCGTCCGAATACACTCCGTTTTCAGCTTGCGTAAGTATTCTCTCGGATGGCATACGTCGCGGAAGCTTTCTCAGCTCATAATACGCTTTCGGCTCCGTTACCAATCTTTCACACTCCGAAAAAGCGTATATATTTGCTTTTGCTGAAAGGTATTCCCGCATATTTGCGTGCCAATCCAGATGATTTTCGGTTATATTCGTCACCGCGCTGCGCACCGGTGACGCTTTTGCGGTCATCAACTGAAAGCTGGACAGTTCCGCGATAACTACGTCGCTATCCCTGAAGTCATCGATAAAGCTTATAAGCGGCACTCCGATATTTCCGCCGAGAAAGACGCTGCGCTCAGTACCTCAAGCTGTTTTTTATACAGCTCAGCAGTTATCGTAGCGGTCGTGGTCTTGCCGTCGCTTCCCGTTATTCCGTATATATTTCCTCTGCATTTTTCAAAAAACAGCTCGGTCTCGCTCGTGAGGTACGCGCCACGACTGACAAAGCTTGAGATCAAACCGTCATCAGGACGTATCACAGGGGTTCTGAACACGAGATCGGCTTTTGGCAACGTTCCGTATTTTATGGGAGCGCAGTTTCCTATCTTATTTTCCTCTGCTATTTTAACGATTTCCTTCTCAGATAAGCTTCTGTCGCAAATCATTACCCTTCCGCCGCATTTAGACAGATACGCTGCAAGGGCTATATTGCTTCTTCCTGCGCCGAGCAAAACGCTGACGCTTCCATTTAAACTTCCGAAAAAACCGTTAGTTTTCAATACCGTTCCTCCAAGCAGATTAGTATAATCGCAAAAGACCGCATCGGAATTTAAACTTCAGATACGGTCTTTTTTGGTTATGAGTGGGCTTGTAAGCCGGGTTCTGTGCCGGTTAAGACCGACCGCAATTATCTATCTTGTCTATATGTCGCCATATAGCTCCTCGCCACCTACGAGATTCCGTCGGGCAAACGTGAGCTTTCGCTCCTCTCGCATACGGTGTTGCTTCGGATAGGGTTTACATTTGCAAGTTCGTTACCGAACTGCCGGTGAGCTCTTACCTCGCCTTTCCATCCTTACCTCAAATGAGGCGGTTTATTTCTGTTGCACTTTCCCGGAGGTCACCCTCGGCTGACGTTATCAGTTATCCT
>SVSQ01000084.1 GCA_015064245.1 Oscillospiraceae bacterium | reverse complement strand
AAGAAAGAAAAGGAAGCAAAGAAAGAAGAAAGAAACGGGTGCTAACATACCACGAAAATCCTCGCGTAACACACTCCGTGTGCTCGGATTTTGGGTACATGAAATACTGCCGAGTTGCTCCCGCAACACCCTAAAGCAGGAAAATAATTTATTTGCACAGCTTGTTACTAAATTTTCGCCAAAGCTGGCGAATATTTCGGGCTTTTTTCGTTAGAAAAAAGTTTCGACCGTGTCGAAAAGAAATATTCGAGGGGGATACCAGCAGATGTTCGCACAAGGTACACGGTATCCCTGTTCGCTCTTGTTGAAAAAGGGAACACTTTCCTTTTTCCGAAGGAAAACATACAAACTGTTCTGTTACGTTGATGCCCTCGCGGTGTCAACGTAACAGAAGTCTTTGCCAAGCTTTCTTCAGAAAGCGGAAAAACGTATCCCCTTTTCAAAGAGAATGTAACTTATTTCTCTTTAATGATCTCGTCTTTAGTACCCCAGTTCATTTTAGAACGGAGTTCAGCGCCGACCTGCTCGAGCTGGATCTCGGACTGGAGCTTCTTAGTAGCATTGAAGAAAGGACGGTTAGCCTGGTTCTCGAGGATCCAGTTACGAGCGAACGTACCGTTCTGGATCTCGGTAAGTACCTTCTTCATCTCCTTCTTAGTCTCCTCGGTGATGATACGGGGACCTGTTACGTAGTCGCCGTACTCAGCTGTATCGGAGATGGAGTAACGCATACCTGCAAAGCCCTTCTCGAAGATAAGGTCAACGATGAGCTTCATCTCGTGGATACACTCGAAGTAAGCGTTTTCGGGCTTATAGCCTGCCTCAACGAGAGTCTCAAATCCTGCCTGCATAAGGGCTGTAACGCCGCCGCAGAGGACTGCCTGCTCACCGAAGAGGTCTGTTTCCGTCTCCTCACGGAAGGTGGTATCAAGAACGCCTGCGCGCGCGCCGCCGATACCGAGAGCGTAAGCGAGAGCGAGCTCGTGAGCGTTGCCCGTTGCGTTCTGCTCAACGGCTACGAGGCAGGGAACGCCCTGTCCTTTTTCGTACTGGGAACGAACCGTATGACCGGGGCCCTTGGGAGCGATCATGATAACGTTGATATCAGCCGGAACTACGATCTGCTTGAAGTGGATATTGAAGCCGTGAGCGAAGCAGATCGTCATACCTGCTCTGAGGTAAGGAGCGATGCTCTTCTTATAGAGAGCAGCCTGCTTCTCGTCGTTTACGAGGATCATAACGATATCAGCGATCTTAACTGCGTCCTCTGTGTTGTAAACGTCGAAGCCGTCAGCCTTAGCTCTTACTGCGGACTTGGAGCCCTCATAAAGACCGATTATAACCTTAACTCCGCTGTCGCGAAGGTTCTTTGCGTGAGCGTGGCCCTGAGAGCCGTAACCTACTACACATACGGTTTTTCCGTCGAGAAGCGAAAGATCGCAATCTTTTTCATAATACATAACTGCCATTGTTTTATTCTCCTTAGAATATATAAATTTTTAATTTTTTGTTGTTTTGATTATTAAGATCACATATCCCCTTGAATTTGTAGGGACCGTGCGTTTTGTTCGAGCGAACATACCGCGATTTAATGCTCCGGTATATACCCGCTTGCCTTGAGAGTAGTGGCGCCTCTGTCCACGGAGATGAGTCCCGTGCGGCAGATCTCAAGTATTCCGTAATCTGCCATCAGGTCGATGAAGGCGTTCAGCTTACTGCCGTCGCCCGTGACCTCTATGGAAAGAGCGTCCTTATTGTAGTCGATAATGCTGTTTCTGAAGACGTTGACCGCGTCGATGATCTCGCTTCTCGTCTCCGGAGTGGTCTTTACCTTGATGATTATCAGCTCGCGGTTGACCGAGCTCTCGTGATCCATCTCCTTGATCTCCTTTACGGTGTGGATCTTTGAAAGCTGACTTATGATCTGGTCTCTGGCGCTGTCGTCGCCGTTCATAACGATCGTCATTCTGGAGATTCCCGGATTTTCCGTAACTCCGACGGTCAGCGACTCGATATTAAAGCTTCTTCTTGCGAACATTCCCGATATTCTGGTGAGCGCGCCCGCCTCGTCCGTAACGAGAAGTCCGATAACAAATCTTTTCATATATTTGTGTTTTCCTTATTGTAAATTTTTGTAGATCTTGCGGGCGAACACAGTTCGCCCCTACGGTTTGCAAGAGATTTCCAACTGTATTCGTATGCCGAGAGCTTGCGAGACGGATGAGGTGTTTTCTTGCAAATGAATCTTTTGGACACCTCATACATCATCTTCGATGTTTCCCCTTCTCCCACCGGAGAAGGCTAAGTATATTGCGGTCATTTCCTCGCAAAATCACCTTGGGATATACGATTAAAAATTTATCAGTCCAACTTCAACTGCTCGAAGCTCTGTCCCGGGGGGATCATGGGCAGGACTCTTTCGTCCTTCTCGATGAGACAGTCGATGATGACGGGGCCGTCCGTCGCGAACGCCTCGTCCAGCGCCGCCGCCAGACTCTCCTCGTCTATGGCGCGCAGTCCCTTTGCGCCGAAGGTGTCTGCAAGGGCAGGGAAGTCCACCGCTCTGCCGAGAGTCGTTGATGAATAGTGCTTATTATAGAACATCGTCTGCCACTGGCGGACGTTTCCAAGCACTCCGTTATCCATAATGACTACCACCACTGGCAGCTTCTGCGACACCATGGTCATAGTTTCGTTCAGGTTCATACCGAAGCTTCCGTCGCCCGTGATGAGTACGGTCTTCTCGCCCGTAGCTACGCAAGCGCCGATCGCCGCTCCCATACCGAAGCCCATAGTACCCAGACCTCCGCTGGTCAGAAAACGTCTCGCCTGTCTTACGCAGACTCTCTGAGACGACCAGAGCTGGTGCTGTCCAACGTCCGTCGCGACGGGCATATTCGGCGTAGTTCTCGCGTTTATGGCGTCGATTATCTTGTAAGGGGTGAGCTTTTCGCTGATGAAGGGAGGCTGATGCTCGTTTTCATAGGCTCTGTATCGCGCGACGTCCGACGCCCAATCGGGCTTCTTGCTCTCGCTCAGCTTTTCGAGTATCTTGGTCAGCGCGTATTTGAGGTCGCTGCGGATACCGAGATCCGCGGAGATGTTCTTACCGATCTCAGCCGCGTCTATATCTATGTGAAGAATGTTCTTACCGAGAGAGAATTTCGACTTGTCGCCCGTGGCTCTGTCGCTGAAGCGTACGCCCAGCGCTATGATGAGGTCGGACTCCTTCAGAGTTCTGTTTGCGCCGTAGTGACCGTGCATACCCAGCATACCGAGGTTTCTTTCGTACTCTCTGCTCACCGCCGAAAGTCCCATCATTGAACAGCCTACGTAGCCGTCTATCCTCTCAGCCAGCGCGCGAACCTCTGCTCCCGCCTCGGAAGCCACCGCGCCGCCGCCGCAGAAGATTATCGGACGCTTGCTCGCCTCGATCATCGCTACCGCTTGGTCTATCTCCCCGTCCGTCGCCTTCTGAAGCGGGAAGGGCTTCACTACCTCACCCATCTCGAACTCCGTTGAAGCTATCTGAACGTCCTTGGGTATATCGACAAGTACCGGTCCGGGACGTCCCGACTTTGCGATCCTGAACGCCTCGCGTATGGTGTCAGCCAGATCCTCGACCTTTCTGACGACGTAGTTATGCTTCGTTATGGGGAGCGTGACTCCCATTATATCGACCTCTTGAAAGCTGTCGCGTCCGAACATACTGCTCGAGACGTTGCCCGTCACCGCGACGAGCGGAACGGAGTCCAGGTAAGCGTTTGCGATACCCGTGACCAGGTTGGTTGCGCCGGGACCTGAGGTGGCGAGAACTACGCCGACACGTCCGCTGGCTCTTGCGTAACCGTCAGCCGCGTGGCAGGCGCCCTGCTCGTGGGCTGTGATTATATGCTTGATTCTGTCGGAATTCAGATAGAGCTCGTCGTATATATTGAGGACTGCTCCTCCCGGGTATCCGAAGATAACTTCGGTTCCCTGCTCGATGAGTGTTTCTATCAGAATTCTGGCTCCCGATAATTTCATAGTGTGTGCTGTGCCTTTCTAATCTTAAGTGTTTTTGGTGTTTTAGCTGTTTTATATAGTTAAAGTGTTTTTGGGGTTTTAGCTGTGTATGTTTGTTTGCATAATTTATGCATATCGCAATTTAAAAAATATTATATCACATTTCAATTGCTTTTTCAATATTTAATTACAATATTAATACTGCTTTTTTATGTTTTAAATATTTTAAACATCAGATTGATTGTTTTTTTGTGATCGAAAAGGTTATAAATATTCAGTTTTTGGGGATTATACATTGTTTTTACACTTTTTGCAGACCGTTTCCGGCGGCTCGCTTCCGCAAACATTTGGCTTGCGCCGATTTTCTTGCTTTCGTATGGAGTGGGGCTCAGCCCTTCGCCAGCTTCAAAAACTCTTTTTTGTTCTTTTCGTATTTCTCAAGAAACGCGATCCTGTCCTCCTCGGAGACGCAGATGTCCGTGACCGCCGCGCTTTCAAAGAAGACGCCCGCAAGCTTTTCGGCGTCCTTGCCGCAGACCGCGGCGTTTATGCGCCTTTCCAGCTCGTCGATCATAAAGTCGGTGTTGAAGACCGGCTCGCCCGCCTCGATGAACAGCTCTGTGAGTATCCCCGAGATGCTGTTTCGGAATGCGGCGATTATCCTGCTCTTTACCTCGTCTGAATTAAGGACTCCGTACTTTCTTCCGAGTGAGTCGTAAAACGCCTTTGGATCCTTGATGCGGGCTGTGAACGTGCCGCCCGCGCCTACCCTCAGCTTCGCTCCGCCGAAGCGCTCGTAAACTATCGGAAGGTTACCGCTTCCCCAAGGGAGCGTATTCAGCTTTTTCTGACTGACGTACAGTACGCTGACTGTCTTTCCTTCTTTGTCCGAGCCGATGAACTTACGGAGCTTTTTCTTTGAACAGCTCCTGATCTTTTCAAAGGGCTCGCCGTCAACGTAGGGGATCGCGAAATGATGCGCCGGGACCGTTATCAGCATATTCGGCGTTACGACGGCAGGCTCGGTTTTTTCCATCACTCTTCCGACGTTTATATCCTTTTCGCTGATCTCTATTATAACGGGAGTTTTTGATGCCATTTTGTGATCGCTCCTTCCTCGGCTGGTTTTTGCTTTCTTATATTTCTACATATATACTTATTTTACTTATATTTATTATATATGTCAAGTTGTTTTTTTTACCATTGTATTAACAATTGCATTCCACGCTGTGACATAAACAAAAATCGCCCCGAAGGGCGATTTTAAAAACACTCAATTAAAGCTTGTTGTTGGTGGTCTTGAGCATAACGTCGTGATAACCGCCCTCTACGATGCTCGTAGCGGAGACCAGAGTTATCTTCGCGTCTCTCTGAAGCTCGGGAATGGTCAGAACGCCGCAGTTGCACATGGTGGATTTGACCTTGTAAAGGCTCTTGTTTACGTTGTCCTTCAGCGGACCTGCGTAAACGACGTAGGAGTCAACGCCTTCCTCAAAGGAGAGCTTTGCCTTGCCGCCCAGGTCGTATCTCTGCCAGTTTCTTGCGCGGTTGGAGCCCTCGCCCCAGTACTCCTTGACGTAGGTTCCGTTGACGTTGAGCTTGGGTGTGGGGCTCTCGTCGAAACGAGCGAAGTATCTTCCAAGCATGAGGAAGTCTGCGCCCATAGCAAGAGCGAGAGTCATGTGATAGTCGTGAACGATACCGCCGTCAGAGCAGATCGGAACGTAAACGCCCGTCTCTGCGAAGTATTCGTCTCTTGCGGCTGCGACCTCGATAAGAGCGGTAGCCTGTCCGCGTCCGATACCCTTCTGCTCACGGGTGATGCAGATGGAACCGCCGCCGATACCGACCTTGATGAAGTCTGCTCCTGCTTCTGCAAGGAATCTGAAGCCGTCTCTGTCAACTACGTTTCCTGCGCCGACCTTTACGCTGTCGCCGTACTTTGCGCGGATGAAATCAAGAGTCTTCTTCTGCCAGATGGTGTATCCCTCGGAGGAGTCGATGCACAGAACGTCTGCGCCTGCCTCGACCAGAGCAGGTACTCTTTCCTCATAGTCCTTTGTGTTGATACCTGCGCCGACCATGAAACGCTTGTTGCTGTCGAGAAGCTCAAGGGGCTGCTCCTCGTGCTGGTCGTAGTCCTTACGGAATACCAGATAGAGAAGACGGTCGTCGGAGTCAACGATGGGAAGCTGGTTTACCTTATGCTCCCAGATGATGTCGTTAGCCTCGTTAAGAGAGGTGTTCTCGGGAGCTGTGATGAGCTTTGAGCGGGGTGTCATGAACTCCTTGACCGGGGTGTTCGGTGACATGCTGGAAACGCGGTAGTCACGGCTGGTGACGATACCGATGAGCTTTCCGTTATACATACCGTTGTCGGTGATAGCGATGGTGGAATGACCTGTTTTTTCAACGAGGGCAAGCACGTCTGCAAGGGTGCTGTCGGGGCGGAGGTTGGAGTCACTTACCACGAAGCCTGCCTTATAGTTCTTTACCTTTGCGACCATCGCTGCCTCGTCCTCTACGCTCTGAGAGCCGTATATGAAGGAAAGTCCGCCCTCTTTTGCGAGAGCGATAGCCATATTGTTATCGGAAACGGACTGCATTATGGCTGAAACCAACGGAATGTTAAGGTTGATAGAGGACTCCTCGCCTTTTTTGAACTTAACGAGCGGGGTTCTGAGAGAAACGTTGGTAGGGATACAATCTTCGGAAGTATAGCCCGGTACGAGCAGATATTCGCTGAAGGTATGAGAGGGTTCGCTGTAATAGTAAGCCATAGTGATGAACTTTCCTTTCTGAAACTTTTTTATGATATATTTTTTTATTTTTAGCAAAATTTGATTTTTAAAAATATTTCGGACATTTTACATTATTTTTTAAATTATAACACATTGTCCGCGTTTTGTCAATAACGGCTTTTTCGGTAATTTTAACGAATTATCTCGATTACTTCTATTTTTTATTCGT
Source organism: Oscillospiraceae bacterium (assembly GCA_015064245.1). Taxonomy (GTDB): domain Bacteria; phylum Bacillota; class Clostridia; order Oscillospirales; family CAG-272; genus SIG673. Next base: position 2,227 of record SVSQ01000084.1, on the reverse strand, counting down.
GATATTGGTAAGCAGATTTGTTTTTGCGGTCAAAACGCAAAAGGTTTTATTTGATGGAATTTTTTATTATTAATTAAGACAATTATTTTAGTAGACTTTATAATTTTTCTTTTAAATTTCTTTTAATATAGATTTCGCGTTTTTCTTCCTTCTTTCGGGAAAGAAAGAAGAAAAATGCTCGCAAAAAGAAGAAAGAAAGCCCGTGGTAGATTTTTAACGGCACATTGAAAACACGCTCGCATAAGCAGGCTCGCGGTTTTTCGCACATAAAATACTGCCGAGTTGCTACCGCAACACCCTAAGGCAGGGAAACAGGTGGATTTTCTTCGTTTGTGGGTGAGATGATGTGCGCTCTTGTTGGAAGAGGGAGCACGGACTTTTTTCGAAGAAAAACTTTCAAATATTCAATTACGCTGATGCCTTCATGGTGTCAGCGTAATTGAAGTTCTTTGCGCAGCTTTCTTTCAAGAAAGCGCGTACTCCTTTTCAAACAATGGGTAATCCAAACCAAAAGGAAGAACCGACGCCGAGCTTGCTGATGACGCCGTAAGCGCCGCCGTGACGCTCCATAATGGCTTTGACAATGGAAAGACCGAGTCCGCTGCCCTTGGAGGCGCGGGAGCCGTTGCGGCTGAGTTTATAGTAACGCTCCCAGATCTCGGGAAGCTCCTCTTTGGGAATACCGTTACCGCGGTCGTCAACGTAGATCTTCACCCAGCCGTCCTCGACGGTCTGCCGAACGCGTATGAGCTTGCTCTCGGCGGAGTGGGATGCGGCGTTGGTAATGTAGTTCACAAGCACGCGGCTGATCTGAGCCTCGTCGGCGACGACGGAGCAGTCGCTGTCGCTGTCGAAGACGAGAGTGTAGCCGTCGGATTTCAGCATCTCGGCGTAGCGGGCGGTGATGGAACGCACCTGCTCCGTCAGGCTGTACTCCTTGAAATCGAAGGGCAAAGCGCCGGAAATGAGTTTTGAATAGTCGAGCAATTCGCTTACGAGGGAGTTTAAGCGTTCCGCCTCGCTTACGATGACCTGCAGATTTTCGGGAGTGTTCTCTCCGGGAATGTCGCGGATCATCTCGCCGTAACCGCTGATAAGGGTGATGGGGGTGCGAAGATCGTGGGAAATATTGGCGAGCAGGTCGCGGCGAAGGCGCTCGGTCTTCTCCATTTCGGAGGCGGCGTAGCTCAGGGCGGAGGACAGCCGATCTATTTCGGTGTAACCCCCAACCGCGAAATCAACGCCCCGCGCCCCTTTTCCGAACTCATCCGCGGCGGCGGAAAGCCGGTCAATAGGCGCGGCGATCTTCCTTGAAATATAATACGAAAAAGCTATTGCTATCACCAGTATCGCAACCGAGAAAACGGAAAGCAGGACGTAAATGGTTGAAACCGTGGCGGAGATCGGGGTGACTGTGGAGTTGACTATCATCAGAACCTGCGCGTCGGCATCCATTCCGCTCGGCTTCAGCGCGCCGTCGGCGATCTCGGCGTATATCAAGGTCAGCTCGTTGGAGCCGTCGTAAGCCGTTTCACCGACGCTCTGATAGACTCGGTTATCTGCGTCAAAGCTGAAATACTCGATGTACTCCCCGTCGTGCTTCACCGCCTCGGAGTAGATGAGGAACTTACTTTTCGTGTCGGTGGAGTGAAGGGCGCATCTGTTCAGTACCCGCGCGCTTCCGAGAAGCTGGGCGCGGTTCTCGCTCATCAGGTAGACGTCGATACAGACGTTATAGCTCTCGCCGATGGCGGTCAGTACGTCGTCGCCGTACTCTCCGTCTCGCGCCAGCACTCGTACCGCTTTGGCGGCTGAACGTATTTCCCCCGTCTTTATCAGACGGTAAAACTCGTCCAAAAATACCACCTGGCACAGCCATAAAACACAAAGCATAGCCGCAACGAATATGGCTATGCTCCTTGAAAGTATGACCTGGAGTCCCAGCTGCCCGCGGGAGGGTTTTTGACTGTTTTCCCCGTTGCGGGTTACATCGTTTCGTTTGAAAAACATATACGGTAGTTTCCTTTCGAGGAGAGTAGGAGAGTTTTTTTGGGGCGGCAATACCGCGTTTTTTTATTTGAGTAGAATTGTTTTTTTGTATAAGACGGATATTTAGTGTAGATTTTATAATTTTTCTATTAAAAGTTCTTTTTCGTTTAGTTCTTCATTTCTTTCCTCTTTCTTTCCGAAGAAAGAAGAAAGAAAAGGAAGCAAAGAAAGAAGAAAG
>SVSQ01000083.1 GCA_015064245.1 Oscillospiraceae bacterium | reverse complement strand
TACCGTAAGGACAATTATCGTGATAGATCCGCAGATTGTCCTTACGGTACAGCGCGCGGCCCATATCACACAGCAAAGGGTTTTCTGTTCTTACGCCCGCGCGGTAAAGCAGGGCGCATTCGGGATAGAACTCGAAGGTAGCGTCAGCGAAGTTAGCGGGATGACCGTACTCGTCGTACATACCCGTAATGTAGTCGCAGGCGCTTCTTACCTTGTCGGATTTTGTCAGATCGACGGCGCCGCCGCAAAGGTCGTAAATGATCTCAGCTATATCGAAAAGACAGGCGCCCGAGAGATTCCAGTAACGCACGCCCTCGTCGCAGATGCAATCTTTTGTGTTTGTCTTAACGTAGTTTTCGGTGAAACGCGCGGCGCGGATAACGAGATAGCGGTATTTTTCTTCGTCTCGGCAGACCAGCGCGGCGCAGAACATAACGTTGGAGTTTATCCAGGGATTCCAGTTATTTACCTTGTTTCCGGACGCTCCCATCCAGCCGTACTTGTCTGTTTCCATGTAAGGAACGAACATACGCTCGTTTACCTTTTCCGCTATCAGCGCGTGAACGTCTCGCGGAAGCTTTTTACCGAGAAATCCGCTTGCGAAGGATAGGACAGAAGCAGTCTCGGCGGCGTAAAGCTCGATGACGTGATTTGTGGTCTCGGGGCTTTTGCTTCCGGCGTGAGCAGGAACGCACCATGTTCTCTCCGAGCAGATAAGAGCGATGAGCTCCGTGATCTTTTTCAGATATTTTCCCCCGCCTACAAATATTTCATAAAAGGCAAGATCGGCGAGATGCGCGCGTCGGTTGATATAAAGATCCTCAAAATTACAGCGGTTCTTGTTTCTGGCGAATTCGCCGTAGCTGTTTTCGTAATCGGCGTGAACGTAGCCGTCCCAGCTTTCAGCGCAACGGCTGAGTCTGTCTTTGACCTCATCGGAAACGATAAGCTTTTCCTTCGGAATATCGGAAAACCAGACAACGTCCTTGCGGGGAAGCAAGGATTCGAGTATCCGGCGTAAGTTGAAAAGCGCCATATAAGTGATCTCCTTATGTTTGTTATCTGTATTTGTACGGTGTTCCGACAAATCCTATTTGCTTAAAATCATCCATATTGTGACGGATTATGTAATCGATATAAGACGCCACCATTTTCGCGGTCAGTATATATCCGCAAGCGTTCATATGACCGCCGAGGAAAAATTTTTCTCTGAAATAGGCATCGTAAACCGGAGCGTAGTTGTAGAGATCGATAACGTAAGAATTTGAAAATATTTCAGTCAGCTTATTCAGCAAAGCGAGCAGTTCCTCGGTTATCTTATTTTGCGCTTCGTTTGCGCTACTAGGCATCGTCATAAAGAAGAATTTGGCGTCCGGCTGTATTTCCTTATAACGCTGGATTATTGCCGCATAATATCCGCAAAAGGTGGGGGCGTTCTTGGTATAGTCCTCAAGACAGATATCCTCGGCAGATCCAAGGGGCATATGCTGATTGAACAGGTCGTTTACGCCAAGAGCGATAATGTATGCCTGGGACGCAAGCTCCTTGTCCCAAAAGCCCCGCTGCTCAGCGAAGCTCTCTATATACTGTTTTGCAGTCATACCGCCTTTTGAAAAGTTATAGACCTTGCATCCCGCCATTCTGGCGATATACTGTCCCCAGGAATAGTCGTAAAGATCGTGGTAATGCTTTTTTCCGTCATCGTCGATCGATTCGAATTCTCCTGATGAAAGACTGTCGCCGACACAGGCAATGGTTCTGAATATTCCGACAAATCCCCCGTCTGTAACTAAACTTTCGAGAGGAAGCTCGTTTTCGTTGAAGAGAGAAGTAACGTTCATTATAAAATCTCCTTTTTTACTCTATAGAGGGCTTAGACATTTTCTTTATTACTGTGTTGAGGTATATTATTATCGTGATCGTCACAAGGCAAGCAAACGCAGATAATACCTGCTGCGCATAGATAGTTTTTCCGAACAGTATATTTCCGCGTTCTTGGATAAATTTGACCAGCGGGCTTGCAAGCAGTGTGATAAGAAATCCGACTATACCGCTTACGGAGGACTTGAAGGCGAGCGCTCCGGTGCGCTTTTCCGGAGGCATATATTCATAGAGAATGTTGAGAGAACCGCTGTTTATTCCCGCCATAGCTATGGCGGCGAGTATGTAGTAGGTGGTATAGAATATCTTTCCGTTCACGGGAACTGTAAAGGTGTTCACGAAATACGCGGCGGCGTCGATTATAAAGCAAAGCGTGAGCAGAACGCGGAAGGAATACTTATCTGCGATCCTTCCGAAGGGAATGGAGAAGATAGAGCGGCTGATGCCGTAGACCACCGTAAGCAGAGAAACGTAACCCATACTGAAGCCGAGCTCGTTTATCTGGTACGTTCCGTAAAAAGGGACGGCTGAATAGTGAGCTATGTTAAAAAGGACGAATATGACTGATATCTTCATCAGAGTTTTGTCCTTCATCATGTCGATAAAGGAGTATTTTTGCTCGGTAGAGTATTTTGAATTTCCCGGAGCGGAGGCGTCGCTGTCCTTAGTGAAAAATAGCGTAAGAGTATGGGATATCATCAGAACGAAGATCGTTACAGCGCAGATTATAAACGCGGTGTAAAGCTCGCCCTTCTCTTCAAAATAGTCTATCATGTTACCCATAACAAGGGAGAAAGCCATACCGCCGAAAAGGGAGACGATCTCTTTTTTGGCTGTAAAAACGCCTCTGTAATGGGGCGCGATAAATGACTGCAGCCAGTTTACCTTTCCGGGAGAGATTATGTTGGCTATTCCGTGACCGAGGAGCATAAATATCACGAATAAAACGCTTTTAAACTCTCTCGAGACGTTAAAAAACGGTATAACGTATAAAAAAGTAAAGCATAACTGATTTACCAGATGCATGGGCAGAACGTAGCTTTTTACCTTCAGGCTTTTCGGAATGAATACGGCAAGAAGTTGAAAGCAGGTGCCGAGGGAAACGAAGGCGGTCAGAATACCCGTCAGGCTGTCGGAGATGCCGATAGTTGTGGTGACCTTGGCAAGATACGCTCCCGTTACGGTAAGTGAGATCAGGTATTCAAGAAGCGCGGCGATGATATACATTACGCGGCTGGTCTTGTATTTATCCGGTGATGAAACGGCGGTTGTCATTCTATCAAATATCCTTTTCGTTAAAATATTTTTAAACTTATACACAGTATAAACCATTTGTTAAAAAAGTCAATAGTTTTTTGAAAATTTTATGCATAATGTATCTTGAAATTTAAGATGTAATGATATATCATATTTACATATCACTATTATTATAGTATAAATACATCAGGTGAAAAGTATGTTGGCATTTGCACTTATTATTCTATCAAGCGTTATGAATCTTGTGGAAGGCACTCTTATAAAAAGATATAACGGTAAGCACACAAAGGGCGGGTTCATTTTTACCGCCATGGTCTCGCTGTTTTCAATGCTTTTTTTCCTTCTGACCGATACGGGCGGACTTGACTTCAGAGCAGAAATGATACCGTACGGCATCGTTTCGGGAATTTTTTATTTTTCCGCTTCGTTTTTGACCTTTGTAGCTCTCGGATGCGGACCGTTTGCTCTGTCGATGCTTATAATATCATATTCCTGTGTGTTTTCAATAGCGTATGGAATATTCTTTTTGAAGGATGAGATCAGCATTTTTACGGTGATGGGTATCATTCTTATATTCGTTTCCTTGTTTTTGAACCGAAGTGAGAAAAAGGCAGAGGAAAAGAAGGCGTCGCTTAAATGGCTGATATGTATCGGAGTTTCGTTTTTCGGAAACGGAATGCTCGGGGTTTTGCAGAAGATGCAGCAGATCAAATTCAATAACGAGATCACAAACGAGTATATGGTAGTAACCCTCAGTTTTTCAGCTTTGACGCTGTTTATAATAGGATTTATAAAGGACCGTAAATACGTTGGCTATATTTTCAGATACGGAAGTATCTATTCATCGGTAGCCGGAATTTCAAACGGCGCTACGAATTTTTTGCTGTTGACGGTAAACACTCTGCTTCCGCTTTCAATAGTCGCGCCGGTGAGAGCTGGAACGAAGATCGTTTTGGCTTTTATTATGTCGGTGGCGATATTTAAAGAGAAATTCTTGAAGCGGCAGGTGGCGGGAGTAATCGTAGGCGCGATCGCGTTGATTCTATTGAATATTTAGAAAATCAAACCGGAGGTAACATATGTTTTACAGTAAGAACAAAGGCGAAAAGCTTGACCGTGATTTATTCAGATCTCCAACAAGCGAATACAGAGGCACGCCTTTCTGGGCGTGGAACTCAACTCTTGATAAAGAGGAGCTTTGCAGGCAGATAGAAGTCTTCAAGGAGATGGGATTTGGCGGCTTTCATATGCACGTAAGGCAGGGACTTGAAACTCCGTATCTTGAAAAGGAGTTTATGGAGGCGGTGCGCGGATGCGTAGATAAAGCGAAAAGTGAGGAGATGCTTGCTTGGTTATACGATGAAGACCGCTGGCCTTCGGGATGCGCGGGCGGAATCGTTACCAAGGAAAAGAAATACCGTGTTAAATCCCTTTGGCTGACGACGGTAAAAAGAAGCGAATATGCGGAAAGCATAGAGGAGGCTTATAACGAAGGCAAGCGTTATTTGTTCGGCGCCTTTCACGTTACCGTGGATGAAAGCGGATTTATGACAGAATATAAAAGAGTCGAGGATACCGCGGAAGGAAACGGTATATGCTATTTTGACTGTGTGACCGCAGAGGGCGGAGAGCCGAGATATAACTATCAGAGCTACAGCGACAACCTTTCAAAGGAATGCGTGGAGAAGTTCATCGAGGTCACTCACGAGGCGTACAAAAAAGAGGTAGGCGAGGAATTCGGAAAGACTGTTCCCGCTATATTTACAGACGAGCCGCAGATGTCGCGCGTACGGCGTCTTTCATGCGGTCAGAGATTGAACGGGGATATTGGCTTTTTGCCCTTCAACTTTGAAGTGCCGCAGGAGTTTGAAAAGGAATTCGGATACGATCTTCTCGAAAGACTTCCTGAGCTGTTCTTTGCCTGCAAGAGCGATCAGTCGAGAAAAACGCGTTACGATTTCTGCAGATACATCAGCGAAAAGTTCAATTCATCGTATATAGATACCATTGGAACGTGGTGCGGTAAAAACAACATAATGCTTACGGGACACGCTATGGGTGAGGACAGCATCGAGGAAAGCATGATTCAGATGTACGAGCCTATGCGTATGTATAAGGAGATGCAGCTACCGGGTATAGACGTTCTTTGCGACGACAGATGCTTTACTACGGCAATCCAATGCCGTTCTGCCGTAAGACAGTACGGACGCGAGGGAATGATGTCCGAGCTTTATGGAGTTACGGGCTGGGATTTTGACTTCAGAGGTCATAAGTTTCAGGGAGACTGGCAGGCTTGCCTCGGCGTGACCGTCCGAGTACCGCATCTTGCATGGCAGACCATGAAGGGAGAGGGCAAGAGAGACTATCCCGCCTCTCTTTCTTACCAGTCGCCTTGGTATAAGGAATATAAGTATATAGAGGATCATTACGCAAGAATAAATACGGCGCTTACGAGAGGTAAATCCGACGCAAAAGTAGCCGTCGTACATCCGATAGAGAGCTGCTGGCTGGAAAGAGCCTCCGATGCGGAGACGAAGCCGTACTGCGATGAGATCGATGAAAGATTCCATACTTTGACGGATTGGCTTTTGAACGGACTTGTCGAATTTGATTACATTTCGCAGTCCCTGCTCCCCGATCTGTGCGGAGAGGGAAGCGCGCCGTTGAAGGTGGGCAAATGCGCCTATGACGTCATTATACTTTCCGACTGCGTAACCCTGCGCGAGCACACGCTGAATGTTCTGGAGGAATTCAAGAAGCAGGGCGGAAAAATAATATTTACAGGATTCCTTCCAAAGTTCTGCGACGGAGCTCCGAGCGAAAGAGCGAGAGCTCTTGCAGAGGGCGCAGTAAACGTGCTGTTTTCAAAGCACGAGATACTTAAAGAGCTTGAAGAGGTAACGGAGGTAAAGATATCTCAAAGAGGACTTTTGCCTATCGAAGGCAAATATATGCACACAGTCAGATATGATAACGGCAGGAAGTGGCTGTTCATCACTTGCTCCGAAAAGCCTGAGCTCAAGCATTATACATCTACCGATTGCATTACGGTGACCGTAAAAGGGAAATATTATCCAACTCTTTATGATACGCTGACAGGTGAGATCAAGAAAGTAAGATATGAGATCAAAAACGGTAACACGGAAATATATACCTTTTCGGGCTCATATGACAGTCTTCTTTTTGCTCTTGACAATGAAGAGCAAGCTGCTGCTGAGATAAAGCCGCCGAAGGTTCAGATACTGAAAGAAACGGAAGCTCCCTTTGTAGTGGATTACGAGCTGAGCGAGCCAAACGTATTGCTCCTTGACATGGCGAAATACAGTATAAACGGCGGTGAATTTGAGCAGGAAGAGGAGATAATGCGTATAGACGCAGAGGTAAGAAACAGGCTCGGGATCAAGTCAAGAATGATGAAAAAGACGGTTCAGCCGTATATCATCAATGACGTTCCGGAGGAGCATACTCTCGCTCTTGAATTTAAAGTGCTCAGTGAAATTGACGTAGACGAAGCGTTGCTCGCACTTGAAAATCCAAATAAATGCAAGATCGTATTTAACGGTGAAAGCATCTCAAGCGAATCGGTAGGCTGGTATGTGGATAAGGATATCCGTACGGTCAAGCTCGGAACGGTCAGAAAGGGAGAAAACATCCTGCGTGTAACGATGCCCTTTGGACTGAGAACCGACCTTGAAGCGATGTATTTGCTTGGCGATTTCGGAACAAAATGCCTTGGACGTCAGGCGTTTATCACAGAAAGACCGAAAAAACTGTATTTTGGAAATATCGTAAATCAAGGATTTTCCTTCTACGGCGGAAACATCACGTATAAGACCGAGATCGATCTGGAAAAAGAGAGTGATATCGAGATAATAGTTTCGTATTACAGCGGAGCGCTCGTAAAGATCACCGTTGACGGCGAGAGAACGGAAATACTTGCCTTTGAATCGAGCGTTAAATTCGACGGTCTTTGCGCGGGTAAGCATACGATAGAATATACAGTTTACGGAAATAGATATAACACCTTCTCTGCGCTGCATTCGCTGCTTGCAGACAAGAAGAGGATATATATGGGGCCCGATTTTTGGAGAAGCCAAGGTCCGGGCTGGGCATACGAATACCAGCAAAGACAGATGGGAATTTTAAAGACGCCGGATATATGGATTTTTTAAAATTAAAGAAAGCGGGAGGACAAATGTCCTCCCGCATGATTTTTAAAAAGCAAAAACGCAGTATTGCCGAAACTGCAAAACAATTTCGCTATATATCGATCCCGCTTTTGCCGAGCCGTTTTCGCACGGTTGCGCTGAAAAAATACGCGCCTGCCATTGATAAAACGTCTTTAAGCAGATAGGGTAGAGAGCCTACCAGAAAAGCTGATATAAGATCGATGGACGAAACTGCTGAAAGCTGAGCGACGCCGATAACGTGACAGATCAGAACCCCCAGCGCGCCAAGGCTTAAAGCAAATACCTTACTGTTTTTCTTCCACGCCTGAAGCTTGCCGATGCCGCAAAATATCGCAAGCGGAATAAAGCCCCACAGAAAACCGCCTGTAAAGCCGGTGATAAGTATTCCGATGCCGCCCTGCATTCCGGAGAATACAGGCAGACCGCAGGCGCCGATGCCTAAATAACAGAGTACTGCGCCAAAACTCTTTTTACGCCAAGAAGGTATCCGCTCAGACAGACTGCGAAGGTCTGCAGAGTAAAGGGGATACCGATAGGCATAGGGATAACGATCTGCGCCATTACCGCGAAGGTAGCGGTCATAAGCGCCGTTATCACCAGATAAAAGTTTTTTTGTGATTTCATTTAAGCTTTATCTGTACCTCTCCGTAGGATAACGCCTGCTCTTTACCGTCCGAATATCGTATATTCAGCGAGCAGTCGGAGTTAAGTGAAATGACCGTGGCTTCCTTGGGCGTATCTCCCGCAAAAACGTTGACTGTTTTTCCGTAAAGGAACATTTTTTCTCTGTAAACGTCGATAAAGGCGCGTACAGCATCTTTATCTGCAAGCTGGGTTTCGTAGAAGTAACGAAAACGGTTCAGTATCTCCGATACCAAATTGTTTCTTACCGCCCCGATGCTTTTACATTCGCCGTCCTGATACAGTCCCGTAGCGATATTTCCAAGCTCGCCGTCGAAATTCGGATCAATAACGTTCAGCCCTATGCCGACGATCGCGTATTCAAGAGAGCTTCCGTCTGTGGTCAGCGCTCCTTCAGTGAGGATACCGCAGACCTTTTTGTTTTTATAATACAGATCGTTCACCCATTTTATAGCCGTTTCCTTGTCGGTAACGCTTTTGACCGCTTCATATACCGCTGAAGCCGCGCAAACGGTAAGCAGGACGGACTCGGTAACGGGCAGAGAAGGCGCAGATTTAGCAGGGCGCAAAAGGAAGCTCATATATATACCCGAGCCGCGAGGGGATAGAAAGGAACGGTCAAGCCGCCCCTTTCCTGCCGTCTGATGTTCAGCCAGCAAAACGCTCCATTCCGGCGCGCCCTGCTCTGCAAGCAGCTTTAACTGTTTGTTGGTTGAATCCGTTTCAGAGAGTATTTTTAAAGAAAAGTCTTGTGTGAGATGATCTGAAATCTCGGTGTGCGATAAAAAATTATCAGAATGGATAGTTTTCAAACTTCTTGCCCTCTTTCCAGAGCTGTTCGCAGTATTTGAAGTATTGCTCGTCACGTTCGCGGGCGTTTTTCATAGCGGTAAGAGGCAGTAAATATCCCTCGCGCGCGTCGGGCATGGTTGTATAATGATCGTTTCTGTACGCCTCGCGCTCTTCGGGATTTCTGAAATTCGGAACGTCTATCGGAATGTTTCCGTTAAGTAAGGAACGGTGAGCGAGCAGGCCGCAAATACCCATCTCAACGGCTTGGTAAACGTCGATAGACCACTCGATACCGTCGGGACGTCCGAGGATCTTCTCGATAAAGAAATGTGTAGAGTAGTAATCAGAGCCCATATGTCCGGCAGATAAAGCGGCTCCTTCCGGTGCGATACGCGGTGTGGGATCGTATCTCTCCCAAGTACCGGAGCAGTACTTGTCGCCTTCTTTATATACGTTTACAAGAGGCTGGTCGTTAAAGCGTCCTGTCTCCATCATACCGAAGTCGCCGTAATACATATAGTTGTAATTTCTCTGATGCTCGCGTCTCAGATGACCGTGCAGAGAACGGCAAACGCATCCGTTTTCAAGCGTTACCATTTCAATTCCTGCTGCGCCTCTGTTTTCGGGGACTTTTCCGTCGCGTCCGAATTCGGGCATTTCAAAGCCTACTACGCGAACGGGACGCTTTCCTATAGTCATAAGCATAGGACCGAGGCTGTGG
>SVSQ01000082.1 GCA_015064245.1 Oscillospiraceae bacterium | reverse complement strand
TTCGGTCTGCACTTTGTTTTGGAAATATTCCGTTTCCGCTTGCGGAACGCAGTTGTTTAGACTGCGAGGAATATTTCGGAACGGCGTAAATTGAATTTCAATTTACCGCTAACTGTGCACGCCGTTGGTCCTCCCGTTTTTATTTTGTGTAACTTTTGCGGGAGGAGCAAGCCCCTCCCATACCGGTTCCGGTTTTGAGGAAGTTTTTTTCATTCAGGGGTTGACAAACGTAAGCCTATGTGGTATAATCTTAATACAGATAATACAGATGACACAGATAATACAAGAAAGGAGTGAGTAAATGGCACCTTCATTTTCTTTGAAGCGCGAGGTCTATCTCGAGATCGCCGAGCGCTACGAGAAATACATAACGCTCGGAGTCATTAAGACGGGAGAAAAGCTGCCATCAGTCAGAGCGGCGGCGACAGAGCTGAGAGTCAACCCAAACACAGTCCAGCGCGCGTACACCTTGCTTGAGGAAAAAGGCTTGATACGCTCAATGCCCAAAAAAGGCGCCTTCGTCATATTCGGAAAGAAGACCGAAGAAGAGGATGACGGAGATCTCAAGGCATTGAAAGCGGTGCTGTTCAGCCTCAAGGAAAAGGGCGCCGCAAAGGAAAAGATAATTTCAGTTATAGAGGAGGTATATCAGAATGATCGAGATCAATAATCTGTCCCATTCACTCGGCAAAAAGACGGTGCTCAAAAACATCAGCCTTGAGATAGCCGACAATACCGTACTCGGAATAGTCGGTATAAACGGCGCGGGCAAGTCCACGCTCCTTCGTCTGCTGGCAGGAGTCTACCTGCCCGACGCAGGCAGCATCAGTTACGACGGCGGCTCTCCGTCAGACGCCGAAACGCGAAAGTACATCTTCTTCCTTCCCGACGATCCCTATTACACCGCGTTTATGACGCCAAAAGACCTTTCAGACTTTTACAAATGCTTCCACCCGTCCATAGATCCCGAAACCTACGCCCGACTCCTCGGAGAATACAAGATAGACATGGGCGGCAAGCTCCGCAATTTCTCAAAGGGTATGAGACGGCAGGTGTTCATCGCCCTCGCCCTTGCGATAAAACCAAAATACCTCTTGCTGGACGAATCCTTCGACGGGCTCGATCCCCTTTCAAGAAAGATCTTCAAGGACGCGATAATCGATCTGGTGGAGGAAGGCAGAACCACGGTCCTGATCGCCAGCCACTCGCTGAGGGAGCTGGAGGACTTCTGCGACAGATTTATCCTCATCGATTCAAACGTGATAAAAAGCCAAGGAGATATCGCAGAGCACGTCGGAAGACTGTGCAAGTTCGAGCTTGCGTTCACGGAGGCGGTCAAGGAAGAGGCGTTTGCAGGTCTTCCCATAGCTTCGCTTACGGTAAAGAACAGATTCGTGCAGATAGTGCTCGAGGGAGAAAGCGGCGAAATGCGGAAGAAGCTGGATGCTCTGAAGCCTGTGGTTATGGACGAGATGCCATTGGATTTTGAGGAAGCGTTTATAAGCGACGTGAGAAAGGGGGACAAAAAGATATGACGAATTTCAAGCAATATTTACGCTCACATCTGAAGGCAAATCTCAAGCCCATCATCTATATCGTTACAGTAGTTCTGTTTCTGACCTTTATGATAGCGATCAACGAGGAAAAAACATACTCCTTTGGCACCGCCCGCTTTCAATCAACGCTTGCCGTTCCCGTCATGTTCATGTCCATACTCTCGTACGTCCTCCCCGTAATGGAGTTTTCATTCTTCAAGAAACGGATAAATCTGGACTGCGCTTATTCCATGCCAATATCCCGCAGAACGATGGGGACAGCGCACTATATTTCAGGACTGATCACGCTTTTCGGCGCGTTCTCCGCATCCTACCTGCTCAACTTTATAATCATGCTGAGCCGAGGCGAAAATTACTTCAACCTTAAGCCCCTTATCCCGCATTATTTTCTCTGCCTTTTCCTCGGCTTTGCCATGTACTCCGTGATGGTGTTCGTCTTCAACGAGGCGAATACGATGGGGGACGGGATATGGTTTATGGTACTGTATTCCTTCGTTTTCGTTTTTGTGTTTTCCGCATTAACAGAGATGATCGACGGTATGCCTACTCTCTACCTCTCCAGCGCGATGCCTTTCGGCGCGATCAGCGAATTAACGTCACAATATCAGAGCGTCGTCGAAAACTTTAAACAAACAGTTATTTTCTGGAATAAACCGAGATACTACACTGGATTTATATTTTGGGGAATCCTCGGTATAGCCTCTGCAGTCGGATTTTTCCTTACCTTCGGAAAAAAAAGAACGGAAAAGACGGAGGAGATATCCGATTCATGGTTCGGATACAGAACGCTTATTCCCATATACGCCATAACCGGAATGATAAGCTTTCACGATATCGATATCGTCATTTTTTGGGTGATCATCGAGCTGCTGGCGTTCCTCGGATATACGATCTACCGCCGCGGCTTCCATTACAAGAAAAGCGATCTGATAATACTTGGTATATTGCCGCTGTTCTTATTCGTATAGTTAATGTATAAAAAATCTCCGCCGATTTGAATTGGCGGAGATTTTTTGTAAATCTGTTTGTTTTACGCCACCGTGGGCGTATAATTATTTTTGCGGTCATATCGCAATAATGTTATTTTGAGTAGATTTTATAATTTTTCTATTAAAGTTACTTTTTATTTAGTAAATGCCCATTTCTTTCCTTTTCTTTCGAGAAAGAAAAATAAAGAAATAGGCGAAAGAAAGAAAAAGAAAGACCGTGGTAGATTTTTAACGGCTCGCTGAAAATTCGCTCAAAAGCAGGAGCGAATTTTGAGTTGTAAAAATGATGTTATTGCGGTCATTTCTACAAAAATGCTCGTAAAACACTCGCATTTTCGGGGTGTATAGTGTAGTTTTTGGTGTAGATTTTATCGTTTGTGGGTTAGATGATGTACGCTCTTGTTGAAAAAGGGAACACATACTTTTTTCGAAGAAAATTACGTAGTAATTCGTTTGCGGCGATAGCTTCCTGCTGTCGCCGTAAACGAAGTTCTTTGCGCAGCTTTCTTTCAAGAAAGCGCGTTCTCCTCTTATCAGCGAAAATGTAACATCAATCTAATTCCTTCATACCGGTATAGAGCTCGTAGTATCTGCCTTTAAGGTCGAGGAGCTGCTGGTGAGTACCGCGCTCGATGATCTCGCCCTTTTCAAGAACCATAATAGCGTTGGAGTTACGAACGGTGGAGAGACGGTGCGCGATAACGAAGGTGGTACGGTTGGACATAAGACGGTCCATACCCTTCTCGATGTGACGCTCGGTACGGGTATCAACGGAGCTGGTCGCCTCGTCAAGCACCAGAATGGGCGCTTTGGAGAGAGCGGCGCGGGCGATGTTGATGAGCTGACGCTGTCCCTGAGAGAGGTTCGCGCCGTCGCCCTCAAGAACGGTATTGTAGCCGTCGGCAAGACGGGTAATGAAGCTGTGCGCGGACGCAGTCTTAGCCGCCGCGATGACCTCCTCGTCGGTCGCGTCGAGACGTCCGTAACGAATGTTCTCCATAACGGTATCGGTAAACAGATGGGTGTCCTGCAAAACCATGGCGATGTTCTTACGCAGATAACTGCGGTCGTAGGACTTGAGAGGCTTGCCGTCAACGGTTATCTCGCCCTGCTCGATGTCGTAGAAACGGTTGAGAAGATTGGTAACGGTAGTCTTACCCGCGCCCGTCGAGCCGACGAAGGCGATCTTCTGCCCCTTCTTCGCGTAAAGAGAAATATTCTTCAGAACCACCTTATCGGGATCGTAACCGAAGGTGACGTTGTCAAATACCACCTCTCCCTCGATGGGATCGCATATAGCGTCCGCAGGAATGGGAGCCTCAGGCTCGCTGTCCATAACCGCGAAGACTCTCTCAGCGCCCGCAAGAGCGGAGAATATGGTGTTGATCTGCTGGGAGATGTTATTGATCGGGAATGAGAACTGTCTGGAATACTGAGCGAAAACGGTGAGCGCGCCGGGGGTAAATCCCGAGGTCGCCATCATCACGCCGCCCACGCCGAGGGTAACGGCGTAGCTGATCTGTCCGGTGTTTCCCATGACGGGGCCCATAATACCGCCGATGAACTGAGCCTTGAACTGCTTGTCGCGGAGATCCTGGTTCAGCGCCTCGAACTCAGCAACGCACTCGTCCTCGCGGTTGAAGACCTTGATGACCTTCTGACCGCTGACGCTCTCCTCGATGTAACCGTTGACCGCGCCGAGCGCCGCCTGCTGAGCGGAGAAGAATTTTCGGCTGCGGGAGGTGATCATCTTACCGCCCTTGATGAAGATCGGAATGAAAACGACGGTAACTATGGTGAGTATCCAGTTGGTGGTCACCATAAATACGAAGGTTCCCACCAGAGTGATAACGCCCGAAATAATGGAAAGAAGCGAGGTATCAAACATAACGCCGATGGTATCAACGTCGTTCGTAAAACGGCTCATCACCTCACCCGTAGGATGAGTATCGAAATATCTGACGGGCAGCTTCTGGAGCTTGACGAACAGATCGTTTCTTATACGCTCCAGCGCGCCCTGAGTCACGGAAAGCATAACTCTGTGCTGGAGATAGCTCGCGATTATACCAACGAGATAGACCAGAAGCAATATGGCAAGCGCCGTGATGACGTAGACCGTTATGTCTGCGTGCCTGTCGTTTTCAAACAAGGACTCGAGAAGCGGGAACATCTTATCGCGGAGCTTTTCCAGCAATCCGTCCACCTTGACGGCGATAGCGCCGTCCTCTATCGTGGTCTCCACCTGCGCTATACGGTTGATTATTGGGAAAAGCATATAAGAGCCGATAAGAGAGGTGACCGTGGAAAGAAGCATACAGAAAATTACGAAAATAATGTGGAACTTGAAATCGGAAACGTAATGTAAAAGACGCTTGATGGTTGGAAGCGCGTTTTTGGGCTTGCTTACGGGACCCATATTTCTGCCGCCGCGTCCGCCGGGACGCATACCGCCGGGACCGCCCATAGGACCTTTGCCGTTCTTACCCGGGGCGGAGCTGTTATACTGCTTTTGAAGCTGCTCAAGTGATCTTGCCATATCAGCCCACCGCCTTTCCGTTTTTGTTTTCCATCTGCGAATAGTAGATCTCGCCGTATTCCTCGCAGTTTTCAAGCAGATATTCGTGGGTTCCGTGACCTGCGATCCTGCCTTCGTTTATAACGAATATCTCGTCTGCCTCGCAGACGGAGGATATTCTCTGAGCGATTATTATCTTGGTCGAGCCGGAAAGCTCTTCCTTGAAGGCTCTTCTGATCTGAGCCTCCGTCGCCGTATCGACGGCGCTGGTGGAGTCGTCCAGAATGAGTATCTTCGGCTTCTTCAGCAGCGCGCGAGCGATACAAAGACGCTGCTTCTGTCCGCCGGAAACGTTTACGCCGCCCTGCTCAAGCTCAGTGTCGTAACCGTTTGTAAAGCTGCTGACGAACTTATCCGCCTGAGCGTAGTCCGCCGCCCTTTTCAACTCCTCGTCGGTAGCGTTCTCGTCGCCCCAACGGAGGTTTTCCGCGATAGTACCCGAGAACAGGACGTTCTTCTGAAGCACCATACCAACTCCCTTACGAAGATTTTCAAGGGAATATTCCTTTACGTCCACGCCGTCCACCAGCACCTCGCCCTCGTCCGCGTCGTAAAGACGGGCGATAAGAGAGACGAGCGTAGTCTTACCGCTGCCGGTGGAGCCGATGATACCGACGGTGCTACCCGCCGCTATCTTCATATTGATATCGGAGAGGACCGCGTCCTCGCTGTTCTTGTAGTATCTGAAGGTGACGTTTTTGAACTCGATGCTTCCGTTCTCGACCGTCGCGTCCTTGCAGAGAGCGTTCTGATCGTCGATGTCGGGCTCTTCGTAAAGTACCTCTTTGATACGCTTCGCGGACGCCATAGCTCTTGACGACATGACTATCATCATAGTTACCATCATAAGAGACTGGAGTATCTGAGTGCAGTATGTAATGAAAGCTGAAAGGTCGCCCTTAGGCATGGGATCGATATCAGAAAGCACCATCTGTCCGCCAAACCAAAGGATAGCGATAACGGTCAGGTTCATAAACAGAGTCATAACGGGACCGAGGAATATCATTATCTTCATAGCGGACATACCCGTATTTTTAAGGTCTGAGTTCGCCGCCATGAATTTTTTCGTCTCCTTCTCCTCGCGGACGAAGGATTTTACGACGCGGACGTTGGTGACGTTCTCCTGAACGGTGTTGTTCAGACCGTCCACCTTGCCCTGCATCTTACCAAAACGGGGGAAACCGTTCAGAACTATGAACAGTATGCAGAGGACCAGAAGCGGGACCGACACCGCCAGCACCAGCGAGAGCTTCGGGCGGAGAGATATAGCCATTATCAGCGCTCCGATAAGTATACCGGGAGAGCGCAGGCACATTCTGAGCAGGGTGGTTATAAAGTTCTGCATCTGGGTAACGTCGTTTGTGAGACGGGTGACGAGAGAGCCGGTGCTGAACTTGTCGATATTTGAGAATGAGAATTTTTGTACTTTAGCGTAGATGTCTCTGCGAAGGTCTGCGGCGAAGTTCACCGACGCCTTCGCGGCAAAATAGCTTCCTCCGACACCGCCGCCCATCATTATCAAAGCCGTCAGTATCATCAGTACCATAACTCCAAGGCTGTAGCCGACGTCCTTTCCCTCGGCATAGTTGATTATCATAGCCAGATATTTAGGCATCAGGACCTCGCCTATGACCTCGATTATCATACAGAGCGGGCCTAATATAAAATACGGCAGGTAGGGTCTTATGTATTTTCCCCAGGTCTTCATTTTCGTGTTGCTTCCTTTCTTGCAGGGGTGGTCGTGCTTACTTTATTTATTCGAAAATCCCATCTTCGTTCTCTGAAGCTGAGACGTGCAGATGTCCTCCGCGCCGATGCTCAGCAGATTTTCCTTCATCTTGTCCAGCAGCTCGGTCAGCTTCTCTATATCCTCCGCGCCAATGTCCTTGAACATAGCCTTGTCCGCTTCCTCGCACATCGCGCGTGTCTGCTCCAGAACGCCGGCGCCCTTTTCGCTTATGCGGACGTAATTTGTTCTTCTGTCGTCACCGATGTGAAAGCGTTCGATATAGCCCTTTTCCTCCAGCTTGTTGAGAGACATGGCAACAGCCGCGGGAGTGACGTCGAAGCTCGCCGCTATCTCCTTCTGAGACGGCGCCGCCGTACAGTTTTTAAGATATATCAGCATAAGATGCTGGCTTCTGTGAAGTCCCGCCTCACCCATGGTCTTTTCGACCAGACTGCGATGAAGGCGGTTTACTCGCATAAGTCGGTGGATAGTCTGCTTTTCCGTTGAATTTTTCATAACCGTAAACTCTCCTTTTTTGAATTTCCATCGTTTTTCACTTGACTTTATCTTAATTGCCAAAACAGTTAAGCTTGTTTAATGTTAACCACTTAATAAATCAGTAAATATTATATCATAACGTCTATAAAAGTCAATACATCAGATATTAACATTTTATATTTTACACTTTCGTAAAATTTTAGGAGCGGATCAAAGATCCGCTCCGTGTCAATTTGAATTTTTCAGAGTATTCCCAAGTATTCCGAATCGCTTGCCGACTCAGGAAGGACTGAGCATAGCGCGAAGCTCCTCCATAAAGGTCTCTATATCCTTGAACTCACGGTAGACCGACGCAAATCGAACGTACGATACCTCGTCTATACCGCGAAGCTTATCCATGACCATATTGCCTATCTCGGCAGATGTGACCGTGTCTTTGAGAGCGTTCGTAAGCTCGTTCTCTATCTCGGTCACCATCTCGGCGATCTGATCCTCGGTCACAGGACGCTTATAGCAGGCTCTGCGTACTCCGCCGATTATCTTATTAGGATCGAAGATCTCAAGAGTTCCGTCCTTTTTGAGAACGGATATCGGGACTGCCTCTATCATTTCGTAGGTAGTGAAACGCTTTTGGCATTGAACACATTCGCGGCGGCGGCGTATACTGCGCGAGTCCGACGCTCTGGAATCTATAACGCTGCTTTTGGTACTTCCGCAACTTGGACAGTTCATATTTATGATCCTCTCTTTCGTTAATATGTATTAAAGAGTCAATATCTCGCAATCGGTATGTGTATCCAAAATAATTTCGCCGTAGCCCGCGGCGCAGATCTTACCGCTTTTCGGATTTTTAACGCTGTCTATATTACCTATCACCGTAGCCTGTACCTCGCTGTTTTCAAAGGCAAGATCGGTGTCAGTCATCTCGCAATTTTCAAGCACCAGACCCTTGCAGTAACAGAGGGGCTGAGTACCGATTATCTTACATCCGATAAGGTGAAGGTTTTCCGAATACCAGCCAAGATATTCCCCCTTCACTACGCTATTGATAACGGTAACGTTCTTTGAATGCCAGAAGGCATCCTTGGTATTCAGAACGGAATCGAGAATGCGGGCGTTTTCGACGTACTGGAAGGAGTACTTTCCGTTCAGCTCGAACTGCACCAGCTTCATATCGCGGCTCTTCAAAAAGGGATACTGAGAATTCAGTTTGCCTTTAAGCCATACCAAGTTACGGCAGAACCAACCGAACTCCTCGGAGCTCACCTCGCATCTGTCGATGGTAACGTTATCGCACTCGCGTACGGCTTTCGTGCCGTTTATAGTGCAGTTACTGATCCGCAGACCGTCATCATACCACAGCGGAGCGCGGCAAGTATCCGTAAGGACGGAGTTTTCGAGAACGCTTTGGGACATATGCCACATAGGGTATCTGAGCTGAAACTCGCAGTTATCTATTCGGAGGTATGAGGTCTCCTTCAGCGCGGATTCGCCGTCCGCCTCACCGGCGAAGACGCAATTCTTCACCGAGGCGTCGGAGATACCGTAAAGCGCCCTCTCCTGATCCGACGTGATATTCAAAAAATCATTCATATTCGATCTGTTCCCTTCGTACAATTACAAACATTTCCAAAAAACTGCCTTACGACCGATTTCCTGCAGAAAACAGTCAAACCCGTTGACATCTTGTATATTATACAATACAAACATAAATAAATCAAGAATTTTTATGCGGTAAAATTGTAATTTTTTCAACATAAACGAGTTTTTCAAAAAAAAAATTCAGAAATTTGAAATTTACTATTGACAAATCGAGATTTTTGTGATATAATACTTTCAGTCTCGTTTAGGCGAACATCGCCGAACGCGTCGTGGCGGAATAGCTCAGCTGGCTAGAGCATTCGGTTCATACCCGAAAGGTCGTGGGTTCAAGTCCAACTTCCGCTACCATATTGGCCCGTTGGTCAAGCGGCTAAGACACCGCCCTTTCACGGCGGTAACACGAGTTCGATTCTCGTACGGGTCACCAAACGTGACAAATCCGAACTATTTCGTAAATCGAAATTGGTTCGGATTTGTTTTTTACTATAATTATTCGAATTGTTGAGCTTTGAGCGAGGTCACGCGACCTCGCTCTTTTTCTCG
>SVSQ01000081.1 GCA_015064245.1 Oscillospiraceae bacterium | reverse complement strand
AACTGCCGTTCTATTCACCACAAATGAGCCGCCACAGCTATGTATTTATTAGGCTTTGCGTGACGTACACACATTACCCTCTATAGAATACAATATGAACTATTTTTTGACACCTCATCCGTCTTGCCTTCGGCAATCCACCTTCTCCCACTGGAGAAGGCTCTTCTTAATCCGTGCAGACATACCACAATCACTAATTTATCAGTCATATAATGTGTCACCCTAAAATGAAACACAGGAAATGAAGCGTTTCTATTGACAAAAAGAAGCGCGGGATGTATAATATAGTAAATATAATACGTTCGTGTGATAATAAAGGAGATTATTATTCAATGAAAAATATCATAATTAAGGTGGTTGCATTTATGCTTGTGCTTGCAACGGTGCTATGCTGTGCTGCTTGTTCTCCAAGCGGTGAAAAGCTTGCAAAAAAGTACGAAAAGTACTTTCAGGAACGCGCTGCGATCGGAAAGCAGCGTTTGGTAAACGATCTTGTAAAGCATATGTCAGCGTCAGATCTGCGCGACGTAGATCCGTATGGTAACTGCGCGGTAGCGATGCTTTATATGGATAAAACAGAGGCTTCGGCAAAAGAGCGTAAATTTGCCAATCAGGTCATACAAAAATGTACTAACTACATAAGCAATCCCCCAAGCGACAGAGCGAATCTTCCGAGAGGCGAGGTGGACTTCGCCGCTAACCGTCTTGTCCGCGCTTTGTACGCGCCTTCGGGACGTACGTATTCCGAAACCCTTGACGCATTGAAGCGTTTCTTCTTAGAGGATAACTTTGAAAGTATCTATTTCAGCGAAAACCATATGCTGATGTTCCGTACGGCAAGATATCTTGCGGCGTGCTACTACGAAGGCGAGACCTTCAAGCAGTACAATGCGACTGCGGAAGAGATCCGAAAGATCGACCACGACTATCTGGTGGAATTCATTCAGTTCCGCGCCCGTCAGGGATGGAGCGAGTTTGATTCTATGGGATATTCTATCGAGAACTTCCTTTCGATGATCAATCTCTATGACTGCGCTCCCGACGAGGATCTGCGCGAGCTTGCAAGAATGACGCTCGATACTCTGCTTCTGACGATGATCTGCGATTCTACGGAAAACGGTCTCTTCGGCGGCGCTCATTCAAGAAGCTATGACGCGCTTACCACTGATATGCATTGCCGTTTCTTCTGGATATACGAGCTCTATTTTGGCGCGGACGAGTGGGATGAGGTTCCCGAAAAGCTTCTTGCTTCAAACGCTCCCTTCGCATATTTCTCTGAGTACCGTCCCGACGCTACGATATACGAGATAGTGAATGCCAAGCGTAAAGGTAATGTATATCCATTCAGCAACTATGAGCGTACCCATAACGGCGTTACCAAATACGAGCACGAAGACGTGGGATACATCAACAAGTACACCTACAATACGTCGACCTATTCTATCGGCTGCGTAAACTGTCAGGACAGCTACCCGGATGGCCATAGGGATAAATATATGGAAGATCAGCAGCAGATGAATTTCAGTATGCTGTTTGCTGCTAATTCCAAGGCTACCTTGACGCTCACCCATCCCGGCGGCACGAATTCGCATAATTATTGGTACGGCGACTCGGAATGTAACTGCAACCATTTCTTCGGAGAAGAAAATATAGTTACGGGTATATTTTTTAACACCACAAAGAATCAGAAGTACAATTTCATTCACGCATACGTTCCTAAGGAGGAGTTCGACGAGGTAGTCGAGCAGAAAAAGAACAATCAGTTATTCGTGCGCTCCGGCGACGCTTACGCAGTGCTCAAGTTTTCATCTTCATATAATTGGATGGGTTCGAGCGAGATCAAGATAGCTGATCCTACGGGCGCAAACGACTTCAGGATCGGAGTTGTGTGCGAAGCGGGTGATAAGGCTACTTACGGTTCCTTTGAAAAATTCATCGCCGCCGTTGAGAATAAAGATCTTCGTTTTAGCCCCGGAAACCTCATACTTGAGTATGATGATATGACTCTGGAGCTCGAGTACGACGGCAAGCACGTAACGGAACGCAATGTTCTGAACGGCGCGGAACAGAGCTATCCTTACGCCAATACATACGATTCTCCCTTTATGTTTTCCGAGTGGGACAGCGGTGTTATCACCGTGACCGTCGGCAAGACCGTCCGCACGATGGACTTTATGAATATCACCGATACCAAAACAAAAAAATAATGATTCTATAATAAAAAATACGTCCCTGTTTGGCGTGATACTCTTATCGGAGTATCACGCCAGTTCTATTCGCCTACGGCGAGTGATATTGCTTCGCAGTGATATTTGGCTTACGCCAAGTGGTATTCGCTTCACGAGTTTTAGAGCGAATAGAATATCACTGCCCGCAAGGGCAATATCACTCATAGACAGCAGAAAAAGAGAGAGTCTTACGGAATTTTGCTTCCGCATGACTCTCCCTTCTGTTTTATCGCCGGTTTCGAATTTGTTTTACAAATGCATCGGGCTGCGCCCATCCCCCTATCTTATTTCTCCGATAAGAACATCACTCATTAAGAGGGACGTATTTTTTGACTATTCAAACTTATTTGATAGGTTCAAAATCGGCGGCGCCGTGCTTGCAGAGAGGACAGACGAAGTCCTCGGGAAGCTCCTCGCCCTCGTAAACGTAACCGCAGATCTTGCAGACGTAGCCTTTTTTGTTGTCTGTTTTTGGCTTCGGCTTTACGTTTTCAAAGTAATAGCTGTATGTCATGGTCTCAACGTTTGAAATGACTCTTGCTTCGGTCACGGAGCAGATGAACATTCCGTGAGTGTCAAGATCGACGTACTGCTCCACCTTGAGAGACATAAACGCGTTGATATATCTGGGCAGGAATACCAGACCGTTATCGGAGCGGAGAGGGGAGCACTCTGCAAATTTATCAACGTTTCTTCCGCTCTGGAAGCCAAAGGTCTCGAACACCTTGAAGGGAGCGTCCGTTGACAGACAGCAAACGTTCATCTTTCCCGTCTGCTTTATAACGTGGTGGGAATAATTATCCTTGTTGATGGTGACGGCGATACGGTTTGGAGTATTTGTTACCTGTGTCACTGTGTTCACTATCAGACCGTTATCCTTTTTGCCGTCGTTGGAGGTCACGACGTAAAGACCGTAGCCGATCTTGAAAAGAGCCGTGAGATCGTTTTTGTTGGCGGTCTCGTCGCGCTGAGCCAGATATTCGCGGCAAAGCTCGTCTGCGAGCGCATTAAGAGAAGCGGAGCTTTCTTCATTCAAGGCGGATCTGATCGTTACGGTATTTTCCGTGAAGGCGAGGTTCTTACAGCCTTCCAGCATCCCCTTCATGACCTTAGCGGCGAGGGGAGCCCAGCTTCCGTTTTCGATGAGAGCTACGGTTCTGTTGCGGAAGTTGCGCTCGGTCAAGTGGCTTATGAATTCGCGCATAAAGGGGAATATCTCAGCGTTATATGTTGTGGTCGCGAGAACGAGCTTGTTGTATCTGAACGCTTCAGCAACTGCCAGCGACATATCGCATCTTGCAAGATCATAGACCTTGACCGTGGGAGCGCCGTTCGCCTTCAGCTTTTCGGCGAGCTGGAGAACCGCTTTCTTTGTGTTGCCGTAAACGGAGGTGTAAGCGATCACGATACCCTCATCCTCGGGCTCGTAGCTTGACCAGGTGTTGTAAAGTCCCAGATAGTATCCGAGATCTTTATTAAGAACAGGACCGTGAAGAGGGCAGATAGTCTGAACGTCGAGGCTTGCCGCTTTTTTGAGGAGCGCCTGGACCTGCGCGCCGTATTTTCCAACGATGCCGATGAAATATCTGCGGGATTCGTCCGCCCAAGGCTCGTCCGTGTCAAGAGCGCCGAACTTTCCGAAGCCGTCAGCGGAGAAAAGAACCTTGTCCGCGCTGTCGTAGGTTACGATGACCTCGGGCCAGTGGACCATAGGCGCGGTAACGAATGTAAGCGTGTGTTTACCGAGATTCAGGGTGTCGCCTTCGCCGACTACTATGTGGTTGTCGGTGAAATCCGTTCCGAAGAAGCCCTTCATCATAGCGAAAGCCTTCGCAGATGATACTATCGTCGTTTCGGGGTAAGCTTTAACGAAATTATAGATGTTAGCGGAGTGGTCCGGCTCCATGTGCTGGATGATAAGATAATCGGGCTTTCTGCTTCCGAGAGTGTTCTGGATGTTGTCGAGCCAAGCGTGAGTGAAGCGGGCGTCAACAGTATCCATTATCGCTATCTTTTCGTCGATTATGGCGTAGGAGTTATACGAAATGCCGTTCGGAACCTTGTACTGTCCTTCGAACAGATCGATTTCTTTATCGTTTACGCCGATGTATTTGATGTCGTTTGAAATGAACATTTGTTTTTCTCCTTGAAATGTATGTTATTATATTATTAACCTGTCATTATGGTTTTAACAGATTTATTTTACCATATATTTTAAGCCGTGTCAAGAATGTTTTATTACTTTATTTCAGATTACGAAGGAAACCGCTCCGGTGGGATAGCTTATATTCGGAGATCTTGTAACGTAAGCCGTAATTTGTTCTAACCACTTGATTTTTTCTTTACAATGTGTTACAATCAAATAAAGAATAAAAAACTCAGAAAGCGGGTGCATTATGAACGAGATCAGAAAAACATACGTCGTTAATGAAAAAGAAAGAGAATACATATTCTTTAAAGTTAAATTCAACCGATTCAGAGACGTAAGCGGCTCCATTGCCCACGAGGTGTTAGATAAGGAAGAGTGGTCGGAGACCGAGGCAGTCCTCTGTCTTCCCGAAAGCTACACCGAGGACGGAGAGGAGACTCAGCTCGTGCTCAGCTTCCACGGAGCAGGCGGAAGAGTCTGCTCGGAGGACGACAAGATCGGCGGAGTGGCGTACGTTCCTAAGCTTTACGAGGCGGGTTACGCCGTGCTTGACATCTGCGGAGCGGAGCCTCACGGTCTGACTATGGGCTGTCCGGAGCATATCTTCGCGGCGTATAAGGCGTATCGCTACGCTATAAAGCACTACAATCTCTCGGAAAAGGTTCTGGTCATGGGAGCTTCCATGGGCGGCCACGTCACAATGAATTTTATAAACACCTATCCAAGCATAGTTTTAGCGGCGGGAATGTTCTATCCCCGTCTCAATATGGATGGAGTTACGGTGAACGGTCACTACTGCATCGGAACCTGGGATAAGACTACCCGCAAGGACGGAAATCCCAGCACGAAGGACAGGATAGTGGAGGTGTATCGCTTCCCGAGTGAAGAATGGTGCGAGGAAAGGACCGTGGGATTTAACCCATGGCGCGTCCGTTCGTTTATAAATCAGGAAGGAAAGCGCGTGGTGATTCCCCCGTGTCCTATAAAGATCTGGCAGGGAACTGTGGATACTACCGTTGATCCCGTGATGGTTCAGGAGTTCGTTGACTCGGTAAAACGCGCGGGATGCTATATCGAGTTCCATATGATCGAGGGGATCGCGCATAAGACCACGAACGTGATGCGTGACGAGCTGGTCATGTGGTTCAACAGATTTATTTAAGGAAGGACTTGTAAAAATGATACAGCTCAGAAGAAAAGCGATCTATCCCGAAAAGCTGGAAATCCTTTACGACACTCCCCTAAGCGAAGAGAGCCTCAAGCGTGATTTTGAGATCAAAGGCGGCAAATGGTACGTAGAGGACGGCTGGCTGATAGGCGAGAACCGCGAGAGCTCCGCAGCCATGATAATGTCAAAGAACGAATATTTCGGCGACGTTCTGGTGGAATTCGACGCGGCGACGGTGTTACCCGCAACCCGCGATATCAACGTTACCTTCCACGGAAGCTGGAACGAGGAGAAGAATACCCGCGAGATGGGTTACGTCTTTGGAATAGAGGGCTGGTGGCAGGGACTCGTCGGATTTGAAAAGTCCCCGGACTACAAATTCGTGGTCAACACAAAGCTTTTCGACTTCGTACCCGGCAAGACCTATCACGTTGAGGTCGGCAACCTCGGGAATGATCTGTTTATGGCTATCGACGGAGTTCTGGCGTTTGAGATAAGCGATCCCGATCCTATCGATATTGAAAAGTACGGCAGAGTAGGGCTTGAAGCCTTCTGCACTAAGGTGAAGTATAAGAATCTGAAGGTGAAGAGGGCGGAAAGCGTTTATAATTTCACACCCTACACCCCCGAGTTTTAATGTAAGAAAGGAAAGGTTATAAATATGCTTAAAGGTATTCCGAAAATAATATCCCCTGAGCTTTTAAAGGTCCTTTGCGAAATGGGACACGGCGACAGAATAGTCCTCGGAGACGGTAATTTTCCCTCCGCCAGCGTCGGAAAAGACGCTATCGTTATCCGCTGTGACGGTCACGGGATCCCCGAGCTTCTCGACGCTATCCTTCAGGTCTTCCCGCTGGATACGTATGCCGAAGCTCCCGCTATGCTTATGGAGCTGATGGACTGTGATAAGGGCAGAGTTGAAACGCCTATCTGGGACGAGTACGCAAAAATAATAGCCTCCCATGACGCAAGAGGCAAAGCCGCTATGGGAAGCTATGAAAGATTTGAGTTTTACGAGCAGGCGAAAAAGTGCTACGCCGTAGTCGCTACGGGAGAGAGCGCCATCTACGCCAATATAATCCTACAAAAAGGCGTTATTTGACCTCTTGTAGACAAAAGGGCTCGTCCGCAAGGCTTGAAAGAACAACGGTGAAGCCGTTTATTTCAAATCTGCGCAGATATATTCCGTTTATCTCAGCGCTTTCAGAGAAGTATTCAAGCTCCGGTAGCTCTGAAAATCCGGAAACGCCGCAACCCAAAAGCTTAGAAATGCTTTCTTTTGCCGTCCATAGAAGTATGGGCGAGCAGGCAAAGGAAAGCTTTTCTTTTTCTGAAAAAAAATTGCTGATTATTCTTTCAGAAACACCCCTTGCGGAGTATTCGCAGTCGATCCCGACATCGCTGTCCGAAAACGCCGCGATTGCAAGAGCTTCCGTATGGGAAAGGGAAAACTTGATCTCGGGGTGAGATTTTGCGTAGGGCTTGCAATTTTCGCCGAAGGCGTAGAGCACATCCTTTTCAGAGACTCCAAAGCTTTCAAAGCCTGCCTTGAGCGCTTTTGAAGCAAGTATCATTCGCGTTTTTTCTTCGGGACGATTTGCTTTTTGGATCCTGCTATTTCGGTATTCAGAGATGTTTTCGGGGATTTCGTGAGCGGAGCCTTGACAGTAAAAAATACGTATCATGATCAGACGACCTTCTTAAAAACTAACCCCCAACCGCTTGAACGGACGGTTGGGGGTGATATGATTCAGCTTGATTAAGCCTTGCCGACGGAACCGAAGAGCTCCATCTTTTCCTTAACTGTAGCCTTGATAGCCTCAAAGCCGGGAGCGAGAAGCTTTCTGGGGTCAAAGCCCTTGCCCTGAAGGTCCTTGCCCTCTTCAACGTACTTTCTTGTAGCAGCCTGGAATGCGAGCTGACACTCAGTGTTGACGTTGATCTTGGAAACGCCCAGAGAGATAGCCTTCTGGATCATCTCTGCGGGGATACCTGTACCGCCGTGAAGAACGAGGGGCATATCGCCTACCTTTTCGCTGACTGCCGCGAGAGTCTCAAAAGAAAGACCGGGCCAGTTTGCGGGGTACTTACCGTGGATATTACCGATACCTGCAGCGAGCATTGTAACGCCGAGATCTGCGATCATCTTGCATTCGTTCGGGTCTGCGCATTCGCCGTTTCCGATAACGCCGTCCTCTTCGCCGCCGATAGCGCCGACCTCAGCCTCGAGGGAAAGTCCCTTCTCCTCGCAGAGCTTAACGAGAGCGGTGGTCTTTTCGATGTTCTCCTCGATCGGATAGTGAGAGCCGTCGAACATTACGGAAGAGAAGCCTGCTTCGATGCACTTCATAGCGCCCTCGTAGGAGCCGTGGTCGAGGTGGAGAGCGACAGGAACTGTGATGCCGAGCTCCTCGATCATACCCTTGACCATACCTACGACGGTCTTGTAACCGCACATATATTTGCCCGCGCCCTCGGAAACGCCGAGGATGACGGGGGACTTGAGCTCTTCTGCGGTGAGAAGGATAGCCTTTGTCCATTCGAGGTTATTGATGTTAAACTGACCAACAGCGTATTTTCCTGCCTTGGCCTTTGTGAGCATACTCTTAGCTGAAACTAACATAGTATAAAATCTCCCTTGAAAATTATTTAAATCTATTTTACACTATTTCTGCGAAAAAATCAAGTGTTTTGAATGAAATAATGTTAATTTTCGGTAACAAATATTTTTATGTCGAAAAACAGGGAATGAATCAATCGATAAATAAACGATAAATTATTTTGTTTTTCTTGCAATTTCCGCGGATTTGTGGTATAATGATGCCAGAAAGGCGGTGAAAATATGATTTTCAACACACATGAAAGAACGCCAAAAATTAAAACGAACAAAAAATTGAAAGCAATGTTGATCTTCTGTTGGAGTTTAATGGGGGGCTTTTTTCTATTTATGGCCATTGTCATCTCGATCATGAGCAAAAGCATTGCCCCTGCACTCATCATTATTATTCCTGTTTTATTTATTGGTGCTTTTGGAATAGTTTTAACGCTTGATATGAATAAAGCTCACGTCAAAATTGAGGGTGAAAATATAACAGTTGTGGATTATTATTTTTTCACCAAAAAAGAGAAGCATTATAAAATTCAAGAAATCACCAGCGCAAAAATTTTGCTTGGAAGCTCCTTGGGCGTTAAAGGTTATCGCATACCTATTATGTTCTATATTGTTTTCAGAAACAATAATAACAAATATTTGTTTAAAATTATTAATTGCCTTGATACAGAAGAGTTTTTCGGAAAATATTTTGAATTGCAAACTAAATAGCTTTAATCTAAAACAAAGTGACTGCGCCTCTAAATACAGCAGTCAAGTGAGTATAATAAAGATATTGCTCGTTTTGAAAATGTCGAAAAACAGGAAATGAATAACACTTGACAAAACGGATAAAATATAGTATAATATACAAGGAGTCAACGGAAAATGGGGACGTAAAGGTTTCGACGGGGACTTTGAGGCTTGATAAGCGCAGCGAGCTGAGTAATCTCGTTAACTGCTCAAATTTAAATAATAAACGACAACGATACTGTTGCTCTGGCTGCCTAACTAATCTGCTCTCGTAAGGGAGCATTTTAGCGGCAGTGCCGTGGCTTTTTATGCCACCCGTTCCGGCGGATAGTACCACGGATCCGTTCGGGGCGTCAAATCAGTGGTGAACCTGCATCGGCGTTTCGCCCTTGAACCGGTCAGGCAAAAAAGGGCTACCTTGCGATCGAGTATGTCTGTTTACGCCTTCAATAGGGAAACTTAAATAACAGACTGTCTGCGGAGAAAGTCAAGTCAAGGGGTTTTCGGACACGGGTTCGACTCCCGTCGTCTCCACCAAACGTGTATTGGACGAACACTTACTTTTTCAGCGGCGGCTTCGCCGTCAAGGTTTCGCTCTAATACGAACAGAAAAACGCCATCTTAGATGAAAGTCTAAGGTGGCGTTTTTTCGTTTA
>SVSQ01000080.1 GCA_015064245.1 Oscillospiraceae bacterium | reverse complement strand
TACGGAACGGCTCGCAGAAAATTCGCTCAAAAGCAGGAGCGAATTTTGGGTTGTAAAAAAGGATGTTACTGCTATCATTTCTACAAAAATGCTCGCCCACGCTTCGCATTTTCGGGATATTTGTTCCATTTTTCACTTAATTTAATGCTTTGGGGTGTTGCGGCAGCAACTCGGCAGTATTTCATGTACCCAAAATCCGAGCACACGGAGTGTGTTACGCGAGGATTTTTGTGGTATGATTGCACCCGTTTCTTTCTTCTTTCTTTGAGCATTCGAAGAATGCATCTTTTCATTTCTTCTTTCTTCGGAAAGAAAGAGAAAAGAAATGAACATATAAAAAAATTTAAATTTATACTCAAAATACCCGTCTTAATCAAATCCAAAAATACAAAATAATTTAATTCATATATTAACACTTGAAAAATCTTTAAACATATGATATACTGTAATATACCAATATATGCTTGAAAGGAACGGAAGGTCAAAATGAAGCTTGCAATAGTCATAAACGGAGGCGGCGGAGTAGGAAAGGATACCCTTTGCGAGTTTGCCGCAAAGAAATTCAGAACCATTAACGTCTCTTCCGTAGATCCTATCAAACGGATCGCCGCCGAGAACGGCTGGAAGGGCGAAAAAACCCCCGAGGCGCGCCGTTTTCTCTCCGAGCTCAAACGCATTTTCACGGAATACAACGACCTCCCCACAAATTACATACTCGAAAAGTACGGAGAATTTCTCCGCTCCGACGCCGAGCTCTTCTTCGTGCATATCCGCGAGGGTGAGCAGATCGCCCATTTCATCGAAAAAGCGAAGGAGATCGGACCGGCGCCCGTCGCGCTGCTGGTACGCTCGAGCCGTTGCAGGGAAAGCTATGGAAACGTCTCCGACGACGACGTTGAAAACTACCCCTACGACTTCATTTATCAAAACGACCTGCCCCTTGAGGAGGCTGAAGCGGATTTCATCGCCTTCCTTTGCGGCATTATGAAGGTGTGAGGCGGCGCGTATGAGAGTTACAGAATTTAACGGAGGCGTCCGCGTTTCAGAGCTGGAGTATTTCAGCGTTTTTCAGACCTTCGACTGCGGTCAGTGCTTCCGCTTCACCGAGACGGAAGACGGCGTAAGCGGTTACGCCCTCGGCAGAGCCGTGACCATACGACAGCTGTCCGAGACCGAGATCGAGATAACCCCCTGCACGCAAAACGAGTTTGAAAGCGAGTGGAAGGAGTACCTCGGACTGAACGAGGACTACGCCGCTATCCGCGCCGAGCTTGCCGAAATGCGCAAGGACGACGCTCCGCTTTCCG
Source organism: Oscillospiraceae bacterium (assembly GCA_015064245.1). Taxonomy (GTDB): domain Bacteria; phylum Bacillota; class Clostridia; order Oscillospirales; family CAG-272; genus SIG673. The sequence continues at coordinate 8,696 of SVSQ01000080.1, read as the reverse complement.
CGTCCATGGAGACGGGCAAGGGCATCAGGATCCTGCGTCAGCCCAAGTGGGAGACGCTCTGCTCATTTATCATATCCCAGAACAACAATATTCCCCGCATCAAAAAGCTCATCGCCGCGCTTTGCGCCGAGGGTAACAAGATAAGCGGCGAGGGCGAGAACGTCTTTCCCTCCCCTGAAACTCTGCTTGAGATGGGGCAGGAGCGTATCTTCGCATTAAAAACCGGCTTCCGCGCAGCGTATCTGTACGATGCGGCGCAGAAGATCGTTTCAGGCGAGGTGGATCTGGATAAGGTCGCATCGCTCCCCTACGCCGAGGCATCTGCCGAGCTTTGCAGAATAAAGGGCGTCGGGCCTAAGGTCGCCGCCTGCACCTTGCTTTTCGGCTTCGGCAAGTACGACGCCTTCCCCGTCGACGTTTGGGTAAAGCGTCTGATGGAAGAGTATTACGGCGGCATGGTCAGCGGCGCCGACTTCGGCAGATACGCCGGTATCGCTCAACAGTACCTCTTCTACAACCGCCGCTATGTCGAAGGCGGGAAAAAATAGCAGTTTCTGAAATAGAAAAGGAAAAACAAAATGAAAATACTTGCTCTCGGAGACGTTATCGGAAGCGAAGGCGTTGAATACGTCTGTTCAAAGCTTCGGGCGTTCAAACGGGAAAACAAAATCGACTTCATCGTCATCAACGGCGAAAACTCCGCCAAAGCCAACGGCATCGATCCCCTATCCGCCGAAGCTCTTCTCAACGGCGGCGCTGACGTTATCACCACGGGAAACCACGTTTACCGCATAAACGCCGTTTACGATTATCTTGACTCAAGCGAATTCGTCATCCGTCCCGCAAACTATCCCGAATCCTGTCCGGGTGTCGGGTATACCGTCGCGGACTGCGGATTTCAGCGCGTTCTGGTAATGAACGTGCTTGGCTTGACCTACATGGAGCCCCTTGGCTGTCCCTTCGCGGCGGTCGAGGCTATTCTCGAAAAGGAAGAGGGGAACTTCAGCGTCTCTATTCTGGACGTTCACGCCGAGGCGACCTCTGAAAAAGCGGCGCTCGCCCGTTATTTCGACGGCAGGATTAACGTCGTTTTCGGTACTCACACCCACGTCCAGACTGCCGACGCTATGGTACTTCCCCGCGGCACCGGCTTTATAACCGATCTCGGAATGTGCGGTCCCGAAAACTCCATTCTCGGCATTCGCAGCGATATAATCATCGACAAGCTTCGCCTGCATCTTCCGAAAAAGTTTGAATACGCCGTCGGCAACGTCACCGCTCACGGCGCTGTATTCACCGTCGAAAACGGCAACTGCATCCGCGCCGAAGCTATCGCTTTTTGAAAAGGAGATTATTCCTACTTTTCTTGAAAGAAAAGTAGGCAAAAGAACTTCTGTGACATTGACACCGCGAGGGCATCAATGTCACAGAATATTTTGATAATTTCCCTTCGGGAAAAGTTGAATTTCCATTTCAAAGAGAGCGTACATTTACTACCCCAGAAATAAATATTCCTACAAACCAATTGTTTGCCTGCAGGCGCTCGCCTGCCGTACATCATCTCACCCACAAGCGAAGAAACTGCCTCTGACAAACCGTATGGGGCAGCGTTCCGTGTTAAAAACATCTGCCATAACCGCAAATCACACGAAAGGAAAACAAACATCATGCATCTTCAAGAATCCGGAGAAATGTATCTGGAATCGATCTTACGGCTTTCGGAAAAGCTATCCGTAGTCAGATCGGTCGACATAAGTGAATATATGGGCTATTCCAAGCCCAGCGTCAGCCGCGCGGTCGGACTTTTGAAGAACGGGGGTTACATAACCGTCGGCGACGACGGCGCTATCAAGCTCACCGACGACGGAAGAGCCGTTGCGGGTAAGATCTACGAGCGTCACCGCATACTCACTGGCTTCTTCAAGAGCATCGGAGTCTCACCCGAGACCGCCTCTGAGGACGCCTGCAAGATCGAGCACAGCATCAGCGACGAAACGCTGGAGAAAATAAAAGAAGCGTGGGATAAATACACGCTCGATGAAAAATAATCGGTCGCTCTGAGTTTGATTCGGAGCAAAGAGAAGTTTGCAATAATTCATCATCCAATTTGCAGAGCCTAAAATACGAAAGGAAAACAATGAGTATTCTAAAAGAATTGCAAGAATGGTATAAGTCTCACTGTGATGGCGACTGGGAACACATTTTCGGAATTTCAATCGGTACACTGGATGATCCCGGCTGGATAGTTAAAATGTCTCTGACGGATACTTTGCTCGAAAATGAAGAGTTTGAGCCAATAAAAATTGAACCACGCAGTGATGCGCCTCACCAATGGATGCATTGCTATAAAGACGAAAAATGCGACCATTTCGATGGTCCTATGTTGGTCGGAATGGGCGGTCCCGATATGCTTGAAGAGATATTAAAAGTATTTCTTAGTTGGGCAAAGTCCCATACTGACACAAGTCTTTGGGATGAAGCGGTAGAAGAATTTGAAAGCAAGTGCCGCTCGTATGTTGATCAAAAGGACAAAGTTTCATATCTCAGAGAAATCTTATCAACGCTCGATGATATTCCAACGGAGCATCCGCGAAAAAAAGAAGCTATAGATCTTTTCAACAAATGTTGGAGTGAAATCTTGCATTTAATTAAAGATTAGGTATTTAAAATTACAAAACCCGATACGGTTTCATTTTCCGTATCGGGTTTTCGTTTGCAGAGAATCGCCTCACATACCAATGAGAGTGTGTACGGCAGGCGAGCGCCTGCAGGCAAATAATTTATTTGTGCAGTTTGGAACTTTATTCTACGCCAAATCTCTGCGAAGATTCGGTCTTTCCCGCAGGGAAAGTTCCGACGGTGTCGGAAAGAAATCTTCGAGACGTGACACCCGTGGATGTTCGCACTAACCCGGCAGTGTCACGGGAAAGCAGACCGTATCTCCTTTTAAAAAAGCATACATCATTTACAAATCTCAGCGATAAGAGCGTCGCAGTAGTGACGGAGAACGGTTTCGGCGTCAAGACCGGCATTCTCGCAGCGGGCAAGAACCTCGCAGAAAGCCGCGCCGATAGCTTTTTCTTCGTCGGTGAGAGCGGAAGAAGATACGTTTTGCGGAATTTCCATCTCCTTAGCCGCTTTGTGCATGACCTTCTGAGTACGAACGAGAGCGGGAAGGGGCTTAGCGATGGAGTTCAGACGCTCACCGAGAGTTTTCTGATGCTTGGTGTCGGCTTTGATCTTATCCCAGTTCTTCAGAACGTCGCCGGAGGTCTCGGCGATAACGTCGCCGAAGACGTGAGGATGGCGGACGATCATCTTCTGCGAGACGTCGGCAACGACGTCGGAAAAATCGAACTCGCCCGCCTCTTCGCTGATACGGGCGTGGAAAGCGACCTGCAGAAGAACGTCACCAAGCTCCTCTTTCAGCATATCGGGGTTATGTTGTTCGATAGCCTCGACGGCTTCGTAGGTCTCCTCGATGAAGCTGGGAACGATGCTCTCGTGAGTCTGCTCTATATCCCAGGGGCAGCCGTCCTTGGCGCGAAGTATCTTCATTATAAGATTAAGATCGTCCATTGTGAAGGCGGTCTGTTTTTTCAGTCTTTCTTTTTCATTTTCGTACATTTTTTATTTCTCCGTTTTAAAGTATATTCTAGTTTATTATGACACAAATTTCATTATTTGTCAAGTACAAGCCGCCGACATAGAAGGAAAAAGCGCCGTTCACCAAAAATTTACAATTTATATTCCGTGTAAATTCCAAATGCTATTGACAAATCAACTTCATATATGGTATAATAACAAATGCCGCATGAGCAAGGTCTTCAAACAGCGTAAGCGGGAGCGATCCCGTCCGAAGCTTACCTGAATCAGCGAGTATTTGCCGCATAAGGCATACAAAGAAAGTGAGGTGCTTTTCGTGTTCGCAGTAATTGAAACAGGCGGAAAGCAGTATAAAGTAAGCGAAGGAGACATCCTCTTCATCGAGAAACTCGACGCTGAAGAAGAAGCTACCGTTAAATTCGACAAAGTTCTTGCTGTTTCCGACGACAACGGTTTCACAGTTGGCGCTCCCTACGTTGACGTCAATGTTGAGGCTAAGGTTCTGAAGCAGGGCAAGGGCAAGAAGATCTACGTTATGAAGTACAAGCCCAAGAAGAACGAGAAGAAGAAGATCGGTCATCGCCAGTGCTACACAAAGGTCGAGATCACAAAGATCGGCGCGTAAGGTTGTTTTATGACCAAGATCACGTTTTTCAAACGTAACGGAGTGTACTACGGTTTCAGAGAAACGGGACACTCGGGTTATGCGGATGCAGGCGAGGACATCGTGTGCGCCGCGCTTTCGGCAATGACCATGCTGATAGTGAATACAGTGGAGGTTTCGTACGCATCGGACGTGGAATATACCATCGACGAGGACACAGCGGACGTAACGGTAAAGGTTCCCGCGGTTTTCGATCTCTCGGAAGAGAACGAGAGCAAGAGATTTGCGATCAGCGGACTTATCCAGGGTTATTTCATTCAGCTTATGGATATGCTGGAAGACTATTACGATTATCTTTCGGTCGAAGAGACCGAGCAATGAATTTTCGGACAGAAAGGCGAAAGCTTTTCTTGGCTTGAAGAAAGGATGGGAATTATGCTTAGATTAGGTTTACAGTTCTTCGCTCATAAAAAGGGAGTTGGTTCTACAAAGAACGGCCGTGACAGTGAGTCCAAGCGTCTCGGTGTTAAGAAGTTCGGCGGAGAAAAGGTTCTTGCAGGTAACATCCTCGTTAGACAGAGAGGAACCAAGATCCACCCCGGAACCAACGTTGGTATCGGAAGCGACGATACACTTTTCGCACTTGTTGACGGAAGCGTTAAGTTCGAGACATACAAGGGCGGCAAGAAGCGCGTAAGCGTTTACACAGCAGAGTAATTTTTACTGCAAAAAGAGTCTGTTAGACAGAGAGGTCAAAAGCCTCTCTGTTTTTTTGTTTTTATGGGTGTTATACAAATGATAAATTGGTGTTTATCGGTGTGTTTGCACAAATCAATGAAAGCCTTCTCCAGCGGGAGAAGGGGGACCATCGAAGATGGTGGATGAGGTGTCAAAAATGTTCCAATATGACAAAAACACCTCATCCGTCGCTCGTCCCTCGCGCCACCTTCTCCCACTGGAGAAGGCTACCATTCGTGCGCATCCGGAAAATAATCCTCCACCAAATCTCTGCGAAGATTTCGGTCTTTTTTCGGAGACATCCCGATTATCTGCCCCCGTATCTATGTTTATTAATTCCAATATACAAAAAACAATGCATATTGTGTATAACAAATCGAATTAAATTCATTTTCTTTCATATATTATTACAAAAAACGTGAAATCCTCTGTATAAATATAAAAAAGCCCTTGACAAAGATGAAATAAAGGTGTATAATATATTCACAAATTCACATTATCAATATTCATTTGAAAGGAAAACACACAATGAAAAAAATTTTATGTTTCGTTCTTCTGTGCGCAACACTTCTCACCGCAGTATGCGGCTTCGCAGCTTGCGGACAGGAAACAAAGGTCAAGGTCATAGATCTGGCGCTCAGCGAAGAGGAGTACGCATTCTGCGTAGCTCAGGACAACGCTGACCTTCTCGCAAAGGCAAATAACTTCCTCAAGAAGATCAAGGAGAACGGTAAGTTCGACGAGATCTGCAACAACTACTTTGGCGACGGTACACCCCTTCAGTTCGAGTCCGCAGCTCTCGACACATCCAAGGAGCAGCTCGTAGTTGCAACAAGCACAGGCTTCGAGCCCTTCGAAATGGTTGAAAACGGCAAGTATTCCGGTATCGACCTCGAGATCGCTTACTACTTCGCTCAGGAGCTGGGTATCGACGTAGTTATCCAGGATATGCAGTTCGAGGCTGTTGTAAACGCTGTTCAGACAGGTACTTGCGATATCGGTATGGCTGGTCTTTCCGTAACTCCCGCCCGCGCTGAGGTCGTAACATTCACAGATTCTTACTACAACGCTTCTCAGGTAGTTATCTGCCTCGAGTCCGACACTATCTTCGACGCTTGCAAGACAGGCGAGGACGTTGCAAAGATCCTCGGCGAGCTTGAGGCTTCCAAGAAGGTCGGCTGCCAGAAGGGTACGACAGGCGAGCTCTACATCAAGGGTGACGATTCCGAGGGCGGATACGGCTTCCCCGGACTCAAGGCTGAGTGCGCTCCTTACGACTACGCAGCTCTGGCTGTTACGGCTATGAAGCAGGGACAGGTCAACTACGTAATCTGCGATAACGGTCCCGCTAAGGCTATTGCTGCAAAGCTCAACGGCTAAGGCAGGCAGCGGGGAACGCCCCGCGGCGGCAGGCAAGCGCCTGCAGGCGAATAATGGTTTTGTGTAAGACGGACACCAATTTAAGCTTGGAAACTCTTCACACAGTTTTACCCCATATTCTATAATTAATAATGCAAAAATAGCCCCTGTGCTTTCGCAGGGACTATTTTGCATTTTATGTTTTGAATATCGATTGATGTTCGCACCATTTTAGCCTTCTCCGGTGGGAGAAGGCTCCGTGTATTTAAACATAACGCTTAATTATTAATACATTTTGCATTTTATATTTCTCATGAAAGGATATTCGAAATGGATATCGGTTACAAATTCAAGGTCTTCTGGGAGCTGTTTGCAATAAACGGCGGCTGGAAGCAGGTCGTTTTCGTCGGTCTTATGAACACGTTAAAGATCGCGATACTCGGCCTTGTGATAGGTATAGTCATCGGAACGCTGATAGCGTCCGTAAAGGTCATGCCGAAGTACAAGCGTCTGCCCAGAGTTCTCGACAAGATATGCACCGTCTACGTCGGGTTCTTCAGAGGTACTCCCCTCGTAGTGCAGCTCCTTATCGCGTACTACGTCATGTGGCCCCTTCTCGGCATCACGATCTCCTCTCTCAACACCTGTATCATAGTTTTCGGACTTAACAGCGGAGCGTACGTCTCTGAGGTGATGAGAGGCGGTATCATGTCCGTCGACGGAGGTCAGATGGAAGCGGGACGCTCACTGGGGCTTAATTACGGCGAGACCATGCTCAAGATAGTCGTTCCCCAGGCGGTAAAGAACATTCTTCCCACCCTCGGTAACGAGTTCATCGCGCTCATAAAGGATACTTCCGTCGTCAGCTTCGTCGCGGCTACAGACCTTTATAAGACGTTTACGGAGATCGGTAACGTCAGATACGAATATTTCGTGCCGTACCTTGTCATGGCTCTGTTCTACATCGTTCTCGTCGTACTTATAACCATCGGTGTCAAGCTCATGGAGAGGAGGTTCGCAAAAAGTGATAGAAATAACTGATCTTTCCAAAAAATTCGGAAATCTTGAAGTTCTTAAAAAGATAACCACCACCATTCATGACGGCGAAAAGGTGTGCATCATCGGTCCTTCGGGAAGCGGAAAATCCACATTCCTTCGTTGCATCAACTGTATGGAAGACCCGACGGGCGGCTCTATAATCTTCGAGGGCGAGGACCTGGCTGATATGCGGGTAGACATCAACCGCCACCGAGAGAAGATCGGAATGGTGTTCCAGCAGTTCAACCTCTTCAATAATAAAAACGTCATCGACAACATCATGCTTGCCCCCGTGCATCTCCGAACCAAGAAACTCAAAAAGGCTAAGCAGACAAACGCGATGCGTAAGTTCGCCAACGTCTTCCGCAAAAATAAACTGCCTCTCATAGAGATAAAGGAGACCAAGGCGTCCATAAAGGAAGACGCAAGAAAGCACGCTTTCGAGCTTCTCAAACGCATCGGACTTGAGGAGAAGGCGTACGTCTACCCCTCTACCCTTTCAGGCGGACAGAAGCAGAGGATCGCGATCATACGTTCTCTCGCCATGAACCCCAAGGTCATTCTTTTCGACGAGCCAACGTCAGCTCTGGACCCCGAAATGGTAGGAGAGGTACTTGATCTCATCAAGACGCTCGCCGCTGAGGGAATGACCATGGTGCTGGTAACTCACGAAATGGGCTTTGCCCGCGAGGTCGCTGACCGTATCATCTTCATGTGCGACGGTCAGATCACCGAGGAAGGCACTCCCGAGGAGATCTTCGACCATCCCAAAAATCCAAGATTACAGCAGTTCCTTAAATGTGTTCTGTAAATAAAAACGAGCCTTTGCCCAACTTCTCATAAGGAAGTTGGGCAGTTTTATTCGCCTCTGGCGAGTGTTATTGCTTCGCAGTTATATTCGGCTTATGCCGAGTGATATTTGCTTCGCAAGTTTTGCATGCGAATAAAATATCACTGAAGCCGTAAGGCTTCAATATCACTATTGCGGTAGCAATAATATCACTCCGACGAAGTTGGAATATAACTCTTGATTTCTCTGCGTATTTATGATATAATATATTCAACACATTGCAGGGGTATGGGCTTTGCCCTGTGCCTTTGTAATACAAAGGCGAAACTGGCGATAAAACAGAACGATAAATAAGAATTTGATGAACGGAGAAAAGAATAATGAATAACAGTGTATCAAATTGGATTGATAAAATTTTGGATCAAGAAATTCCTAATACTGTTGTAGCTTTTTGCTTTAATCTTTATGAGGAATCCGATGGAAGCTGGGCAATGGAATTGGTTGGAACAGAACGCTTTGACCTTGAAGACGAGGACTGGGCATGCAATGAATTGACCGATT
>SVSQ01000079.1 GCA_015064245.1 Oscillospiraceae bacterium | reverse complement strand
CTTACCGTTCAGGATACCGATATTTCTCCTTTAAAAAACCTTGAATGCTCGTTTATTGATAAAGACGGCAAGGCGGTAAAAATCCAAAAACAAACTGATCTTTAGTTTTCATAAAATCACCCCAACGATTCTTTTTAAACCGTTGGGGTTTTATCGTCCTTATTTAAACTTTTTCGAATATTATCGAGAGATCCCGAAGCTACGCTTCGCCCTTCGGGTTCGACTTCGCGCCGTCGTATGTCATTCTGAGCGAAGGACACAGTCCGTAGTCGAAATTTTGCGTTAGCAAAATTGCCGAAGGCGGAATCTCAGACGGCGCTTCGCTGACGAATAGTGAAGAAATCAACCGTTTTTTATTATTCCTTTTTTCTGTGCTGTGTGGGAGAACACCCCACCAAGGCTTTAAACTGTCTGCAAAAATGCGATGCATTGCTATATCCAAGCATTTGAGCAATTTCATTTACAGTTTGATCAGTAAACAACAAAGCGTACTTTGCGGTATCGATCCGCGCGCGAATGAGATCGTCCATTGGAGACGTGCCGTAAAACTCGTGATATAAATGCGCAAATCTTGATTTACTTAAATGAATTTCATTTGCCATCTTTTCAACTGTCCAACCGTAATTCAAGCTTTGCATCATCTTTTGTCTCAAATTTCGAAGCTCCGATTCTATCTTCGTATTTGTTATTTCCGAAATTCCGCTCTTTACCGAACGGCTGAGCTTGATAAATAATTCCTTTATCTTAAGTTCGGTCAATAGTTGCCATTGCGCCTTTTGAGCTAAAACCTCATTCTCTATCTCCTCTACCAGATTTGTAATAAACAGCCACTGTTTCGGTAAAAACAACGTATCGGTAGGAATATCAAGCTCATCGAAAAAAGCTTGCGTAACGTTATTAAAATGGAACCAGTCGTGTATCATTCCGTTTGGACAAGTGAAGTATTGGGGTGTTCCGGGCTTATATATTATACACGAATGCTCCGGTACGGTAAACGTATTTCCGTTTAAGCAAAGTTCTACACTTGTTGTAAAATGCACAAAGGAATAATCCTGATGTCCGTATTTACGGTTAAGACAGAATCCGGGCGGGTTTGGCCAGGCATGGCGAACGCTCGTAACACAGATCAAAACAATAATTCTCCTAACATAATTAATCTTATTTTGATCATTGTATCACAAATAGCAGGATATGTCAATCACACAGTCGCATATATCATTGATAAAAACAGATTTTCAGCTATAATTGAAGTATACTTCAATTTTTAAAGGAGAACCGAAATGACTTCAAGAGAACGAGTACGCGCCGTGCTTGAGCACCGCGTACCGGACCGTATCCCGAACGGTCTGGGCGGCTGCGAAACAGCAGGAATGCATATAATCACATACGATAAACTCCAAAAATTATTCGATTGCGAGCATACTCCCCCGAGACTTGATACGTTTATGGTGAACGCCGTATTCGAAGAGCCCGTTATAAAAGCAATGCAAGGCGACATAATACTTTTAGACTCTCCCAGAATGTGCGCAGCGCCTCTCCGCGAAAACGTCGATACCTACTGGAAAGATCAAGTGCTTTGGGGCAAACACTTTTCCGTTACCTCAGATTTCATATTCGTTGAAAACGAGGACGGCTCTACCGTCTGGAAAAACGCCGGAAACAAGGTATGCCCCAAGGGCAGCTTCTATTTTGACAGCAAGACTCCCACCGACCTGACTGCAGAGCTTATCATCCCGGATCCCGACAAATACAATCCGAATCCGGTGCTTCCCGAAAAGCGCCTTCGCAGCATCGAAGAACAAGCGAAGCGTCTATACGAAGAAACCGAGCTCTCCATCTGCCTCGGTGAAACGATACACGACCTTCAAGTCTGCCCGGGCGGAATGATAAACGCTATGATGCTGATGATAGAAGAGCCCGATATAATGAATGCGTTTTTAGAAAAAAGCGTTGAGGTGGCTTTAAAGCAGCTGAAACAGCTTGACGAAGCCGTTGGAAAATACGTTGATATACTCAGCATCGCTCACGATTTCGGTGATAACAGAGGCGTGACCATCGGCGACTCGCTATGGCGAGAGATATACAAGCCTCACTACAAAGCCTTGTTTGAAGGCTGGAGAAAAATAACCGATATGAAGATAAACCTTCATTCGTGCGGTTCCGTTTCTTCAATAATCGGCGATCTGATCGAATGCGGAGTTCACGTATTAAACCCAGTCCAAACGTCTGCGGCAAATATGTCAGCCGCATCTCTGAAAGAGCGCTTCGGTGATCGCATAGTATTCTACGGCGGAGCATATGACGCCCAGCTTCTTCCCTCAACCGTCACGTACGAAGATGTTTACAAAGCAGTATATGACAATATAAAAACGCTTGGAAAAGATGGCGGCTATATTTTTGCAGGAGTTCATAATCTTCCGGCAGATATGCCCGAGCATCATGTAAAAGCTATGATGGATGCATATTTCGATGCTTGCAAGTATTGATCTCAAACGAAACCCCAACGGCTCAAAACTGAACCGTTGGGGTTTTATCATTCCTTATTTACACATTAACCGAGGAGCACGAATGAGCAGTAAAGAGGAGTATGTCTTCCGGGAGAGGTGATCTCAAGGATACATCTGTTGGAGATATCCACCGTCTCGCCCGCCTTGATGGTGAACTCAGCGCTTCCAAGTCCGTGACTGTGAGGATTAAATCCGGGAAGCTTGACGTTTCTCTTACCGACAGCGGTAAAGCCCTCGGGAAGTATCCAGCGCATATAGAGAGGTCTCGGTTCGTCCTCGAAGCAAAGCTTGCTCGTGAAATCCACGTAAACCTTTATCTCTCCCTCGGGAGCGATCTCGGGAGCCGAACCAAGGGTGAGCTGAGTTTTTAGATATACGTTTTCAAAATACATGGTGTAGGGCTTGAGGTTTTCAGTTACGCTTCTGACGTCGCTTATCGCCATAGCGCAGAACTTTTCCAGAATATCCGCGGGAATATCGTCTTCGTCGCCAAGCTCGCACTGGAATTTGCTTTCGAGCGCTTTGCTGTTTGCATAAAGAACGGAAGGAGCGACAGCTACCACTCTGTCTGTAAGCTCAGCGCAAGTCTTGGGAACGTTTTTACCGTTATTTCCCTTCGCGATGGAAACTGTAACGATATCGTCGCCGATATGTGCCTTCCAGTCCTCGGGGATACCCGCTGTTCCGTAAAGGATACCGAGAGTCGCGCCGACGGTAGCGCCGGTGCAGTCCGTATCGTCTCCGCAGTTGATCGCGGTGATCATGGATTTCTTGAAATCGCCCTCGCCCCAGAGAAGTCCTATAGCGGCGTAAGTAACGTTTGAAGGAGCCTCGAACCAGCCGTCTCCGATATCGGAGTTGAGCTGCTGAACAGCGTTTCTCGCGTCCTTCCAGTCCATGCCGTCATCGTAGCACTTGAGCACGAACTTTATGCTCTTAGCCATTCTGCTCTCTTCGGGAATAGCAGCCATACCTACCTCGATGCACTTTCTGAGATCGGGTATAACGAACGCCGCGGACTGCAGAGCCGCAACGAAAGCCGCCGCGAAGGTTCCCTCTCCTGCGCCGTGGTCGACGGAGGCGTCTTCAATAGCGTACTTAGCCGCAACGTGAGGCATACCCGGAGCTACCGTAGCCCATACCTCTGTTCTGATCCACGCGCCATTGGAGTTATTCCAGTCGTTTTCGTAATCTCCCGCCATAGGGGGCTGGAGACCTCTTTTCATATTCGCTTTACCGATACCGTACTCATTCCAGTGAGGGGTGATAAATGAGAGCCAATGCTCGCCCAGCATAGCCGCATTGATAGCGTGAGGTCCGTTCTGCTCCAGAGCATAGAGCCAAACGAGCTGAAGATCAAGGTCGTCGTTGGGAAGAACTACGTTTGCAGCTGTTGCAAATCCCTTGATATCATTTATCTGACGCCGTCCCTCGTAGGGAGTTCCCATCGTGCCGCCGATATTTTTACCTATCCAGCAAGCATAGACTTTATCTTTATAAGTTGAATAATTAAGCTTCATACTTATCGTCCTTTCTTTTCGGTCTTTCTGACCGTTTATCATTTATAATATATCTTATATTTTGTTTTTTGTCAATAGGCTTTCACCTTTTTTTCCCTTATTTCTGATTTTTCTTTATATGAAAAACGGAACGAAGTATGGGAGCAAGCACCTTCGGCGCTTTAAGTACGACTATTTTCATTATATTATTTCCTTTCGGTAAAATTATTCTTTCTTGTTTTCAAATTTTAATTATAGGTGCGTTAAGTTTTGATTTTATATTTGATTAAGACGGTTATTTTGCTTATATTTTAATATATTTTTCCGCATCTTTCTTCCTTTCTTTCGGGAAAGAAAGAAGAAAGACGCTCCAGAAAGAAGAAAGAAAGCCCGTGGTAGTACGGAACGGCTCGCCGAAACACGCTCGCGTAAGCAGGCTCGCGGTTTTTCGTACATGAAATACTGCCGAGTTGCTGCCGCAACCACCTAAAGCATCAAATCAAGCGAAATACGGAACAAACATCCCGAAAATGCGAAGCGTGGGCGAGCATTTTTGTAGAAATGATAGCAGTAACATCCTTTTTTACAACCCAAAATTCGCTCCTACTTTTGAGCGAATTTTCAGTAGATGTTCGCACAGCATTCGAAGAATGCATAGTTTCATTTTTGCTTTCTTTGGGCATTCGAAGAATGCATAATTTCATTTCCTTTTTCTTCGGAAAGAAAGAGGAAAGAAATGAACGTAGAAAAAGAAATTATAAAACTTAAGCAAAATATCCGTCTTAAACCAAATTAAACCAATTTTGCAATTAAATGCCCCGCGTGCTACGCATCTATAAACACCAATTTATAAAACCTCTTTTATCTAAAAATAAAACACGCAACTCCGTATCCTACCGCTGCCACAGCACAGACTCCGCACATAACGCAGGGCGGAAAAAACATCGTAAGCAGTACGCCCGCGCCGAATGCAGGTAGCGCCACCGTGCCTATTTCACATATATCACAGCATCTTTTCATCTGCAATTTTTCCTTTCAAAAAAAGAACGGCTATAACCTTTTTTACTTCCGTTATAACCGTTCTGTTATTATTATATGCCAAAAATGCAGTTATGGTTCACTTGTTTTTCGTACTCTGAAAGGGGCGAAGAACTTTTATCTCCTCGTATATCTTAACATAGCTTTCGTGCCTTTCCTCGGTAAGCCCGCCTTCAGCTATGGCTTCCATTACCGCGCATCCCTCTTCACGCAGATGCGTGCATTTCTTATATTTACAGTTAAGAAGATAGGGCTCGTACTCGGGAAAAAGAAACTGGACGTCCTCCTTGAACACGTTCTCCACCGTGGCAAGATCGAATATTCCAAATCCGGGGGTATCCGCAAGGAACGCTCCGTCATATCTCATCTCCCCATCGAGGGAGTACAGCGTAACAGCTCGTGTGGTGTGCTTTCCTCTGGCTATCTTGCGGCTTATCTCGCCCGTTCTCAGCTCAAGATGCGGGAACAGCGCGTTCATAAGAGAGGATTTACCGACTCCGCTCTCTCCCGCGAAGACCGCAGTACAGCCCTTGATCTCCGCCAGCACGAACTCCTTCAGCGCGTCTATTCCCTCGCCCTTGAGCGAAGACGTTACGAATACCTTATATCCGGCGTTTCGGTATATTCGTTCTATATTCCGCGCCATTTCGATGTCAAGATCGGATTTCGTTACCAGAATGACGGGCTCGGTCTTATAGTACTCCGCCGCAACGGTCAGCTTATCTATGGTGATGAACGCAGGAGACGGATCTGCCGCCGCCACCGTAATAAACAGCTTGTCTATATTAGCCGCCGGAGGACGGATAAAAAAGTTCTTGCGGGGGAAGATCTCCTTTATCGCGCTCTTTCCGTTGTCCTCTTCGGTCACCAGCACGTTATCTCCTGGATAGGGTGATATACTGTTATAGCGTAAGCTTCCGCGGGCGCGGCACTCAATTTTTCGTCCGTCCTCTGCAAGGACCGTATACAGTCCGCCGACGCCGGATATTATCTTACCCTTGATCTCCGTTTTTTCAGATACCGCCATGGGGTCTCTCCGTTTCGTAATTTGTGTAACTGTATTATACTACATTTTTTTACAAAAAGCAAGGGCAAATAATTCGTATATTATATGTTTACAAATTATCGTTAAAATCGTTACTTAATTATGATATAATGTAATTATCTGTAAAATCAGATGTAAGCATCTAAATTTATATACACTCTAACAGAAAGGATCTGTCAGAAATATGGCTTTTAAAAAGCGAAATGACGAAAGCAATAAGAATAAAGGCTTCGCCTATTCTCCCATCTCTTCAGTTACGGCGCTGATAATCTTAGCGTCCATAATGATAATCGCGGCATTCTTTTGTTTGATCTTCGTCACTGACGTCGCCGTCAAGGGATATTCCGATCCCAACGAGTTTTATATTCTCTGCGCTATGCTGGCGGTAGCCTTCGTCTGCATCGTTGCGATAATATTAGTCGCTGATTATCTGTATCAGCGAAGCAACGCAAAGCGTTCTTCAAGCAAACGCAACGTGACAGAGACCGCCGATCTGCCGCTCGGAGTTTTGGCAGTACTGCATCAGCCCGTGGCTGTTTGCGACGAGGACGGAAAGATCTTCTGGATGAACCGCTCTTTTGCGACACAATCCTCAAAGCATATGCTTCTGAGCGAAAACATCAATCTGAAGAGCGTTCTTGATTTCAGAAAATCCGAATTCAAGGGCGAGAGCATCGACGCGCTGAAGCTCAAGCTCAAAGGTCCCGAGTACGACGATGAGGACAGAAAGCGTGAGCTTCCCTCTCCCTCTACTCTCACTACCAAGGAGACCATCGACTGGCTGATCTCTCATAACTGTGGAGTCACCGCTTCCGGTCAGCAGGGCTTTGGCGGAGACTGGACTATCCGCGCCTATTCCTTCGAATCCGCGGGGATCAATTATTATATCATGGTGTTCACAGAGGACACGGAATATAATAAGCTTCATACAAAATATAACGACGAGCTGGCGCACGTCGCTTACATCGCGGTAGACAACCTCGCGGAGCTGGCGCAATCCGACCAGAACAATTACAGAAACGCCTCCGCTCAGGTCGCCGCAAGCATCAAGAAATGGGCTATGGACCACTGCGCCTTCCTTAAAGAATTCGAGCGCGACAAGTACGTGGCTTTCATCACCTCCAAGGAGCTTTCCGCGGTGGAAAAGGGACGCTTCCAGCTGCTTGAAAAGGTAAGCGCCACAAAGATAAACAACGAATCTCCCGTCACTGTCTCCGTCGGAGTCTCTCCCTCCTTCGGAACCTTCGAGGAAAAGGAAAAGTTCGCTCAGTCCGCCCTCGAGATGGCTCTGCAGAGAGGCGGAAACCAGGCGGTAGTAATGTACGCTAAGGATCAGCAAAGATTCTACGGAGCAAAGACCATAACGTCGCTTCAGCGCTCGGGAGTAAGACACAGAGTCTTCGCTGACAAGCTGATCAAAAAGCTTAACGAATGCTCGAACGTCGTCATAATGGGACACAAGGGTCCCGACTACGACGCTCTCGGCTCCTGTCTCGGTATCGCAAGACTTGCGATCTCCGTAAAGGGTAAAGACAAGGTCTCTATAGTCGTTCCGCAAAACGACCAGAACTTCCGCGACTGCAAGGAGCTTCTTAAAGGTATATCCGAGTACGACGGCGTATTCGTAGACGCCGAAAAGGGACTCAACAGCGTCAAGCTTGAAACTCTCGTCATCTGCTCCGACGTAAATAACCCACGTAACTTTGAATACGAGGAGATATACAAGTCGGCAAACAACTTCTTCATCATCGACCATCACCGTCAAAGCGAATTCACTCCCAAGCCCAAGGCGGGAAGCTGTGAGATACTGATAGTTCCCTCCGCTTCCTCCGCAAGCGAGCTCATTTCCGAGATACTCGAGCTTGAGCTCCCCGCAGGCTGCAGACTCACCCCCGAAGAGGCTACTATCATGTTCGCGGGAATCATGCTCGACACCAAGAACTTCACGAGAAACACCCAGGTACACACCTTCGGCGCGGCTATCTATCTGAAAAATCACGGCGCTGATCCCGCAAAGGCTCAGTCTCTGTTCCGAGTTGATTTTGAAAGCTTCAGACGCGAAAGCTCCTTTGCAAGCGATCTTGAGGTATACAAGGAATCTATGGTCATCGCCAAGGAGAGAAGCTCCGAGTCCTCTCCCGAAAAGCGTATCACCGCGGCAAAGACCGCAGATAAGCTGCTGAACATAAAGAATTCCCGCGCCTCCTTCGTCATCGCCCGTATGGGGAACGACGTGTTCATCTCGGCGCGCTCCGACGGTTCTATAAACGTCCAGCTCATAATGGAAAAAATGGGGGGCGGCGGTCACTATAACGCTGCGGCTACCTGGATCAAGGAAGCCAACGTGGACGACACCGCAAACCGTCTGAAGGAAAGCATCGATCTGTACTTCGGCGACGTAGTAAGCCCTGAAGAAAAGGATTCCGAGAAAACAGAATAAAGCTTATCCCTCAAAAAGGCTGTCTCAAATCGACAGCCTTTTATATTTGTGTTTTTCTCGCATTTTACGATATAAAAAACGCTTGCGTGAGCATCTGCGAAATTATCGGTAGAATTGATTAGCCTTCCCCAGTGTGGGAAGGTGGGCACGCTAAGCGTGACGGATGAGGTGTTTCGCACCTTAAACTAACTCCTCATCCACCGCTATCGCGGTCCCCCTCCCTCTCGGGGTGATGCTTTTGCAAGTTCCCGCCGATATAAAAACACCACCAAGTTTTTTCTTTGGTGGTGTTCGTGTTTTCTTCGCAAGAATGCAGAGTGAGTGAAAACTTTTTTCTATTTAATTACTCTTCAACTTTATCAGTATCGGAGACGATTTCAGTTTCTTCCTCTTCGCCTTCGCCGCATTCCTCTTCTCCATCGGGCTCGCAGAAGCTGCAATCTCCGCAGTTTCCGGTGCAACCCTCGTCTTCGTCGTCCTTCTCATCACTGCAGGAACAAGCAAGCTTTTTCTGCATACTTGAAATTACTGCCGCTACTGCTACCGCAGCTGCAAAAATGATTCCGAATACAACAAGGAACTTGATAAATGAATTCTTCTTATTCATACTAAAACCCTCCTTTTCTTAGTATTTGTGTAACTTTAAGTATATTATACCACGTTTTTTTCTCTTATGTCTATCCGCAATTATAATTTTTTATGAATTTTTTCTCAAAAATTAATTTTTTTGTCAAACCCGAGCGTCTCTGATGCTCTCGACCGCCGCCTTGACGTCTGCGCTCTTGAATACCGCCGAGCCCGCTACCGCTACGGTAAGTCCCTGCGCTATCAGCTTGCCTGCGTTCGCCGCGCCGATGCCGCCGTCCGCCTCTATCTCAAGCTCTACGCCCTTTTCCTTCGCAAGAGACGCGACCTCCCCGATCTTAACTACCGTCTCCTCTATCAGCTTCTGTCCGCCAAATCCCGGCTCTACCGTCATTATCAGCACCATATCGCAAAGCTCTATGTAAGGCGCTATAACGCTTACGGGAGTTTTCGGCTTGAGGGCAAGTCCTGCCTTGAGTCCAAGGTCTTTGACCGCCTTCAGCGTCGCTTCGACGTCATCGCAAGCCTCGAAATGAACGGTTATTCCGTCCGCGCCCGCCTTTTTGTAATCCTCAAGATATCTTACAGGCTCCTCGATCATAAGATGAACGTCGAAGAACATCTCCGTCTTTGGGCGGAGCACGCTTATTACGCAAGGTCCGAAGGATATGTTCGGAACAAACGCGCCGTCCATTACGTCAAGATGAAGCCATTCAGCTCCGCCGTCCTCAGCTTTCTTGATCTCGTTTTTGAGATCCGAAAAGTCCGCCGCCAAAAGAGAAGGCGCTATTTTTATCTTTTTTACCATCATTTTTCCTCTTTCTTGTAAAGCTTTTTTGCTCTGTCCATTTTTTCCGGCTTTATAATTTCAGATTCTGATTTTTGGTGCACTTGAAATATTTTTTATACAAACGCCCTTAATATTTTGTAGGGACCGGCGTCCTCGACGGTCCGGCAGG
Source organism: Oscillospiraceae bacterium (assembly GCA_015064245.1). Classification (GTDB taxonomy): domain Bacteria; phylum Bacillota; class Clostridia; order Oscillospirales; family CAG-272; genus SIG673. Next base: position 353 of record SVSQ01000079.1, on the reverse strand, counting down.
CGACTGCCTGCAGAGAAACAAATTATATATAAAAGACGGGTGTTTGTTGTAAATTTTACGGACCGTCGAGGACGCCGGTCCCTACAGTTTTTTTGGAGTGAACACACCTACAAACATCAATTTATAATCTATATAATATGACCGTAACCAATTACTTATTCAACTCTTTGATAAGATTCTCTGCGTACAGACCGAATCCCAGATCGTTCGGATGAAGATGGGCGTCCTTAAAGAACTCCGTGATATGGGGTACCAGCTTCATTCCGTCGATCACCTCGAAGCCGTTCTTCTCCGCCGCGTTTTTCACAGCGTCGCAAGCCTGCTTGAAGCTTCCGCAAGCGCGGTCCTGATCG
>SVSQ01000078.1 GCA_015064245.1 Oscillospiraceae bacterium | reverse complement strand
ACGGAGCACCTGCGCATCGGGATTTTCCGCGGTCTTCTGGGTGAAATCGTCATTAAGGACGGCTCCGTACTTTTCCGTTTCGTGCATGCCCGCCACTTTATATACTCTGCCGACGAAGGCGCTGTTGTAAAGTCCTCCGGGGCTGTCTCCGATGATGACCGACGCACCCTTTTCCGTAAGCATTTTGGTGAGCGCCGAAAGCAGAACGGGATGAGTGGTCGCAGCTTCCTCGGGCTTCATCGCTGAAACGAGATTCGCTTTGATAACAACGGTCATACCGCTTTGAACGAAATTCAGTCCGCCTATGGGCGCAAGCAGCTCGGAAAGCGCCTCGCAAGCTCCCTCAAAGGTGTAATCATCCATGGGAATTACGGATACGGGGTCAGTTGGAGCGTAATATTTTGATTTATTTTCAAGAACTGTCATATTTATAACAATACCTTTCTTACACCGAAGTAGCGTTTTGGCACGGTATGCCCAAAGGGCATATCTGAGCCACGATTTACGGCTCAGAAGCCGCAAAAGGCGTGTCTGAAAATTTATTTTCAGACTTATGACCATACCTTTCTTACACCGAAGTAGCGGGCGTGCCTGAAAATTTATTTTCAGACTTATGCCTCAATTTTTTCGATTATGTTGCCTTTATCGTCATTGAACCATACCGTAGCTTTATCATCCTCAAGTGTCAAAGCGCAACCGACAAATCCGTTTTCGCCTTCCTTTGCCATTATCGGTTTCGAACCGTAGATCGCGGGACAAGCCTGACCGAGGTGATCCATCTCACCCCCAACCTCCGAAAACGCACAAATATGCATATGTCCGTACAGCATAAAATCCGGCTTTATCTCCTCGCGCATAAGCCTTGACCATTCTCCGTACAGCTCCTGCTCGATGTCAAAAGGCGGTCTTTGGATATGGGTGAAGGGAATGTGGCTGATAACGAGACGGTGACGAACGCCCTCTGCCAGATATTCCTTTTCCGCGTTTTCTATGACGCTGTGAATAAAATCCGTCTCTCTCAGGCGGAATTCGTGGAAGCATACCGTTCCGCCGTACTCTATGCTCGTATCCGCTTTATCTTCCCCGCAATCTAGGATAAGTCCCCAAATGCAGCCTACGCGAAATGTATAGTAGGTCTTGCCGTTATGTATCGGAATATACGCGGGCATATCCTCTGCGTGGATGCCGCGGGTATCGTGATTACCTCTTGCGAATACTGCGGGACATTCACCCGCGGTTATTCCGGAAGCGATCTCGCAGATAGCGTTGAAATTCTTTACGTCGCCGCTGTGATTTGGTATATCACCGTTCAGTACCAAAAGGTCGAGATTGTCTCCGAAAAACCTGCCTGCGCTGACGGGCTCATTCACCAGGTTATGGGCGTCGGAGACGTGGTAGATATTTATCCTTCCGCTATCGGGAACGGGACGGAAATCAAAATTGATCTCCCTCTCCTCCTCGCTTGTAGGATAATAGGGCTTTCTTTCTATCATCTTGCGGTAGATCACCGTATAGCCGCGCGCCTCGTTCAGGGCTGACATCGGAACCTCAACCTTGTGCATATTGGTATTTGAGCGGAGTATTCCGCAGCAATCGTCGTAATAGATCTTACCCGCAACTCGGATTTTGACCAAAACTTCCGCTGAAAACGGGATGAAGATATTGTAATTATCACTCACCGCAAACACGGTAGGATAAGCCAGCATACATTCGGGAAGATTGTTTTTCATAAATCTTCTTTCCTTTCGTCTTAGATATTTATCCGGATCTGCTCCTTAGCTCCGATACATTATGTTGTAACAGAGCCGCGGAATATTCCGTTCAAGCCGCGGGCTGTTCTCCGCCTGCGCCGTTTTCCTGCTGAGACGGCGGAACGTAATCGGCGGGAAGCTTAAAGGCGACTATCTTTTTGAAAAGGTCGATATGATCCTGTTGTAGCTTGTCCGCCTTGCTCTTGCCGTCCTTGCTTTCGCTTATTCTTTTTATGCACATCACCGTATCGTCGGGGAAGCATCCGATACCCGAGAAGAAGACGGACGCATCCAGGTCCTTCAGCAGGATCGCGTAGTCATCCATCGCCGCCGCGGGAAGCTCCTCACCGTATCCAAGATCGGCAAGCTTGACAAGAAGATTATGATTGCGAAGCAGATTGTAGTTTTCGGGCGACAGGAACAAAAGGGTGAATTCGTTTGCCATAGCGTGGAAGGTGAGAGTATCGCGGTTTTCCTTAACGGTCGAGCCGTTAAGATAATAGGGGTTATATCCCATCTCGTAGGCTTCGTTAAGCTCCTCGTCGGTCATTATTATCAGATCGAACATCTGCGCGGTCTTTTCTCCGTTGCCATCGTAGTCCTCGCCAAGCTGTGTAAGAGCGTCGGGAACTGCTGTCAGCTCCGCTTCACTGAATATTTTTTGTCCTGCGTACAGGATCCTGATGTCATATTCCTCTCTGGTCACCATCTGATGCACCATTACTGATATAACGGTGACAAAAAACGCGATTATCAGCATATGCCATTTATAGTAGTATATAAAATTCTTGATTTTACTTTTAACGGTCTGCACTTTTCTTTTTACCTTTCGACTTTCAGTTTAAATACATTATACTCTGAAACTATGTTATCTTCAAGATGTTTTTTTGTATTATAAGTGAATATTTTTGATCAGCCTATTACCGAGATCAGAATTATCGCCGCTCCCACCGCGATCCTGTACCATCCGAAAACGGAGAAATCGTGGCGTTTTACGAAGTCCATAAGGAACTTCACCGCCGCCAGCGAAACGATGAACGCCACCGCCGAGCCTATTCCCAGCGCCGCGATCTCCGCCCCCGTAAACTCAAATCCGAACTTCAGCATTTTGATCAGCGACGCTCCCAGCATGGTCGGGATCGCAAGGAAGAACGTAAACTCCGCCGCAGCTGTTCTCGAAACGCCCATGAGCAGCGCTCCGATGATCGTCGCACCGGAACGAGACGTTCCGGGGATCAAGGAAAGAACTTGAAACGCGCCTATCAGAAAAGCGGGTAAAAATCCGATCTCGTCTATGCTTTGAAGCTTAGGGGTGCGATGGGCGTTCCATTTTTCTATGATTATGAATGCGATACCGTAAACTATCAGCATAAGCGCTATAGTAAAAGCGTTTCCGAAATATTTTTCCAGCAGATCGTCAAACATTATTCCGAGGACTGCGGAAGGCAGACACGCCACAGCCACCTTCAGCCACATTTTGATAATGTCCGTTTTGACCGTAAGCTTGCCTTTGAACCCAAAGGGAAACAGTTTTTTCCAGAACATCACCACCACAGCCAGTATCGCGCCCAGCTGTATGACGACGAAGAACATCTCCTTGAAACCTTCCGTAGCGTTCAGGGGCATAAAGAGCTGATCGAATATCAGCATATGTCCCGTACTGCTGACGGGAAGCCACTCGGTTATACCCTCGATTATCCCGATGATAATGATCTTAAGTATTTCTATAACGTCAAGTTCTGCCATATTTCAAAACTCCTTATTTACGTTTTTTAATATTATAATATATGTAGCTTTGGCTCTGCTATATACCTTTTCTTTCAACGCACTGTGAGATCAGATTGTAATCGTTCGTGAGAATGGTATCGATTCCCATATCCAAAAACTGTTTCGTCTCGGCAGGATCGTCCGACCAGAACACGTTGCATTTTATCCCGTTTTCATGGGCTTTATCAATAATTTCCTGATTAAAGTAAGGCTTGAACAGCTGTACCTTCTCGCATCCAAGCTCGATGGCGCGGTCTACGATCTCCCAAGGTCTTGCGCTGAGATGTCCCACGCAGACGGGAATGTCGGGAGCGTACTTTTTAAACTGAGTTATCTGAACGTCAGTTTCCAGCATAAAATACATATAGCTCTGAGCGTTATACTTTCGTACAAGCCCCACTATCTTCTCGATCATGTCCTGCGGATACTCCTCAGTGAGCGACAAAGGCTTGACGTGAACGTTCATGATCACCTGTCCCGAGAACTTTTTCAGAACGTCTTCAAACGTTACTATTTTAAGTCCCTTGAACTTTTCGCCGAATTTAACTCCGAAATCGTATTTCTGCAATTCTTGCAGAGTTTTTTCAGTTATAAATCCGGTTCCTGTGCTGACTCTTTCAAGCCGTCTGTCGTGGCAGGAGACTATCTCGCCGTCCGCCGTGGGCCAAAGGTCAAGCTCTATCTCCTCTGCTCCGAGAGCCACCGCCGCGCCGAAGGCAGGCATACTGTTCTCGGGAGCGACGACGCTGAATCCCCTATGAGCGCAAACTCTCGGATAACCGAGTGTCTTTTCATTTTTAATGATCGCGCTTCCCGCAGGTCTGTACTGCCAGGGCTTTCTGCCGTATTCGATATATTCGTAATGTGACGCGTCGGGATTTCCGAAGCCCGCGGGCTTATAATGCTTATCTTTCGGATCGAACTCCACCGTTTCCATTCCGAATCTGCCCTTCATATTTACCAGCACCCTGCCGTAAGGCGAGACCGCCATGCTTGCTCCGCAGATTTCCGAATCCTCGGCAAAGCTGACCGACGAGCGCAGAACGTAGGCGTTCGTGTTATACGCCAGGAATCTGCACATGGTTTCGATAGCGTCGTGGCTGTCGCTGCGCTGAAGAGAGCAGCCGATGATAACGTCCACGTTCTGCAAGGCGATATTTGCGAACGCCTCGTAGAAATAAAAATCGTAGCAGGTCAGGAATCCGTATCTTACTCCGTCGATATCGAGGACGTAGGGAGAGGAGAACTCAAAGGTGTAGTCCGAATCCAGCTCCAGCACCTCTTGCTCGAGGGGCGGAAGGTGTTTCTTGAAATATTTACCTATTATCTCCCCGTTTTTGTCGATCGCGTAGGTCGTGTTACGATAATTTCCGCCGATATCGCAAAGAGCGTTCACGAAGACGGTGGCGCCGCATCTTTTTGCAGTCTCCGTACATTTGCTCATGAGAGCATCCATATATTTGCCGTGGTAATAAAACGTCTCTTCCTTCGTTGACGTAGCGCAGGGAACGTCGCTGTACTCGGGCAGAACTATGATATCGACAGATTCGTCGCATCTGTCCAGCATCTGCAATTTATAGTTAAAATACTCGTCAGAATACGACGTATCCCTTGAGTATGGCGGCTGTATGATACAAGCTTTCATATTTTAAATTATCTCTTTCTGACTTAAAATAGCGTTTTGTCGGCAGCTCCGACTGCCTATTTCTCTATTATGAAACAACAACCCAACATATTTTTAGTATGTTGGGTTGTAATAGATTTGCTTAGTCCTGGGGCTTCATCGTGGGGAACAGAATGACCTCGCGGATAGTATCCGAATTGGTCAGAAGCATTACGCAACGGTCGATACCGATACCCATTCCGCCTGTGGGGGGCATACCGTACTCCATAGCGTTGAGGAAGTCCTCGTCCAGCATCTCAGCCTCGTCGTCGCCGCGCTCACGCTGCTCGACCTGCTTCTCAAATCTTTCGCGCTGATCGATAGGATCGTTAAGCTCGGAATACGCGTTACCCATCTCGCTGTGGCAGATGAACGCCTCGAAACGCTCGGTAAGACGGGGATCTTCAGGGCTCTTCTTAGTCAGCGGGCTGACCTCAACGGGATACATCGTGATAAAGGTGGGCTGAATGAGGTGCTCCTCGACTCTCTGATCGAAGCACGCGTAAAGCGCGTTGCCCCATGTCTTCTCTGCAGCCTCTGCAAGCTCGACGCCCTTAGCCTCTGCTGCGGCAACAGCCTCGGTGTCATCCGAGATCGCGTCGAAATCGATGCCGACGTACTCGCGAACAGCTTCTACCATGGTCATGCGGCGCCATCCGGGAGCAAGGTTGATCTTCTCGCCCATCCACTCGACCTCGTAAGTACCGAGTATCTTCTTAGCCGCGCCGGAAATGATTCCCTCGCAGATATCCATCATATCGTGGAAATCAGCGTACGCCTGGTAAAGCTCAACGGATGTGAATTCGGGGTTGTGCTTGGGGTCCATACCCTCGTTACGGAAGATACGTCCGATCTCGTAAACTCTGTCCATACCGCCGATGATAAGTCTCTTCAGCGGAAGCTCTGTTGCGATTCGCATATACATATTGATATCGAGAGTATTGTGGTGAGTTACGAAGGGACGCGCGGACGCTCCGCCTGCGATAGTGTTGAGAACGGGTGTCTCAACCTCGATGTAGTTACGGTCATCCAGATATTTTCTCATAAACTTGATGAACTGAGAACGGATGATGAAGTTCTTCTTGACGTCGGGATTCATGATAAGGTCAACGTATCTCTGACGGTAGCGAAGATCGGTATTGGTAAGTCCGTGGAACTTCTCGGGGAGAGGACGCAGTGACTTGGAAAGCAGTTTGATAGACTGCGCGTGAACGGATATCTCGCCCATTCTGGTTCTGAAAACGAAGCCTGTGATACCGATGATATCGCCTATATCCCACTTCTTGAACTCTGCGTAGATCTCCTCGCCAACGTCGTCTCTCTTGACGTAGCTCTGGATCCTGCCTGCGCCGTCCTGAACGTCGATAAAGCTTGCCTTACCCATGATCCTGCGGCTCATGATTCTTCCCGCGATGACTACCTTGTAGCTCTCGCCGACCTCTTCGCCCTTTTCAGCCTCCAGCTTTTCAAAATTAGCTCTCGCCTCTGCGCTGGACGTATCTACGTCGAACTTTGTTATTACGTAAGGATCCTTACCGAGCTTTTGCATCTCCTCCAGCTTTTCTTTTCTGATCTTGACCTGCTCGTTAAGCTCCTCTTCTGTTTCAAAAATCTCTTCCATTTTAACGTTTTTCTCCTAAATTAATGCATCTCTCAGACAGTCTTTGCGATCTCAAGCACCGTGAACTTGATCTGTCCAACGGGAGCCTCGGCTGTAACTGTATCGCCGACCTGCGCGCCGATGAGCGCCTGACCGATGGGGGACTGGTCGGATATACGGTGAGCGAATGGATCGGTCTCCGTAGGACCTACGATGTCGTACGTGATCTCCTTGCCCGTGCTCTCGTTTCTTACCTTTACGGTCTTACCGAGAGTGATTCGGTTGCTGTTCGTCTCGGACTCTTCGATAACGACCACGTTCTTGAGCATTTCCTCAAGCTCTATGATACGGTGCTCGTTCTTCGCCTGAGCCTCTCTTGCCTCGTCGTACTCACTGTTCTCGGAAAGGTCTCCGAAGCCTCTTGCAATCTTTATCGCTTCTTTTATCTCTGCTCTTTTGGCGCCTTTTCTTTCATTGAGCTCATCCTGAAGACTTTTAAAACCTTCTTTAGTAACTGTAATTAACTTTGCCATTGATGTATTTTCATCCTTTCGGTGTATTTTTCTTGATTGGTTTATAAAACGCTTATTTCGACGTTATTTTCCGATTTTCGTTTTAAATTCAAATGCCTTCGGACTGCGGTCTTACGCGCATAAGCCCGAAAGCATAGATGTTTTTTATCAGAACTTGACCGGTCTTGATGTCAGATAACGTCTTACCATAAGAGCTACCTTAAATGTGATAGCGTCCTCGAACTCGCGGAGATCCAGCCCTGTCATCTTGCGGATCTTTTCAAGTCTGTATACCAGAGTGTTTCTGTGTACGAACAGCTTTCTTGACGTCTCGGATACGTTCAGGTTGTTCTCAAAGAACGCCTGGATAGTGGTCAGTGCCTCTCTGTCAAGGGCGTCCATAGATCCCTTTTTGAATACTTCCTGAAGGAACATTTCGCAAAGAGTGGTGGGAAGCTGATATATAAGACGTCCGATACCGAGGTTTTCATAGCTGATGATGTTCTTGTCCGTATCGAACACCTTACCTACCTCAAGGGATACCTGCGCCTCTTTATAGGATTTGGCAAGGTCCTTGATGTTGTCAACGATAGTACCGATACCGATGGATACCTTCGCAAAGAACTCTGCTCCCAGAGTGTCCGCGATGCTCTTCGCCACCTTCTCGATCTCTCTTGAATCGGTATAGCTCTTCATTTCCTTTACGAGAACTATATCCTGCTCGCCTACGCTGATAACGTAATCCTTATTCTTATCGGGGTACATATTCTGAACCATATCAAAAGGAAGCATATCCGATTTTCCATGGAATCTGATGAGGAACACGAGTCTGTCAACGTCTGTCGCGAAATGAAGCTCCTTGGACTTTATGTATATGTCGCTTGGAAGGATATTATCAAGAATTATGTTTTTGATAAACGAAGCCTTATCGTATTTTTCGTCGTAAAGGCTCTTGATATTGTTAAGAGAAACGGAAAGGACCGTTGCCAGCTTATCCGCCATCTTATCCTCGCCCTCAACAAATACGATATTCTCCGCCTTCGCGGAATTGCCGATAGCCTTGTAAGTATATCCTCCGGTAACGACGGCATCCGTGGTATAAGCGATCTCGTCTCTTATGCCCTGGCGTGTCTCTCCGATCTTTACAAGCTCACTGCATGAAATTATGACGCCGTTCTCGTCGATGACTCCGATTATACGGTCAACGGCATCCTTCATCTGATGTATTACTCCCTGGAACAGTCTGTTTGACATATGGCAGCTCCTTTCGTACCCCTTTTATACGATTTAATTTATACATCTCCTCTTGATTTTTTACATCAAGTCAAAAGATTTGTAGATTATATATATTATTTTACACTATTTTTAGTTATTTTTCAATAGGTTTTTGAAAAAATATATAATTTTTTAATATTTTTTTCGTAATTTTTGCTAACTATCACAAAAGCCGTATATTTCCGCTGTTTTTATCGCCCTTTTTCTGTCAAAGCTTTACGAACGCGAAGGCGTTCCAGTCATTTTTATCGATCTTATCCTTCAAAGCGAAGCCGCTTGACTTGAATACGGAGATCACCTGCTCTGCCTGCGGCTCGATTATTCCCGAGACCACGAGTATTCCGCCGGGCACCATATAGTCTCCCACGTTGCCCGCCATTCTGATGATGATATCAGCCACGATGTTAGCGCTGATAAAGCCGTATATTCCCTGCGCCTCTGCGATGAGGTCGGACTGCTTGCAGACGACGTTGCTAACGCCGTTCGCCTCGCAGTTCTCTTTTGCGACCTTAACTGCGTTATGGTCTATATCCAGCGCCTCTACCGCGCCTGCGCCCAGCTTGGATTCGAGGATAGCCAGTATTCCGCTTCCCGTTCCGACGTCCAGCGCGCGTACGCCCTTAGGCATATACTTTTCAATCATCTCCGCGCAGAGAGCCGTCGTCTCGTGAGTTCCCGTACCGAACGCCATACCCGGGTCCATCTTTACCGTGACCTCGTCGGCTTCAGCCTCGTACTCCTCCCACATAGGGACGATCACTACCTTTTCGCCGATGTGTATCGGCTTGTAGTATTTCTTCCAGCAGTTCGCCAGTCCTCTTCCTTGAGTCCTATGGTCTCTATCTTTACCTCTACCTTGAGCGCGTCGAAGCGGCTCTTTATGAGCATCAGCGTTTCGGGGACGCTTCTGTCCTCCGAAAGATAGATCGAGACTGCCGCTCTGGTCTTATCCTTATTTATTATCTCCTCGTCCAGAAGCTCGCCGTATATGGCGTTCATACCCTCGGTAACGTCGCTGTAATCCTCTATCATAAGCCCGTTATCTATCATACTCATAACGGCTGTTACCGTATCCAGCTCCTTCAGAGCGCATTCAACTCTGATCTGTGTCCAACTCATAACATTTATTCCTTTATTACAAAGTGTGATTATTTACGTTCCCGAGCGAATTCCGCCCGAAACTCACCTGCGTATTAAAAATCCTTTTTACTTTTTCTTAAAGATCTTCGATATCTTTTCGGAAAATCTCTGTTTTTTTACGTAGTTTGAATTTCCGCAAAGGTCTGAGAACTTACGAAGCGCGTCCTTTGCCTCCGAGGAAAGATTTTTCGGAGTCTCCATAACTACCGTAAAGTAAAGATCTCCGTAGTTCTTCGTGTTATAATAAACTATACCCTTGCCCTTGATGCAGAAGCGCGTTCCGGTCTGAGTTCCCTCCGGAATATTATACTTGACCGTTCCTTCAAGCGTGGGAACGTCTATCTCGCCGCCCAGCACCAGCTCCGCGTACGAAACCGGAACCTCGCAATAGATATCGTTGCCGCTTCTTTCAAACAGCTCGTGGGGACGGAGCGAAACGATTATAAACAGATCTCCGTACGAGCCGCCGTTTATACCCGCGTTGCCCTGACCGCGCAGACAGATCCTGTTTCCCTCGTCAACTCCCGCGGGAATGCTCACGTCCAGCTTTTTCGTAAGCTTGACGTTACCCGAGCCTCGGCAGTTCTGACAAGGATTTTTGATGATCTTACCGCGTCCGCGGCAAGCGTCACAGGTCTTCTGAGACTGCATCATACCGAACATGGTGCGCTGTGTTACGGTAACCGTACCCGTACCCTTACAGCGTCCGCAGGTCTCGATACCCGAGCCCTTATCTGCGCCCGTACCGTTACACTCTTTACACGCTTCTATTCTATTATATTTAAGCTCCTTGGTACAGCCGAACGCCGCCTCCTCGAAGGTGACCGTCATTCGGTAGGTTATATCGTCGCCGCGTCTGGGAGCGTTTCTTCTCTCCGCGCCGCCTCCGCCGCCGAAAA